>DASYKC010000077.1:0-11213 GCA_035995885.1 Caldimonas sp. | reverse complement strand
CTAGCCCGGCGCCGGCGCCGCCGGCAGGCAGACGACGAGCTCGGTGCCGCGGTCTGCGCCGTCGCTGTGCGCCGTGACGCTGCCGCCGTGCGCCTTGACGAGCTCGTGGACGACCGCCAAGCCGATGCCGAGCCCCGACTCGTCGAGCGGCACGTTGGTGTCGAGCGTGAAGAGGTCGAAGACGTGCGGCAGGGCGTCGGCGGCGATGCCGACGCCTTCGTGGGCGACGCTGATCGTCAGCTGCTCGCCGTCGGCGACCATCGTCAGCACGATGTCGCCGCCCGGCGGCGTGCGCCGCGAGGCGTTGTTGAGGAGATTGCTGAACACCTGGGCGAGCCGCTGCGGATCGCCGTTGACGAGCGTCGGCCCGGGCGCGAGCTCGACGCGCAGGCGCTGCCGCTTGGCGTCGATCGCGTGACGGCACGCGTCGACCGCCTCGGCGACGATGACGCCGAGGTCGAGCGAGCTCAACCGCAGGCGGAACTCGCCGGCGCCGACGCGCGAGCCGTCGAGCAGGTCGTCGATCAGGCGCGCCATGTGCGCGGTCTGGCGCTCGATCACGTCGTGCTGGCTGCCGCGCAACGCCTCGTCGGCCTTGGGATGCCTGAGCGTCGCCGCAGCCATGCGGATCGCCGAGAGCGGGTTGCGTAGCGCATGCGCGGCCATGGCGACGAAGTTGATCTGGCGGTGATGCGCATCTTCTGCGCCGGCCTGCAGCCGCTGCGCGGTCTGGGCGACGCTGACGAGGTGCTTGTTCGCCTCGAGGAGCTCGCGCAGGCGCGCCTCGTGCTCCGCGAGCGCCGAGTCGGGGCGCTTGCCGGCGTGGCTCGGCACTTCGGTCGGCGCGCGCAGGGCGGCGTCGAGGCCGTCCTTTTCGACGATCTCGCTGCAGAACGAGTAACGGCCCGGCCCGGCCTTCTTGGCGCGGTACATGGCGGCGTCGGCGCCGTCGATCAGCGTCGTCGCGTCGGCGCCGTCTTCCGGATAGACGCTGATGCCGAGGCTGCCCGAGAGCGACAGCGTGTGCGAGCCGATCTGCGCCGGCACGGCGAGCGTGTCGAGGATCTTCTGCGCCACTGCGGCGGCGTCGCTGGCCCGGGCCATCTCGGCGAGGAGGACGACAAACTCGTCGCCGCCGTGGCGGCTGACCGAGTCCGACTCGCGCACCGAGGCTTCGAGGCGGCGCGTCGCCAGCTGCAGGACGCGGTCGCCGACGGCGTGGCCGAGCGAATCGTTGATCTGCTTGAAGTAGTCGAGGTCGAGGAAGATCACGCCGACCCGGCTCGAGCGCCGTTGCGCCATCGCGATCGCGTTGTCGAGGCGGTCGAGCATGAGGGCGCGCGTCGGCGCGCCAGTGAGCTCGTCGTGCTGGGTCGAGCGGGCGAGCTCGTCGAGGCTGCTGACGGCGGTCTGGGCGACGCTGTCGGCGTGCACCGCGGCCTGCACGAGCTCGGCGTTGGCGTCGAGCACCTGGGCGGTGCGCAGGCCGCCGAGCTCGTCCTTGGCCTTCGCCAGGTCGCGGCGCAGGCCCGCGAGCTCGGCGCGAACGACGTCGGCCTGCGCGTTGAGCAGGGCGAGCGAGCGCCGCGCCGCCGTCGCCTTGGTGTCCTCGCTGTCCTCGCTCATGTCGCTGTCTTCGCGTCTCATGCCGCCGTCGAAGCCGGGCCTATCTGCATTTCATGATGCCGGGTTTGCGCGGCCACGCGTCCCACCCGGACGCGAAGCGCGCGGCAACGAGAGAAATGCCACATACAGTCGCGGTTTCGCATTCCGCTTCCTCTCGTCGCAGTGTCAGACGCCGCCCCGTCCCCGACCGACGCGCCCGATCCGGGCGACGATCTGCTCGACGTCCTCATCGTCGGCGCGGGCCTCTCCGGCATCGGCGCCGCCCATCACCTGCAGCAGCGCTGCCCCGACAAGCGCTACGCCATCGTCGAGAAGCGCGACGCGATCGGCGGCACCTGGGACCTGTTCCGCTATCCCGGCGTCCGCTCCGATTCCGACATGTACACGCTCGGCTATCGCTTCCGGCCGTGGACCGGGGCGCAGGCGATCGCCGACGGGCCGTCGATCCTGCGCTACATCCGCGCCACCGCCGACGAGGCCGGCATCGCCGCGAAGATCCGCTTCGGCCACGTCGTCCGACGCGCCGACTGGTCGAGCGCGGCGGCGTGCTGGATCGTCGAGGGCGAGCGCAGCGACGGCGCGCCGGTGCAGTGGCGCACGCGCTTTCTCCACGTCTGCAGCGGCTACTACCGCTACGACCAGGGGCATCGGCCCGAGTTCGCCGGCGAGGCCGAGTTCGCCGGCACGCTCATCAGCCCGCAGTTCTGGCCCGAGGGCCTCGACGTCGCCGCCAAGCGCATCGTCGTCATCGGCAGCGGCGCGACCGCGGTGACGCTCGTGCCGGCGCTCGCCAGGACGGCGGCGCACGTGACGATGCTGCAGCGCTCGCCGAGCTACGTCGTGTCACGGCCGAGCCGCGACCGCGTCGCGCAGGCGCTGCGCCGCGTCCTGCCCGAGCGCCTCGCCTATGCCGTGACGCGCTGGAAGAACGTCCTCATCGGCGCCTTCTACTACCGCCTCGCGCGGCGCCGGCCCGAGCAGGTCAGGCAGCGCATCGTCGCGATGGCGGCCGAGCAGGTCGGCCCCGGCTGCAACGCGGCCACGCATTTCGCGCCGCGCTACAAGCCGTGGGACCAGCGCGTCTGCCTGGTCCCCGACGGCGATCTGTTCGCGCAGATCCGCGCCGGCCGCGCCTCGGTGGTCACCGACACGATCGAGCGCTTCAGCGCCGACGGCATCCGCCTCGCGTCGGGCGCGACGCTCGGCGCCGACATCGTCGTCGTCGCCACCGGCCTCGAGCTCAACCTGCTCGGCGACATCGCGCTGACGGTCGACGGCCGCGCCTGCAACGCCAGCGAGGCGATGGTCTACAAGGGAATGATGCTGAGCGACGTGCCCAACCTCGCCCTCTGCTTCGGCTACGTCAACGCCTCGTGGACGCTGAAGGCCGACCTCACCGCCGAGTACGTGTGCCGGCTGCTGCGCCACATGGACCGGCAGGGCGCGGCGATCGTCGTGCCGCGCCGCGACCCGACGGTCGGCGTCGAGCCGTTCCTGAGCTTCACCTCGGGCTACGTGCAGCGCGCGATCGAGCTGCTGCCGAAGCAGGGAACGCGGCGGCCGTGGCAGGTGCACCAGAACTACTTCAGCGACATGCTCGCGCTGCGCTTCGGCCGCATCGCCGATGGCGTGCTGCGCTTCGGCGCCGCCGGCGCCATGCCATGAAGCTGCGTGATCGCGTCGCCGTGATCACCGGCGCCGGCAGCGGCATCGGCCGCGGCATCGCCGTCGCGCTGGCGCGGCGCGGCTGCCGCCTCGCCCTCGTCGACATCGACGCCGCCGGCCTCGCCGCGACGGCGGCCGAGGCCGAAGCCCTCGGCGTTCGCACCAGCCGGCACGCCGTCGACGTCACGGATCGTGCCGCGGTGGCGGCGCTGCCGGCGGCGCTGCGCGAGGCGCATGGGCGCGTCGACCTGCTCGTCAACAACGCCGGCGTCGCCGTCGGCGGCACGTTCGAGCAGGTCAGCGAGGCCGACTTCGACTGGCTCATGGCGATCAACTTCGACGCCGTCGTCCGCATGACACGCGCCTTCCTGCCGCTCCTGCACACGAGCGACGACGCGCGCATCGTCAACGTCTCGAGCGTCTACGGCCTGATCTCGCCGCCGGGACACAGCGCGTACTCGGCGAGCAAGTTCGCGGTGCGCGGCTTCTCGAACGCGCTGCGCCACGAGCTCGAAGGCACGCGCGTCGGCGTCACCGTCGTTCACCCCGGCGGCGTCGCGACGGCGATCGCGCGCAGCGCGCGCCCTCCGGCCGGCGTGCCGGCGGCGGAGATCGCCGCGCGCCGCGCTGCGAGTGAGAAGATGCTGCGCATGGCGCCGGCGCGCGCCGGCGAGATCATCGTTCGCGCCGTCGAGCGGCGCCGCGCCCGCGTCCTCGTCGGCGCCGACGCGGTGATCGTCGCGCTGATCGAGCGGCTCGCGCCGGTGCGCTACTGGCGCGTCCTCGGCCGCCTGCTGCCGCGCTGACGGCCGAAGGCGCCCGGAGCGCGCCGCGCAGCGCCCGCTCTACCGCGCCGCGCCGCTCACGACCCAGCGCGGCGGCCATTCGCACGACGACGAGCCGCTCGCCCGCCCCGACGCGTTGGCGCTGTAGAGCATCGCCTCGACCGGCGCGCGCAGCCGCTCGCCGTAGAGCGCGTAGACGTCGAGCGCGGCCTTGCACTGGCGCTCGAGGTTGGGCGCGAGCGAGAGGCTGACGAGAAAGGCGTTCCTGGCGTCGCGCTCGCGGCCGGAGAGCGCGCTGGCGATGGCCAGGGTCGCCCAGTCCTCGATGCGCCCTTCCGGGTAGCGGGCGCCGTGCAGCGTCAGCGCGTGGAGGGCGAGGAGGCGCGCCGCTTCCGCTTGCGCCGGTCGCTGGCGCAGGAGCAGGAAGGCGAGGTTGCCGGCGGTCTCGACGTCGAGCGGATTGGCGCCGAACGCGCGCGCCTGCAGCGACAGCGCTTCCGCCGTGCCGCCGCGGCGTGCGTACTCGGCACGGGCCGCGTCGCCGAGGCGCTCGGCCTCGCGCGCCGAGACCGCCAGGCCGGCGAGGGCGTCGCCGGCGTCGCGGCCGAGCGAGCCGGCAGCGGCGCGGATCTCGTCGTCGCCCGGCACGCGCTCGGACCGACCGGCGATGAAGAGAACGCGCGCGACCAGCCGCTCGGCGCGCTGGGCGAGGCGCGGCACGTGCTGGCTCATCAGCTCGCTGGCGCGGGCTGCGTAGTCGACCGGTGCGCCGTCGCCGGTGGCGCCGGGTGCGGTCGTCGCGGTGGTCGCGGTTTGCGCGATGGTGTTCGCCGCGACGTTCGCCGTGACGCCGTTCGACGCGACCGGTGCGGTTGCGTCCGCCGCGAGCGAGGGTTTCGCGACGACCGCGAAAGCCGTCGGCGCCGCGGCCGTGGCCGCGACCGCCGAGGTATCGCCTGCGGCCGGCGCGGTGCCGCTCGCATTGGCGAGGGCCGCGCCGCTCGACATCGGCGACCGCGCCGCGTTCGGCGCCGCCACGGAGACGGGCGTGATCGCCGCCACCGACAGGGCGCCGCGATCGCCGTTCGTCCCGGCTCCGGCCCAGGTCGGGCGCGGCGCGCCGCGGCCGGCGACGGCCCAGGGAATCGGCGCGCCGTTGGCGCGCCACGGCGTCGCGGCCGGAGATCGTCGCGAAGCGGCTGTCGCGACGCGCGACGGCGCCGACGCGTGCGCACGCGCTGCAGCGAGGGCGGTCGTCGCGCCGTGCGCGGATCGCGGCCCGGGCGCCGGGAACGCCATCGCGACGTGCGCCGGTCGGGCCGCCGCTGCCGATCGAGGGAACGGCTCGACGGCACGGCCGCCGGCGAGCTGACGTGGGCGCGCCGCCTCGGCGCTGCCCGGCTTTGCAGCGAACGCATGGGGCGGCGATGTCGGCGCGGCGTCTCGCGGCGTCTTCGTCCCGGTCGCGGCGGGCGCCTTCGCTGGGTTCGTGGCCGCCCTCGGTCGGTCGACGCCGGCCGTCGCGTCGGTGCCGACAGCGAGCGACGACGATGCCGGCGGCGTCGTCTTCGACGCTGGCGTTTCGGCATCGACCGGCGCAGGCGCGGCGATGGTCGATGCGGCCGCCGGATTCGCTTCGACGTGCTCGGGCGCGACGATCGTTGCCGCTGCCGTCGGCCCGTTTTCGACACGCTCGGGCGCGACGATCGCTGGCGCCGCCTTCGCCTCGGCGTGTTCCGTCGCCTTCGCCTTCGCCGTCGGCGTCGGCGTCGGCGTCGTCGTCGCGAGCGCCACCAACGGTTCATCGCGCCGCGGCACCGACGGGCGCGCGGGCGTGACCGTCGCGCGCAGGTCGCGCGCGGTCGGCAGCGATCGCCACGACGGCTCGAGCCAGGCGACGGCCGCGGTCGCGACCACGCCCGCGGTGGCGAGGCCGCCGGCCCAGGCGAGCCGGCGCGCGCGCTGCACGCGTTGGCGCCCACGTGCCTGGATCCGCAACGCCACGTCGGTGGGATCGACCGCGAGAGGCTCGTTCGCGCTGTCGCGGTCGGCGCTGCGGACGACGTCGGGCGTCGCCGCTCGCGGCGGCGCCGCAGGCAATGTCGCCGCCGTCGCGATCGCCGCTGGCAGGCCCGACGTCGCCGCCGCCATCGGCGCGGTCATGCGCGACGCCATCGCCGCGACGATCGGCGCAGTCGCGCTCGACGTTGCCGCCGCCATGATCGGCGGCAAGACCGCCGGCGTGATCGGCCCAGTCGCGCGCGATGTCGTCATCGCCACGATCGGCGGCACGACCGCCGACGTGATCGGCGTGATCGGCACCGGCATCGCGATCCGCGTCACCGGCGTCGGCGAGAGCGCCGCGGCGCTGCGGTGGTCGATCGCCAGCGTCCAGCCGCGCTGCAGCGACGCGCCGAGCTCGGTCTCCGCGAGCGCTTCGGCGGCGAAGCCGATCAGCTCGGCGTGCGGGCGCAGCGCCGGCAGCTCGGCGTCGTGCGCTTCGATGAGACGGCGCACCAGCGCGCGCGCCCTGGCGTGGCGCGGCCGCGTCCATGCGCCCGTCGTCGTGTCCTCGAGCTCGGGCAGGTAGCGCCAGAGCATCGCGGCGAGGCTGAACAGGTCGCAGCGCCAGTCGAGCTGGCGCGTCGGCGCGAGGTCGCCGTGGCGGCCGGCCGCGAGCGCGCGCAGCAGGCGCGGCGACTGGTACTCGTAGTCGGCCTGCTGCGCGATCGGCAGCGCGCTCTCGAGCCGCTCGCCCGAGACGAGCGAGAACGCGAAGTCGATCAGCGCGATGTCGTCGAAGCGCGGCTGCAGCACCTGGCCGCGCGCGTGCGGATCGAAGTCGGCCGGGCCGACCGGGATGCAGACGTTGTCGGCCTTGAGGTCGAGGTGGACGAGGTGCAGCTCGTGGATCGCGTCGAGCGCGATCAGGCTGTGGCGGGCGAGCGCCCACCAGTGGGCGCAATCCTCGAAGACGTTGCGCAAGGTCGTGCCGTCGCGCTCGAGCGGCAGCAGCGTCGCCCAGTGGTCGACGGTGACGCCGGCGTCGTAGGTCTGCACCAGCGCCGACCGATCGGAGGCGCCGCGATCGAAGCGGACGACGTCGGGCACCGGCTTGATGCCGTGGCCGACCAGGCGCGCGAGGATGCGCCACTCGCGCTCGGTCCACTCGCTGAAGTCGCCGGCGGCGGTGGCGAGGAAGCGCTTGGTGTAGCGGCGCCGCTCGCCGGCGAGCGCCTCCTCGCGGAAGACCTCGACGTGGTCGCCGGTCACCATGCGCAGGCGGCCGCGGCCGAAGACGCGGTCGATGTCGGTGGGCTTCATCGCTGGCTCCTTTCCGTCTCGGAAGGTGCTGCGCCGCGCCCGTTCCAGCGCAGGCTGCGCCCGCCGGGATCGGCGCGATGCAGCAGCAGCGCGGTCGCGTCGTCGACGCTGCCGCGCGATCGCGCCAGCGCGACCAGGGCGCGGCCGCGCTCGGCGAGCGACACCGGCGCGGCGAGGGCGCGGCACCAGTCGGCGCCGTCGAGGTGCTTGTGGACGCCATCGCTGCAGAGCACGAGCACTTCGTCGCGGCCGAGTTCGTGCACGGCGGCATTGGCGCCGGTGGTCGCGCCGTTGCCGACCATGCGCGCCGGGTCGTTGGCCGAGCCGCCGGGCGGCGGCGCTTCGCCGAGCTGGCCGAAGGTGTCGTCGCGGGTCAGGAGGTCGAGCCGTCCCGCGCCGCGCGGCGACCAGCGGTAGACGCGGCAGTCGCCGACCCAGGCGACGAGCCAGCGCGCCGCCGCCGCATCGAGCGTCGCGCACAGCGCGACGGTCGCGGCGCCGGGCCGCTCGGTGACGCGGGCGATCGCCTCGGCGATCGTGCGGTCGGCGCCGAGCATCGCCGCGGCGACGCGCTCGGCGTCGAGCGGCGGTGCGGCGAGCGCGTCGTGCAGCTGGGCGACGAGGAGCCGGCTCGCCGTCTGCGCCATCGCGCCGCCGCCGACGCCGTCGGCGACGACGAAGAGCCGGCCGGCGCCGTCGAGGGCGCTGTGCGCGTCCTCGTTGACGGCGTGCTGGCTGCCGCACGACGACGCGACCGCCGCTTCGAGGCGACCCGAGGCGTTGGCATAGACCGCGTGCGTCGGCGCCGGCGCGGCCGTCGCGAGCGCGCCGGGCCGCGTCGTCCGGCCCGGCTCGATCGGCGTGATGAGTCCCGAAGAAGAAAGCGCCATGTCAGTCCTCGCTGCTGCGTGCCAGGACGAGCGTGCACGCCGGTTCGCCGGGCAGCGAGCCGCCGAGCACCATCGTCTGGTCCGGCTGCCAGTCGAAGCGCTCGCCGGCGGCGCGCGCGACGCCGTCGACGACGATGCCGTTGTCGCCATGGACCGTGCCGTGGGCGCCGCTCTCGTCGACGGTGTCGATGGCGACATGCTGTCCGGAGACGCCCTGATGACGCCGGTCGATCACGATCGTCTGATCGCGCGAGCGGCCGACGGTGAGCGGAAGCGCGTCGTCGGCGAGCGCATGGACGCGCGTGCCGCTCGCCTGCGCCGCCGTGATCGCGAAGCGCGCCGCCGGCCGCAGCGCGAGCACCGCCGTCAGCGGCGTCTTGGGCACGCCGGCGGCAGTCGCGATCGGCGTCGCCGGTGTCGACGACGGCGCCGCCGCCGCCGCCTGCATCGGCCGAAGGGCGATCGACGGATAGTCGCCGGGCGGCCCTTCGGCCCGCGCCGACAGGACGATGCGCATGCCTTCGCCGACGCGCATCGGCGCTGCATCGCTCGCCGCTGCCGCCGCGACGACGCGCGCCGCGCCGTCGGCGCCGACGCGCTCGACGCGCACGCCGTTGGTCGAGCCGCCGTCGGCGACCCGCCAGCCGTCGTCGTCGAGCCAGATCTCGGCGTGGCGCCGGCTCGTGTAGGTGCCGTCGACGCGAAGATCGGAGCCTTCGTCCTTGCCGACGACGTAGCGGCGACCCGGCACGACCGCGTGCAGGACGGCGCGGCGCGGGCCGGCGCCGTCGACGATGTCGAACTCGCAGCGGCGGCCGGCGAGCGGCGTCGTCGGCGTGTCGATGCGGCGGGCGCGGCTCGGCATGCCCGACGTCGTGCCCGCGGCGTCGGCCTCGCTCCAGCGGCCGAGCACGCTCACTTCGTACGGCCGCGCGAGCGGCAGCGCCGGCGTCGGCCGCAGCGCCGCGAGCAGCTCGCGGTACTCGCCGTCGTCGCCGTGGCGCTCGCCGGCTTCGAGGTCCGAGAGGCCGGCGAACTGCGAGAGGTCGATCACCGCCGCGTTCGGCAGCCGGCCGATCACTTCGCGCGCGAGATAGCGCTTGACCTGCTCGGGGCGGAACTCGTGCATGAACTGCTGCAGCAGCTCGCGCGCCTCGGCGCCGCCCGGCGAGCGGACGCCGATCGAGGTCAGCACGAAGCGATCGCGCTCGGCGATGACGACGTGGAGGCGGACGTGGCTGGCGACGAAGTGCTCGAGCTCGTCGCGCACGGCGCCGATCAGCGGCGCGTAGGCGCCGAGGTCGGCGCCGGCGCGGAGCGGATCGCCGGCGGCGCCGGCGTCGCTGGCCTCACTGGCGCGCCTCGCCGCGTCGCCGTCGAGATCGGGCTCGCGCAGGTGGCGCGAATCGCGCGCCGGCAGGTCGGCCCGGCCGGCGGCGCCGCCGATGCCCTGGACGCGATGGAGAACCCACGATTTCATGGACATGGCTGGCCTCGATGGATCAACTGCGATAGGCGACGACGAGCGTCGCCAGCGGGCCGGGCGCGCGCAGGTGGCGCACGCGCGGAAAGGTGGGCAGGCCGTAGCCGGCGATGCGTTCGGTCAGGCGCCCCCACGCCGGCTGGACCGTGTCGCCGGCGCGGACGCGGCCGAGCAGCGCCGGCAGCGAGAGGTCGATCAGGACGGCGACGCGGGCGACATCGCCGATCAGGACGATGGCGCGACGCAGGCTGTCGTCGAGGTCGTCGAGGCAGCGCTCGAACGGACCGTCGAAGGTCCAGACGAGCGGCGCCGGCAGCGCCTCGATCGCGCGCGCGCGGCCGGGCCGGGGCGCCTCGATCTCGCGCTCGAGCCGTGGCTTGCGCGCGTCGGCTTCGCGCTCGCCGCCTGGCCTGGGCGCGTCGACGTCGCGCTTGCCGCCCGGCTGGCGCGCATCGACCTCGATGCGGTGCGTCGGCGACGCGCGGCTCATCGGGTCGCCTCCATGCCCGTCGTCGTCGTGCTCGCCCTGGCGAGCGCCGAGCGCGCGACCGCGGACGGCTCGTCGATCGCGCCGGTGCGCCGGCCGACGATCTGCATCGCGATCTCGGCGGCCGGGTTCGGGCCGTGGTCGCCGGCGCCGTGGACGCGGCCGCTGGCGCGCAGCCAGTTGCGCTCGGCGAGCACGGCGATCGCCTTCGTCCACGGCCCGTCCTTGCCGCGATCGCCGCGCCAGGTCGCGACGTACCACTTGTACGGCCTGAGCGAGCTGCACGCGCCGCGCTTCGCTTCGGCCGAGGGCGGCGCGCCGTCGCGGCAGAGGCGGACGAGCGCGTCGAGCGAGAGGCCGTCGCTCGGAAAGCTCGGCGTTCCGGTCTTGCCGGCGAGCCAGTCGATGTCGCGGCAGCGCTTCGCGTCGAAGACCTGCTCGCACGCGGTGCGCGCCGTGCCGGCGCGGTGGCTGAACGAGAGGCCGCTCACGATCACCTCGGCAGCGTCGCGCGGCAACGGGCTCGGCAGCGTCGCCTGCGCGCCCCAGCGCGCCGAGGCTGCGGCGATCGGATCCGGCGCTGTCGCGGCGATCGGATCCGGCACCGACGCGGCGACGCCGCGCACCGCGGCGACGAGGTGCGGCCGCGGCACGCTCGCCGCGCCGTTCGCCGCCGCCGCGAGCGTCGCCATCATGCCGGCGACGCCGAGGACGCTGGCGCGCGCATGGCCCTGGCCCCAGCCTTCGGCGACCACGTCGACCAGAGCGGCGCCGCGGCAGCGCTCCCAGTCGTCGTCGGTCCCGCGGCGGCCGTCGACGCCGTTCGCGCAACGCTGCAGCGCCGCGCCGTCGAAGCGCACCGGCGCGCGCAGGTGCATCGGCGCGCCGGGGCGCGGCGTGCCCGGCTCGGTCAGCAGGCGGCCGTAGGCGACCGGCGTCGCCGGCGCTGCGGT
>DASYKC010000076.1:0-17880 GCA_035995885.1 Caldimonas sp. | reverse complement strand
CGTGCGCCAGTACGTCGCCGGCGCGGTGCGCGAAGGGACGATCGCGAGCGCGACCTTCCGCGTCCGCGGCGACCTCTGGGACTTTCCCTTCCACGACGCCAAGGTCGCGCGCGACGGCGACTTCCGCATCGCCGCTAAGGTCGAGGGCGTGACCTTCGCCTACATCCCCGGCGAAGCGCTGGCGCCGGCCACGACGGCGTCGCCCGGCGCGGCACCCGGCGGCGCGGCACCTGCTGGCGCCGCACCGGCCGCCGCGCGCGAGTCGTGGCCGGCGCTGACCTCGGCCTCGGCCGAGCTCGTCGTCGACCGCTCGTCGCTCGACATCCGCGCCGCCAAGGCGCAGATCGGCGACGTCGAGTGGAGCGGCGTGCAGGGCCGCATCGCCGAGCTCGGCAGCCGCGCGCGCCTGGACATCGACGGCACCGCGCGCGGTCCGCTCGCCGACATGCTGCGCTTCGTCGACGTCACGCCGATCGGCCGCTGGACCGGCAAGGCGCTCGCCGCGGCGACGACGACCGGATCGGCCGAGCTCAAGCTCGCGCTCAACATCCCGCTGGCGCGGCCGGGCGAATCGATCGTCAAGGGCACGGTGGCGCTCGCCGGCAACGACATCCGCATGACGCCCGACACGCCGCTGCTCGCGGCGGCGAAAGGCCGCGTCGATTTCTCGCAGCGCGGCTTCCTCGTCAGCGCCGCGAGCGCGCGCGCGCTCGGCGGCGACATCGCCTTCGAGGGCGGCTCGAGCGCCGGCTTGAGCGGCGGCGACTCGCAGCGCTTCAGCGGCCGCGGCACGGTCAGCGCCGAGGCGCTGCGCCAGGCGACCGAGCTCGGCACGCTGGCACGAATGGCACAGTCGCTCTCGGGTCAGGCCGGCTATCGCGCCACGCTCGCCTTCGTCGCCGGCCGGCCGCAGATCAGCGTCGCCAGCAACCTCGTCGGCATGGGCATCGATCTGCCGGCGCCGCTCGCCAAGGCGGCGGCGACGCCGCTGACACTGCGCGTTCGCACCCTTCCGGAAGACGGCGCGACGCCGCCCGCCGATGCTGCTGCGCCGTTCCGCGAAGCGCTGCAGGTCGACCTCGGCGGCATGGTCCAGGCGCACTTCGTTCGCGAGGTGAGCGGCGAGGCGACACGCGTCGTTCGCGGCGCCGTCCGCATCGGCGAGGCGCGCGCCATGAGCGGCGATCGCGTCGTCGAGCCGACGCCGCTCGACTCGATGGAAAACCTGCCGCTGCCCGCGAGCGGCGTCGCCGCCAACGTCAACCTGAAGCGGCTCGACGTCGAAGCGTGGCAGACGGTGCTCGCGCGCATGCAGAGCGACACCGGCCGCCCCGCCGGCACGGCGGCCGCGCCGCTGGTGTTCGACGCCGCGGGCGGCGCCGGCTACGTCCCCGATGCGATCGCCCTGCGCGTCGGCGAGCTCGTCGTCGGCTCGCGCCGGCTCGGCAACGTCACCGCCGGCCTGTCGCAGCAGGCCGAGCTCTGGCGCGCCAACGTCGCCGCCGACGAGCTCGAGGGCTACCTCGAATACCGGCCGGCACGGCGCGGCGCGGTCGGCGCCGGGCGCGTGTTCGGCCGGCTGGCGCGCCTCAGCCTGCCCAAGGGCGAGGTCGAGCGGGTCGAGAGCCTGCTCGACGCGCAGCCGGCGACCATTCCCGCGCTCGACGTCGTCGTCGACGATTTCGAGCTGCGCGGCAAGCGGCTCGGCCGCCTCGAGATCGAGGCGACCAACCGCGGCGCCGGCAATCGCGACGGCATGCGCGAGTGGCAGCTCTCCAAGCTCAACCTGACGATGCCCGAAGCGCAGCTCACCGCCACCGGCACCTGGGGCGATGCCGGCGGCGCCGGCGCGAATCCGGCTCGGCGCGCGGCGATGAATTTCACGCTCGCGCTCGGCGACAGCGGCGCGCTGCTCGAGCGGCTCGGCATGGGACGCGTCGTCCGCGGCGGCAAGGGCTCGCTCACCGGCGAGGTCTCGTGGCCGGGATCGCCGTTCTCGCCCGACTACGCGAAGATGACCGGCCAGGTGAAGGTGGCGATCGATTCCGGCCAGTTCCTGAAGGCGGGGCCGGGCGCGGCGCGCCTGCTCAGCGTCCTCAGCCTGCAGTCGCTGCCGCGCCGCCTGCTGTTCGACTTCCGCGACCTGTTCGCCGAGGGCTTCGCGTTCGACAGCGTCGCCGGCGACGTCAGGATCGGCCAGGGCCAGGCGGCGACCAACAACCTGCGCATGCGCGGCACCGCCGCGGCGGTGCTGATGGAAGGCAGCGCCGACCTCGAGCACGAGACCGAGGACCTGCGCGTCGTCGTCGTCCCCGAGATCAACGCCGGCACGGCGTCGCTCGCCTATGCCGTGATCAACCCGGCGATCGGGCTCGGCACCTTCCTCGCCCAGTACTTCCTGAGGAAGCCCCTGATGGCGGCGAGCACGCGCGAGTTCCGCGTCACCGGGCCGTGGGACGATCCGAAGGTCGAGCGGGTCGAGCGCGGCCTGCTCGGCGAGGCCACCACCGAGCCGGCGCCGGCCGCCGAGGCCGCGCCCGCGGTGACGCGCTGAGGAGGGCTCGCCGTTGAAGATCGCCGCCGTGCAGATGGTCTCGACGCCGGACGTCGCGATCAACCTCGAGAGCGCGCACCGCCTCGTCGGCCGCGCGGCCGCCGAGGGCGCCGCGCTCGTCGTCCTGCCCGAGTACTTCTGCTTCATGGGCAAGAGCGACCGCGACAAGCTCGCCGTCGCCGTGGCGCCCGGCGCCGGGCCGATCCAGCGCATGCTTGCCGAGAGCGCGCGCGAGCACGGCGTCTGGCTGATCGGCGGCACGCTGCCGCTCACGATCGACGGCGCGGCGCGGAACAGCGAAGGCGGCGTCGATCGCGTCATGAACGCGAACCTCGTCTTCTCGCCGCGCGGCGTGCAGGCGGCGCGCTACGACAAGATGCACCTGTTCGCCTACGACAACGGCCGGGAGCGCTACGACGAGGCGCGCACCCTGCAGGCCGGCCGGACGCCGGTCGCGTTCGACGCCGGCGGCCTGCGCGTCGGCCTGAGCGTCTGCTACGACCTGCGTTTCCCCGAGCTCTACCGCGCGCTCGCGCGGCCGGCCTGCGACCTGCTCTCGGTGCCGTCGGCGTTCACCTACACGACCGGCGCGGCGCACTGGGAGGTCCTGCTGCGGGCGCGCGCGATCGAGAACCAGTGCTACGTCGTCGCCGCCGCGCAGGGCGGCACGCACGAGAACGGCCGGCGCACTTTCGGCCACAGCCTCGTCGTCGATCCGTGGGGCGAGGTCGTGGCGTGCCGCAGCGAGGACGGCGAGGGCGTCGTCGTCGCCGAGGTCGACCGCGAAAGAATCGCCGCCGTGCGGCGTCAGCTGCCCGCGCTCGAGCACCGACTCGACTTCTGATGGCGGCGCACGCGGTCGCCGCGGCGATCGTGCTCGCGCTGGTCCTCGCGACGACGGCGCCGGATGCGTTTACCGGGACGCCGACGACCTCGGCGACATCGGCCACGCCGACGCCGACCCTGCCGGCGACACCGGCCGCACCGGCCGCCAGTGCGTCGTGCCGCGGCCCGGCAGCGATGGTCGACGTCGGCAGCGACGGCCGCATCGGCGCGAAGTGGAACGCGGCGACGCGGACGATCGCCTATGGTCGGCCCCAGAGCGACGGCCACTATCACGCCTTCATCGCCGACGCCGACGGCGGCAACGAACGGCGCGTCGCCTTCGCCGCATGGCGCGACGATCGCCATCAGTTTCCTGCCGCGTGGCATCCGGGCGGCGAGTGGCTGGCGATGGCGGTCGAGCAGAACGAGCACGAGCGCAGCTCGGTCGACGCGATTCCCGGCTACGGCGCCTACACCGACTACTGGATCGTCGCTCGCGACGGCAGCCGCGCCGTGAAGGTCTACGCACTGCCCGACGGCTACGACCACGCGGTCACGCATGCCGCGTTCTCGCCCGACGGCAGCAAGTTCGTCTGGACCGAGCGCGTCAAGGCGCCGCGCTTCTGGGACCTGAACCTGTTCGCCGGCGCGTATGTCTTCAAGGTCGCCGACTTCGTTCTCGCGCCCGAGCCGCACCTCGAGAACGTTCGCAGCATCCGGCCCGGGGACGTCGACCAGGGCGGCGAGATCGAATCGATCGCCGCCGACAACAGGACGATCGCGTTCTACAGCACCTACGTCTCGAAGAACCTGTTCGCGTCGCGCATCTACACGATGGACATCGAGAGCGGCGCGATCAAGGAGCTCACGACCGAGAGCTTCGCGCAGGCGCCGACCTTCACGCCCGACGGCAGGAGCATCGTCTACATGACCGGCACCGGCGCCGACATCTTCCCGTTCCAGCTGCAAGGCGCCGACTGGTGGATCATGAACGTCGACGGCAGCGACAAGCGCCGCCTCACCTTCATGAACGTTCGCGGTCACGCCGAGTCGGTGAACCGCTTCCGTCTCGCCGGCTCGCTCTCGTTCGTCAGCGACACCTCGTTCTTCGGCGACGTGATGACGCAGTCGCTCGGCCTCGTCGGCAAGATCGTCCGCGTCGACTGCGGTTGAACGGCGCGGCGCGGCGCACGCGGCGCTCCCTTGCGGGGCGCTGGCGGCGACTTGGGTCGTCGCCGCGTCGTCTCCCCCGTTGGCGGGTCGGTCGCGCATCGACCCGCTGCTAGAGTGCGCCGCACCAACGACAAGGGAGAAGGCGACATGATGGTGCTGATCGCGATCGTCTTGGGAGCGCTGATCGGGGCCGTGGCGAGCGGCGAAGCCGGGGCTCTGGCGGGCGCCCTCTTCGGCTGGCTGATCGTTCGCTCGTTGCGCCAGCAACGCGAGATCGAAGAATTGCGCGGCCGCAGCGCCACCGGCGATGCGCTCGCGCAGCAACGAGGCGCAGCGCCGGTCGGTGCGCGAGCCAGCGAAGCCTCGCGCGAGGCGCACGTCGCCGACCCGGCCGCGCCCGGGAGCGACGCCGCCGCAGCGCCGGTCGTCAAGAGCTCGCTCGATCCTGCGCCCGTCACTGCGACTGCCGCGTCTGCGGCGACTGCCGCCTCTGCCGCACGCGCCGCGTCCGCCGCAGTTGCTGCATCCGCCGCACCTGCGGCATCCGCCGCGCCGAGCCTGACGCAGGCCACCACGCCGCCACCGCCGTCGACGCTGCCGACGAGCACAGCCAAACGCGCCGCCGCGCCGCCGCCTCCCGACGTCTTCGACTCGATCAGGCGCTGGCTCTTCGGCGGCAACACGATCGTCAAGGCGGGCATCGGCATTCTCTTCGTCGGCCTCGCCTTCCTCGCCAAGTACGCCGCCGAGCACGCTCACCTGCCGGTCGAATATCGCCTCGCCGCGATCGGCCTGGCCGCCGTCGTCCTGCTCGCTGTCGGCTGGCGCCTGCGCCTGTCGCGACCCGACTACGCGCAGGTGTTGCAGGGCGGCGCGGTCGCGGTGCTCTATCTGACGCTCTTCGCCGCGTTCCGCTTCTACGACGTGATCGGCGCGGTGCCGGCATTCGTGCTGATGGTCGCCGTCGCCGCGCTCGCCGCCGCCCTCGCGGTGCTGCAGGACGCGCGCTCGCTCGCCATCGTCGGCGCGCTCGGCGGCTTCGCGACGCCGCTCATCGTCTCGACCGGATCGAACAACTACGTCGCGCTCTTCGCGTACTACTTCGTCCTCGATCTCGGCATCGCCGCGGTCGCGTGGTCGAAGACCTGGCGGCCGCTCAACCTGATCGGCTTCGTCGCGACCTTCGTCGTTGCAACGGCATGGGGCGTGCTCAAGTACCGGCCCGAGGACTACGCCGCCAGCCAGGCCTTCCTGATCGCGTTCTTCCTGCTCTTCGTCGTCATCCTCGTCCTGCCGGCGCGCCGGCTCGGGCGCACCGCATCGGCGAACGGCGGCGCCGCGCCGCAGCCGCAGGCCTGGGTCAACAGCAGTCTGCTCTTCGGCCTGCCGACGGTCACCTTCGCGCTCGAGTACGGGCTCGTCCGCGGCACGCCGTACGGCGCCGCGCTCGCGGCGCTCGCCCTCGCCGCCTTCTACGTGCTGCTCGCCACGTGGATGCGACGCCGCCCCGAACTCGGCATCACCTTCGACGCGACGCTCGCGATCGCGACGATCTTCCTCACCCTCGTCATTCCGTTCGCGCTCGACGAGCGCAGCACCGCCGGCGCCTGGACGCTCGAAGGCGCCGGCCTGATCTGGATCGGCTTTCGCCAGCAGCGCGGCCTGCCGCGTCTCTTCGGCTACCTGCTGCTCGCGCTCGCCGGCCTGGCGATGATGCTCGGCTACCAGAACCACGGCGTGCCGACGCTGCTCTTCAATGCCTATCTCTTCAACGGCCTGATGGCCGCGGCGGCGTCGCTCGCCGGCGCCTACTTCGTGCACCGCGCCGGCCGCGCTGCGCTCAAGCCCGGCGAGGAAGCTTGCGAGACGCTGCTCGTCGCCGCCGCGACGCTCTGGCTCGTCGTCACCGCGACGATCGAGATGGACGCGTTCGTGCCGATGCGGCTCGCCCTCGCCGTCGCCCTCGTCGCGGCGAGCGCCGTCGCGGCGCTGTACGCGCTGCTGGGACGTCGCCTCGACTGGCCGCAGATCGCCTGGACGACGCTGGCGCTGGCGCCGATCCTCTTCGTCGCCGCGCTGATCGACGCCGTCGCCCTCGCCGATCCGTTCGGCGGCGGCGGCTGGTGGGCGTGGCCGCTCGCCTTCGCCGCGCATGCGGTCGTGCTGCGCCTGGCGGGGCCGCTCTGGCCGAAGGCCGCGGCGCACGTCATGCACGCGCTCGGCGCGGTCACGCTCGCGCTCATCGGCGCCCTGCTCGGCCGCGCCTTCACGGCGGCCTGGGGCGATTCCGCCAGCGCCTGGCCGTGGCTCGGCTGGCTCGTCGTGCCGGCGGCGATGCTGCTGGTCCTGCCGCGACCGGCGACGGCGCGGATCTGGCCCGTGCGGGCGCTCCCCGCGGCCTACCAGACCAGCGCGGCCGCGGTGCTCGCCGCGGGCCTCTGGCTCTGGACGCTCGTCGCCAACGTCGCTTCCGACGGCGCGGCGGCGCCGCTGCCGTACCTGCCCTTCCTCAACCCGCTCGACATCGGCATCGGCATCGCCCTCGCCGCGACGCTGCTCTGGCTGAAGCGCGGCGATCGCGTCGCGCCCTGGTCGCTGGCGCTGGCCGCCGGCGCCGGCTTCGTCTGGCTCAACGCGATCCTCGTGCGCAGCTTCCATCATTACGGCGGCGTGCCGTACCAGGTCGACGCCTGGCTCGGCTCCCTCGCCGTGCAGACCGGCATCACGCTGCTCTGGACCGCGATCGCGCTCGTGACGATGTGGCTCGCGGCGGCGCGCGCCGAGCGGCTGCCGTGGGTCGCGGGCGCCGTCCTCCTCGCCGCGGTCGTCGTCAAGCTGCTTCTCATCGACCTGTCGGGCAGCGGCGGCGTGACCCGAATCGTCTCGTTCATCGGCGTCGGCGTGCTGATGCTCGTCATCGGCTATGTCGCTCCGTTGCCCGCCAAGGAGGTTCGCCATGCCGCGATCTGAGCGCATTCACGGCTCGCGTTGCCTCGTCGCCGTCGTCGCGCTGCTCGCCGGCACGGCGGCGAGCGGCGAGCCGGCGCCGTATCGCTACCAGGCGCCGATCGCGATCGACGCCGCGGCGCCGTTCGTCCGGATCGCGCTGCCGGCGACGGTCTACGGCCACGTCGAGCAGGACGACCTGCGCGACCTGCGCATCGTCGACGCGCGCGGCGAGCGCGTGCCCTTCGCCGTCCTGCCGCCGCAATCGACGGTGCAGCTGAGCGAGCAGGTGCGCGAGGCCAATCTCTATCCGCTGCCGGCACGGCCCGCGGCGGGCGGCGTCTCGCCGTCGCCGGTCGATGTCGTCGTCGAAGGCGATCGCATCAGCGTGCGTCGACACGGCGGCGCGCAGACGGCCACGGCCGCGGCGCAGCGCGAGTCGGCCGGCTGGCTGATCGACAGCGGCGCAACGAAGCGCGGCGATCCGCTGCCGAAGAGCCTGCGCCTGCGCTGGTCCGGCCCGGCCGAGTTCTCGGTCGCGTACGGCATCGAGACGAGCGACGACCTGCGCCAGTGGCGCCCGGGCGGCAGCGGCCAGGTGATGGCGCTGCAGTCGGCGAGCGGCACGCTGGCGCAGCCGGTGGTCGGCCTCGGCGATGCGCCCGGCCGCTTCGTGCGCCTCGTCTGGGCCGAGCCGGCCGCCGCGCCGACCTTGACCGGCGCGAGCGTGCTCGTTGCCGAACGCCAGAACGTCGCCGTCGACTCGACGCGCGAGCTCGCCTTCGCGCCGAGCCCCGAGCCGCCGGGCAAGGCGCCGGCCGATGCGGCTGCGAAGCGCGCCCTTCATTTCGATCTCGGCGGCGTCCTGCCGCTGGTCGACGTCGACCTCCGCTTCGACGCCGGCACCCACGTCGCGCCGGTTCGCATGCAGGGGCGCGCGCGCACCGACCAGCCGTGGCGCGACATCGGCAGCGGCGTCTTCTACCGGCTCGAACGCGGCGGCGACGTCGGCACCTCGCCGCCGATCGCGTTGCCGGTCGCGCTCCGCTACCTCCGCGTCGTTCCCGACGAGCGCGCGGCCTCGCTCGACGGCGTCGGCGCGCGCCTCGTCGTCCACGCCTCGCTCGCGTCGCTCGTCTTCGCCGCCCAGGGCGAGCCGCCGTTTCGCCTCCTCGCCGGCTCGGTCGATGCGCCGGCCGGGGCGCTGCCGGTCAGCGCCGTCGTGCCGCAGCTCGACAGCGAGCGGCCGCGCTTCGGCCGGGCGACGCTCGGCGCCTTCACGATCGACGAAGTCGCCGAGCGCGCCGTCGAGCAGGCGTCGCGCCAGGCGCGGCTCAGGCCGTGGCTGCTCTGGGCGGTGCTCGTCGCCGGCGTCGCCGGCCTCGGCGCGCTGGTGTGGCGTCTCGCCCGCGCCGGACCGGCACCGGCGCCGCCGGCGTAGCGGCGCGCGCCGTCAGGCGCCGAGGAATTCGCCGACCGGCTTCAGCTCGTCGACGCGGTCGCAGACGGCCTTGACGACCATCAGGATCGGCGTGCCGAGGATCAGCCCGACGGCGCCCCAGAGCCAGCCGAAGGTGAGCACGCCGACGAAGACCGCGAACGGGCTCATCCGGCTGGCGCGGCCGGTCCACCACGGCGTCAGCAGGTTGCCGACGACGGCGTGGATCGCGAACGAGCTGGCGCCGATGAGAAGCGCCTTGTCGATGCTGTCGAACTGGATGAAGCCGACCAGCGCCGAGCCGACGCCGACGAGCACGGCACCGACGTACGGCACGAGGTTGGTGATGCCGGCGGCGACGCCCCAGGTCGCCGCGTTGTTGAGGCCGAGCGCGTAGAACGCCAGGCCGGTGCCGACGCCGACGACGACGCTGGTCGCGAGCTGGACCAGCATGTAGCGCTGGATCTGCAGGCTCACCTCGTCGAGTGCCTGGATCGTGATCTTCTTCTGGCTCAGCGTCGGCCCGGCGAGCTTGACCATCTTGCGCCGGAAGGTGTCGCCCGAGGCGAGCAGGAACAGCGTCACGAACAGGACGACGAGGGTCTGGCCGAGGAAGGCGAAGAGGCCGATCGTTCCGGTCCAGAGGTAGTCGCGCACGTTGAAGGCGGCGCGTTCGACGACGACGCGCGTCACGCCGCCCGGAGTCGGTGCGGGCGCCGGCGCGCTGGTGGTGGTGGTCGTCGTCGTCGTTCCCGGCCGCGGCCGCGCCGACGCGGGCATGCTCGCCGCGGCCGAGGCCGAGGCTTCGGACGCGGCCTGCTGCGCCGCCTGCTCGAGCTCGTTCGCCGCCTGCTGGACCTTCTCGATCGGCGAGCCGGTCGGCTTCGTTTTCTGCCGCCCCTCGAGGGCGTGGCGGATCTTCTGCGCGACCTGCGGCAAGGTCTCGATCAGCGCCGAAGCGTCGTCCGAGAGCGCAAAGGCGCCCCAGCCGATGACGAGGACGATCGCGCTCAGCACCGCGCCGGCGCCGATGGCGCGCGGCAGGCGCCAGCGCTGCAGCGTGTCGACGAGCGGCGTCAGCGCATAGCTGAACATCACGCCGAGCAGGATCGGCACGAGGATCGCCTTGGCCCACTGCAGCGCGAAGATGCCGGCCAGGACGGCGACGACGACGAGGGCGACGCTGCGCACGTCGACCGGCATGTGGAGATGGATTCGCGGCGGCTCTTCGGCGGCCGTCGCCGCATCGGCGCCGTGCGCCGCCCGCTTGCCTGTCGCTGCCTCTTCCGTCATGGGGTCCGTTCGCGCGGCCGGGAAGCGTCGATCGTAAGCGGCCCCTCCATGCGCTAGCGTGCGCTGTCGGCGGGCAGCGTGATGTAGTGGCGCGAGAGCTCGGGCGGCGGCGGCGAATCGAGCAGCCCGCAGGTCAGGCGCAGCGCATCGGCCGAGAGGTCGCCGAGGCGCAGGCCGCGGCTGCGGCTGACCGCCGTCGTCACCCAGTTGCGGACGATCACCGGCCGCTGCATCCACGACAGCGTCTGCATCCTGGCGAGCGCCTCGACCATCGCCTCGGCGTTCGGCGGCTGCCATGGCGGGATCTCGGCGAACGGCAGCCACGTCGCCATGACGATGTCGTACCAGGCGCGGCCTTCGTCGCTGTCGACGGTGTCGGCCGGGACCATGCGCGACAGGAAGGCGGTGTAGGCAGCGACGCTGAGCACGTCCGACTCGAGCCACTCGGCGACCTCGACGTGGACCTCGGGCCGCGCCGCCAGCGGTCCGACCTCGCCGAGGCCGCGCCGCATCGCCAGCCAGTGCAGGCGATCGACCGGCCTCGCGGTGCCGCGCGCGCCCATGACGCGGCGCGTCGCCTGCAGCAGACCCTGGCGCGCCGCGAGCGGCTGCGCCGCCATGCGCGAGAGCAGCAGATCGAACCAGGGCAGGCGCGCCGCGCCGGACAGGCTGGTCGCGTGCTGGCGCAGCGCGTCGGCGCCGGGGGTCGACGCCGTCTCGAGCTGCCAGGCGCGCAGCGCCCGCTTGCTGCCTGCCGGCAGGAGCAGCGCGAGCAGCGCCGCGTGCAGCTCGCCGGCGCCGTGGACGCGCGAGAGCCGATCGGCGGCGTCGCGCTGGCTCTCGGGCGAGGGCAGCGGAGGATCGGCGGGCCCAGGAGCGTCGTCCATGAGGGTCTCCATCAACGGCGGCGTCTAGAACACCGCGGCGGCGCGAAAGTTGAAGAGCCGGGCGACGAGAAAGGTCGGGAACTCGCCCACCGCCTCGTTGTAGGCGGCGACGGCGGCGTTGAAGTCGGCGCGGGCGAACGCGAGCGCGGTGTCGCTCGTCGCCAGGCGGGCATTGAGGTCGGGCAGGTCGGTGCCGGCGACCGATTGCACCGGCAGGCGCGAGCGCGCGTCGGCGACGATGTCCTCGGCGACGCGCAGGCTGGTGACGATGCTCGCCGCGCCCGGGCGCGCGCGCGCGTGCTCGCGCGCCGCGTCGGCCTGGCGGCAGGCGGCGCGCAGCGCCTCGAGGCGAGGCGCTGCCGCGGCGAGCGCGGTCGAGAGCAGCGCGAGCTGGCTTTCGAGCAGGGCCTGGCGCTGCCCGTAGCGCTCGTCGACGGCGCCGAAGCGCGCGGCCAGTTCGGTCCTGAGCCGCACCAGCCGGTTGTAGGCGCCGACGATCCAGAAGACGACGATGGCGCCGATCGCGGTGACGGTGCCCTGCGTCGTCGTCATCGGCTCACCGTCGCGGGCTCATGGAGGTCAGCTCGCGAGCCAGCTCTGGTAGCCCTTGCTGCGCAGGTCGCACGACGGGCACATGCCGCAGCCGTAGCCCCACTCGTGGCGATGCTCGCGGTCGCCGAGGTAGCACGAGTGGGTGTGCTCGACGACGAGGTCGATCAGCGGATCGCCGCCGAGCTGCTCGGTCAGCGCCCAGGTCTCGGCCTTGTCGAGCCACATCAGCGGCGTGTCGATCATCATTGCAGTGTCCATGCCGAGGCTGAGCGCGACCTGGAGCGACTTGAGCGCGTTGTCGCGGCAGTCGGGATAGGCCGAGAAGTCGGTCTCGCACATGCCGCCGACGAGCACCGAGAGGCCGCGCCGGTCGGCGACGGTCGCCGCGAAGGTGAAGAAGAGGAGATTGCGGCCGGGGACGAAGCTGTTGGCGAGGCCGCCGGCGTTCATCTCGTCCTCGCGCGCGGCCGTCGGCGTCGTGCCGCCGATCTGGTCGAGCAGCGACAGGTCGAGGACGTGGTCGTCGCCGAGCCGCGGCGCCCAGCGCGCGAACTGCCGGCGCAGCTGCGCGCGCACCTCGAGCCGGCCGTCGCGCTCGGCCGGGCGGCGCTCGCGGTGGTCGAAGCCGATGGTCTCGACGTGGGCGTAGCGCTCGAGCGCGTGGGCCAGGCAGACGGTCGAATCCTGGCCGCCGGAAAAGAGGACGAGGGCGCTGCGCGTGTCGCTAGGCACGGAGCTGTCCCTGGCCGAGGACGATCCACTTGAGCGAGGTCAGCCCTTCGAGGCCGACCGGGCCGCGCGCGTGCAGCTTGTCGGTCGAGATGCCGATCTCGGCGCCGAGGCCGTACTCGAAGCCGTCGGCGAAGCGGGTCGATGCGTTGACCATCACGCTCGCCGAGTCGACCTCGCGCAGGAAGCGCATCGCGTTGGCGTGCGAGTCGGTGACGATCGCATCGGTGTGGTGCGAGCCGTGGCGGTCGATGTGGGCGAGCGCGGCGTCGAAGGAATCGACGACCTTGATGCTGATGATGGGCGCGAGGTACTCCTCGCTCCAGTCGGCCTCGCTCGCGGCGACGAGCGTCGCGCCGGCGACGCCGGCGAGCGCAGCCAGCGCGGCCGGATCGCCGCGCATCTCGACGCCCTTTTTCGCGAACACGGCGCCGATCATCGGCAGGAATCGCTCGGCGACGTCGCGATGGACGACGAGCGACTCGGCGGCGTTGCACGGGCTCACCTTCTGCGTCTTGGCGTTGTCGACGATGGCCAGCGCCATCTCGAGGTCGGCCTCGGCGTCGACGTAGACGTGGCAGTTGCCGTCGAGGTGCTTCAACACCGGCACCTTGGCCTCGCGCGCGATCCGCTCGATCAGGCCCTTGCCGCCGCGCGGGATGACGAGGTCGACCGACTCGACAGAGGCGATCAGGTGGCCGACGGCGGCGCGGTCGCTGGTCGCGACGAGCTGGACCGCGTCGGGCGGCAGGCCGGCTTCGGCGAGAGCCGCCTGGACGATGCGGCCGAGGGCGACGTTCGACGCCAGCGCTTCCGAGCCGCCGCGCAGGATGCAGGCGTTGCCGCTCTTGATCGCCAGCGACGCCGCCTCGATCGTCACGTTCGGCCGGCTCTCGTAGATCATCGCGAAGACGCCGATCGGCACGCGCATGCGGCCGACGCGGATGCCGCTCGGCTGCTGGCGCAGCTCGATCACGTCGCCGATCGGGTCCGCCATCGCCGCGATCTGCTCGCAGCCGACGGCGACGGTCTCGAGCGCGGCGCGGTCGAGGACGAGGCGATCGACGAGCGGCGCGGCGAGGCCGGCGGCGCGCGCCGCGGCGACGTCGCCGGCGTTGGTCTCGCGCAGCGCCGCCTCGCCCTCGCGCAGGCGCCGCGCCAGCGCGCGCAGCGCCGCGTTGCGCGCCGCCACCGGCGACGCTGCGAGCGTGCGCGACGCGGCGCGCGCCAGCGTCCCCAGGTGCGCGACGGTCGCCTGCAGGTCGGCCGAGGTCATGGTCGACATTGTTTCAGAGTCGACTCACCCCGCCCGCGACCGATTTGGCAGGTGCGCCGCGGGCGTCGTCCCCGCGCCGGCCGGCGACAGGCAGAACCGCCTCAGACGCCCGAGGGATAGGTTTCCGGCGGCTCGATCGCCGCGCCGACGGTGTCGGGGCGGTCGAGCGGCGCCAGCGCGCGCGTCGCGTCGAGGTGGACGATGGCGTCGAACTGGCGCACCAGTCGGGCGTGGAAGTAGTGGCTCTGGCGCTCGGTCTCGGGCCGGTAGATGACGCCGATCGCGCGCTCGAGGCGCGGCGCCGCGAGCGCTTCCGCCAGCTCGTCGTTGCCGCGCAGGATCAGGCGAAAGCGGGCGCTGTCGACCTCGTGGAAGAGCGCCTCGTAGCTGCCGCCGAGGCCGGGCCGGACGCGCTTGGTCTCGGCCGGCGCGTCCCAGTCGCTCGCCGCGGTGACCGTGCCGTGGTCGGTGCTGAAGCCGAGCAGCGCCGCGGCGGCGCCGTGGCGCTCGCGAACGATCTGGCCGAGGTTGAGCTCGCCGTTCTCGCCCATCTCGGTCGCGCGCGCGTCGCCGAGGTGCGAGTTGTGCGCCCAGACGGCGAACCGCGCCGGCCGGCCGCGCCGCTGCGCGAGGTGGCCGTCGAGGGCGGCGAGCGTCTCGGCCATGTGCTGGTCGCGCAGGTTCCATGACGAGACGCGGGCGCTGAACATCGACCGGTAGTACGCCTCGGCGTTCATGACCAGGCGCGCGTTCTGCTCGGCATGGAAGAACGCGTCGGGATCGTCGTCGGCGAGGCCGCGCGAGACCGCGCCGCCATGCGCGACCATCTCGCGCAGCTGGGCGACGACGGCCTGCTCGCAGCTCGCGTCGAGGTCGAAGCGGGTCGCGTAGCCGTAGGCCTGGCTGTCTTCGGCGAAGCGCTCGAAGCAGGCGTAGCGGTCGCGCGCGCGCCGCGCCGCTTCCGGGTCGGTGCGGTCGAGATAGTCGAGAACGGCTTCGATCGACGAGAACAGGCTGTAGAGGTCGAGGCCGTAGAAGCCGACGCGGTCGGCGGGCGCCGCGCCGGCGTTGTGCTCGCGCAGCCATTCGACGAATTCGAGGACGACCGTGTTGCGCCACATCCAGGCCGGGAAGCGCTTGAAGTCGGACAAGGCGACGTCGGCACTGGCGTCGTCGCCGAGGCCGCGGACATAGCGGTTGACGCGGTAGGCGTCGGGCCAATCGGCCTCGACGGCGACGGCGTCGAGACCGCCCTCGACGATCAGCCGGCGCGTGATCGCGGCGCGCTCGCGGTAGAAGTCGTCGGTGCCGTGCGAGGCCTCGCCGAGGAGGGCGAAGCGCGCGCCGGCGAGCAGGTCGATGAGGCCGCGGTCGTCGTCGGCCGGACCGGCCAGCGGCACGGCATGGTCCTGGACAGCGGCGAGCGCGGCCGCCGAGGGGCGGAAGGCGGTGAAGGGCATGGTGCGGTCGCGATCGCGTCGAGAGGGTGAACGGGAAATCCGGCAAGCCGTGTTCCCGTCAGCGCCTCGAGCGCGCGCCGGGACGGCGCGCTGGCGCACCGCGCTGTTGCGCCGCGCTGCCGCGCCGACGCGCCGCGCGCCTCAGCCGATCTCGTCCTGGCGGATGCAGGCGGCGACATGCGCCGCGCCGGCCGGCTCGAGCGGCGGCACGACCTCGGCGCAGCGTCCGATCGCGTACGGGCAGCGGGTGCGAAAGACGCAGCCCGACGGCGGCGCGAGCGGCGACGGCAGCTCGCCCGAGAGCGCGCTCTGCGCTGCCCGCGCCAGCGCCGCCTCGCCGCGCGCCGCGTCGACGCGCGGCGTGCTGGCGAGCAGGGCGCGCGTGTAGGGGTGGCGCGGCGCCGCGAAGAGCTCCGCCTTCGGCGCGCGCTCCATGACGCGGCCGAGGTACATGACGACGACCTCGTCGGCGATCAGCTCGACGACGGCGAGGTTGTGCGAGATGAAGACATAGGCGACGCCGGTCGATTCCTGCAGGTCCATGAGCAGGTTGAGCACTTGCGCCTGGATCGAGACGTCGAGCGCCGACACCGGCTCGTCGGCGACGACCAGGCGCGGCTCGAGCATGAGCGCGCGCGCGATCGCGACGCGCTGGCGCTGGCCGCCCGAGAACATGTGCGGATAGCGCCGGTAGTGTTCGGGCGAAAGGCCGACCTTCGCCAGCATCGCCCGGCCGCTCGCCTCGCGCTCGGCCCGGCTCAGCGAGGTGTTGATGGCGAGCGGCTCCTCGAGGGCGAGGCCGATCTTCTTCCGCGGATTGAGGCTCGCGAACGGGTTCTGGAACACCATCTGGACGCTCTTCCGCAGCGCCCGCCGCGTCGCCGCACCGGCGCTCGTCGCGTCGCTGCCGGCGATGACGACGCTGCCCGAGGTCGGCGTCTCGAGCATCGCGATCTGGCGCGCCAGCGTGCTCTTGCCGCAGCCCGACTCGCCGACGATCGCGAGCGTGCGGCCCGGCGCGAGCGAGAGCGAGACGTCCTCGAGCGCGCGCACGCTGCCGGCCGCGGCGAAGAGCCCGCCCGATACCGCGTAGTGCTTGGTCAGCGCGCGCGTCTCGAGGACCGGCGCCGAAGTCGGTGGCGGCGCGCTCATGGCGATGCCGTCACGCCGCGCGCTGCGCCACTCGCGTCGGCGACGGCGCGGCGGCTCATGGCCGCGGCTCCGCGCCGATCGGAAAATAGCAGCGCGCCAGGCTGGCGCCGACCTCGAACAGCGGCGGCCGCGTCGCCCGGCAGCGATCGCGAACGTACGGGCAGCGCGGCGAGAGCAGGCAGCCGCCGGGACGATCGAACGCACCCGGGACGACGCCGGCCAGCGAGGCGAGCCGGCGCCGGCCGGCGTTGCGCTCGGGCAGCGAGGCGAGGAGCGCTTCGGTGTAGGGATGGCGCGGCTGCGCGAACAGGTCGACGGCGGCGGCGCTCTCGACGATCTGGCCCGCGTACATCACGAGGACGCGCTGCGCCACCTCGGCGACGACGCCGAGGTCGTGGGTGATGAGGACGAGCGCCATGCCGCGCTCGCGCTGCAGGCGCAGCAGGAGCGCGAGCATCTGCGCCTGCACGGTGACGTCGAGCGCGGTCGTCGGCTCGTCGGCGATCAGCAGGCGCGGGTTGCAGGCGATCGCCATCGCCAGCATGACGCGCTGGCTCATGCCGCCCGAGAGCTGGTGCGGGAAGGCGTCGAGGCGGCGCTCGGGATCGGGGATCTCGACGTCCTTCAGCAACTGCAGCGCGCGCGTGCGCCGCGCCCGGCGCGAGCCGCCTTCGTGCAGGGCGATCGTCTCCATCAGCTGGAAGGCGACCGTGAACGACGGGTTCAGGCTCGTCATCGGGTCCTGGAAGATCATCGCGATGTCGCCGCCGAGCAGCGACCGGCGCTCGCGCTCGCCCATCGCCTGGAGGTCGCGGCCGGCGAACGCGAGCCGCTCGGCGACGACCCGGCCGGGCGCGTCGATCAGGCCGAGGACGGCGAGCGCGGTCACGCTCTTCCCGGATCCCGATTCGCCGACGATGCCGACGACCTCGCCGGCATCGACCGAGAAGCTGACGTCGTCGACGGCGACGAACGAGGCATCGCCGACCGGAAAGTCGACCGTCAGCCGCTGTACGTCGAGCAGTGTCGTCATCGCCGTGAGCAGTCGCGCAAAGCGGCGCCAACGGGGCCGGCCCTTCCCTCTCGGAGGGAAGGGAGCGAAGCTGGAAAGGGAGCCATCCTGGGCGGCGCAGCTGAAGAGGCAGGCACGCTACCTCTTCAGCTTCGGATCCAGCGCGTCGCGGAGGCCGTCGCCGGTCAGGTTGAAGGCGAGCACGGTGACGAGGATCGCGAGGCCGGGCAAGGTGACGACCCACCACGCGCTCTGGATGAACTCGAGCGCGCTCGCCAGCATCGAGCCCCATTCGGGCGTCGGCGGCTGGGCGCCGAGGCCGAGGAAGCCGAGCGCCGCGGCGTCGAGGATCGCCGACGAGAAGCCGAGCGTCGCCTGGACGATCAAAGGCGCGGCGCAGTTGGGCAGCACGGTGTCGAACATCAGCCGCGCGGTGCCGGCACCGGCGAGGCGCGACGCCTGCACGTAGTCCTTGGCGAGCTCGCCGAGAACGGCGCCGCGCGTCAGGCGGACGAAGTGCGGCAGCATGACGATGGCGATCGCGAACATCGCGTTCGCCAGCCCCGGGCCGAGGACGGCGACG
>DASYKC010000075.1:0-49689 GCA_035995885.1 Caldimonas sp. | reverse complement strand
TCGGGCATCGTCGTTCCGCCCTTGACCGCGCGCAGCGCCCGGCCGGCGCGCGAGTCGAGCAGGTGGGTGACGGCGATCGCGGCGAGGACGACGATGATCCAGAGCAGGTAGAAGAAGCTCCGCCCGGTGTTGAGCGAGGTGCCGAAGAACGACAGCGCCGGAATGCCGAGCAGGCCGTCGTACTTGCCCAGGAAATCGAGGTTGCCGAGCAGGTAGAAGAGCGAGAGGCCCCAGGCGATCGTCGCCAGCGGCAGGTAGTGGCCCGACATGCGCAAGGTCACCCAGGCGAGGACGAGCGCGGCGAGCGCGGTGACGGCGAGGCCGACCCAGACCGTGAGCCAGGGCGAGACGCCGTAGCTGAGCGTCAGGTAGGCCGCGGTGTACGCGCCCATGCCGACGAACGCGGCCTGGCCGAACGACGTCAGCCCGGCGATCCCCGTGAGCAGCACCAGGCCGATCACGACCAGCGCGTACAGGCCGATGTAGTTGGCCTGGGTGATCAGGAACTCGCTCTTCGCCGGCGTCAGCACCGGCACGAGGGCGAGCGCGATCACGAAGACCAGCAGGGCGAGGCGGCGCAGGCTCACTGCTCTTCCTCGTCGCCGGGGCCGTGCTGGAACGAGCGCCAGAGGAGCACCGGGATGATGAGCGTGAAGACGATCACTTCCTTGAACGCGCTGGCGTAGAACGAGCTGAAGCTCTCGAGCACGCCGACCAGGAGCGCGCCGAGCGCGGCCGCCGGATAGCTCGCCAGGCCGCCGAAGATCGCGGCGACGAAGC
This sequence comes from Caldimonas sp., assembly GCA_035995885.1. Classification (GTDB taxonomy): domain Bacteria; phylum Pseudomonadota; class Gammaproteobacteria; order Burkholderiales; family Burkholderiaceae_C; genus Schlegelella_A. Next base: position 48,909 of record DASYKC010000075.1, on the reverse strand, counting down.
CCTTCAGGCCGATCAGGAAGCCCGAGTCGTAGAAGATCGTCGTCGTCGGCCCGATCAGCAGGCCCGAGAGCGCGCCGATGAAGGCCGCCAGGCCGAAGCTCAGCTTGCCGGCGCCCGACGTGGAGATGCCCATCAGTCGCGCACCGAGGCGGTTGACCGCCGTCGCGCGCAGCGCCTTGCCGCGCAGCGTCCGGCCGAAGAAGAGCCAGAGCGCCACGATGAGGACGATCGAGGCGACGAAGATGAAGATCGTCTGGCCCGAGAGCGTCAGCGGCCCGGCCGAGAAGCGCGCGTCCCAGAAGCTCGGGTTGCGATAGCCCTCGGCGCCGAAGAAGACGAGGCCGAGGCCGGTGAGCGCGAAGTGGACACCGACCGAGACGATGAGGAGCACCAGCACGCTGGCGTCGGCCAGGCGCTGGTAGGCGAGGCGGTAGACGAGCGGCCCGAGCAGCGTGACGATCGCCAAGGTCAGCGCGCTCTGGGCGAGCAGGTGCAGCTTGAGCGGCGCCGCCCACGCCGTGACCGCGGCGACGACGACCGGCGCGACCAGCGTTCGCGCCAGGCCGCGCGCCATCGCCGCTGCCGGCAGGCCGCGCCGGACCGCATCGGCGAGGTCGAGCAGCGCCGCCACCGCGGCGAGCGCGAGCAGGAGCCAGATCGTTCCCGGCACCTTGCCGAGCTGCAGCAGCGCCAGCGTCAGCGCGCCGTAGGCGACGAACTCGCCCTGCGGGATGAAGATGACGCGAGTGACCGCGAAGACGAGCACCGTCGCCAGCGCCAGCAAGGCGTAGACCGCGCCGTTGGTGACGCCGTCGAGCAGGAGGATGCCGGCGGTGGAGAGGTCCATGCGTTGCAGCGGCGCGGGTCAGCGAGGCTCCCCGGCCGCCCGCGACGATACCTGTCGGCTCAGTGAACCACCTGCCAGTCGCCGTTCACGACCTTCAGCAGCACGCCGGTCTCGGGCGTGTAGCCGAAGTGATCGGCGGCAGTCCAGTTGAGGACGCCCTGCGAGACCGGCGTGCGCCCCATCGTCTCGAACGCGTCCTTCAGCGCGGCGCGAAACTCCGGCGTTCCGGGCTTGCCCTTCTTGAGCGCGATCGGCACCGCCTTCTGCAGGACGAGGACGACGTCGTACGCGTGCGCCGCGAACTGGTTCGCCGAGCCCTTGCCGTTGGCCGCCTCGAACTGGTTCTTGAACTGGACGCCGAGCGCCTTGCTCGCGTTCGAGTCGGGCAGCTTCTCGGCGACGACCGCCGGGCCCGACGACACGAACGAGCCCTCGACGTCGGCGCCGCCGACGCGGATCAGGTCCATCGTCGCCGCGCCGTGCGTCTGGTAGATCTTGCCCTTCGGATAGCCGCGCTCGACCAGGCCCTTGTGCGGCATCGCCGAGCCGCTGCCCGAGGCGACGACGAGGATCGCGTCCGGATTGGCCGCCATCAGCTTGAGCGCCTGGCCCGTCACCGCCGTGTCGGTGCGCGCGAAGCGCTCGACCGCGACCTGCTTGATGCCGGCCTTCTCGGCGAGCGGCGTGATGTCCTTGAGCCACGCCTCGCCGTAGGCGTCGGCGTAGCCGAGAAAGCCGTAGCTCTTGACGCCGAGCTTTTTCCACTGCTCGACGATCGGGATCGCCATCACCGCCGTCGACTGCGGCATGCGGAACGACCAGCCGCCGCGGCCTTCGGGCAGGTTGACCGGCGAGAGCATGAGCTGCACCGTCTTGCCTTCGGCGGCGACGTCGGCCATCGCCGCCGCGACCGGCGTCGCGACCGAGCCGACGACGACGTCGACCTTGTCCTCGTTGATGAACTTCCTCGTGTTCTTGACCGCCGTCGTCGGATCGGTGGCGTCGTCGAGCAGGATGACGTTGACCTTCTCGCCGGCGATCTCCTTCGGCCAGAGGGCGATGCCGTTCTTGGTCGGGATGCCGAGCGCCGACGTCGGCCCGGTGAGCGAGATGCTGACGCCGATCGTCAGGTCGGCGAACGCCGGCAAGGGCGCCAGCGCCGCGAAGCCCGCGGCGACGGCGGCCGCGAGGATGCGATTCCTTTTCATGGTGTGACTCCTGGTGTTGCTGCTGAATCGATGACCGTCACTCGCAAAGGGCGCGAATGTCTTCGGGGATCGGGATGGCGCGGAGGCGCTCCGGGTCGTCGGCGTCGCGGCGAACGAAGGCGCGCGTCTCGCGCCCTTCGCAGATCAACGTCTCGCCGCGCGTGACGCGGTGGTGCTGGACGAAGACCTTGGCGCGCCATGCCTCGACGTGGGTCGCGATCGAGAGCTCCTCGGCGTAGGTCGCGGCGACCACGAACCGGGTCGAGATCTCGAGCAGCGGCGTGCCGACGATGCCGCGCGTCTTGACCAGTTCGCGCCACGGCGGCACCCCGCACTGCATGAAGAACGAGAGCGAGGCGGCGTCGATCCAGCGCTGGAAGTTCGGATAGAAGACGATCCCCGCCGGATCGCAATCGCCGAACTGCACGGTGACGCGGAAGTGGGTCGTCCTGGCCATCGCGGTTCGTCTTTCAGTCGGGCCGCGGCACGAGCACGTCGCGATCGCGGCCGAGGTACATGCGGACCACGTCGGCATCGCGGTGCAGGAGCACGGCCCGCTGGTTGATCGAGCCCTTGTCGGTGATCTCGCCGCGGTCGATCGACGGCGGCTCGGCGAGGACCAGGGCGCGCGCGACCCGCGTCGCGCTGCCGGTGCCGCTCGCGTGCAGCGCGTCGACGAGCTGCTGCAGGAAGGCGCGCACGGTCGGGTCGCCGAGGGCGAGGTGCGCCGACGCGTTCGCCGGCAGGCCGGCCAGCTCGCGGCAGGCGTCGATGCGCGGAAAGATCAGGATGCCGATCTCGTTGCGGTCGATGCCGGCGATGACGACGTCCTGCACGATCGGAACGCCGGCGGCGATGATCTTCGCGCGCAGCGGCCCGACCGAGACGAAGGTGCCGGTCGCGAGCTTGAAGTCCTCGGCGATGCGACCGTCGAAGACGAAGCCGAGCTCGGGGCGGGCCGCGTCCATCGGCCTGGCGGCGTCGCCGCTGCAATAGAAGCCTTCGTCGTCGAAGCACTCGGCCGTCTGCTCGGGCGCGCGCCAGTAGCCGGGCGTGACGTTGGGGCCGCGGTAGCGCACTTCCTGCTTGGCGCCCGGCTCGTCGCCGTCGCCAACGAGCTTCAGCTCGAGGCCGGGCGCCGGCAGACCGATGTGGCCCGACTTCACCTCGCGCGCGTTGGCGCAGATCGCGAACGGCGCCGTCTCGGTCATGCCGAGGCCGGTGAGCATCCGGATGCGCTCGCCGCATTCCTGCTCGGCGACGCGGTCGAGCTTGTCCCAGACCGGCTGCGCCAGACCGGCGCCGGCGAAGAAGAACATCCTGACGCGGCTGAAGAGCGTCTTGCGCAGCACCGGGTCGACCTCGAGCGCGTCGGCGATCTCCTCGAAGCCCTTCGGCACGTTGAAGTACATCGTCGGCGCGATCTCGCGCAGGTTGCGCAGCGTCTCGCCGATCAGCGCCGGCGTCGGCTTGCCTTCGTCGATGTAGAGCGTGCCGCCGTTGTAGATGACGAGGCCGACGTTGTGGTTGCCGCCGAAGGTGTGGTTCCACGGCAGCCAGTCGACCAGCACCGGCGCCTCTTCGGCCAGCTGCGGAAAGCACTGGCGGATCATCTGCTGGTTCGAGCACAGCATGCGCTGCGTGTTGACGACGCCCTTCGGCAGCTTGGTCGAGCCCGAGGTGAAGAGGAACTTGGCGATCGTGTCGGCGCCGACGCGCGCATGCGCTTCGTCGACGGCCGCGGTCGGCGCCGTCGCGAGGAGCGCCGCGAAGGGCGTCGTCGCCCGACCGGCGATTGCGCCATCGCCGAGGACGACCGGCGTGTCGCGCGCCACGACGGCATCGATCGCCTTGCCGTACGCCGGCCCGCTCGCGAACACCAAGCCCGGCGTCAGCACGCCGAGGATGTGGCGCAGCTTGCCGTGGTCCTGCGAGACGAGCGAATAGGCGGGCGAGACCGGCGCGAACGGAACGCCGGCGAGCATCGCGCCGAGGCCGAGGAGAAGGTGCTCGATGTCGTTCTCGGAAAGGATCGCGACCGGCCGCTCGGGCGACAGGCGATGGTCGATGAGCGCCTGCGCGATCGCCCGCGCGGCCTGCAGCGCTTCGCCGTAGCTGACGCGGCGCCAGTCGCCGCCCCGGACGCGCTTGGCGACGAGGGTGCGGTCCGGGTCGCGCCCGGCCCATTCGGCGAGGCGGTCGGTGAGGCGCGCGGGATAGGGCGCGAGCGGCTCGCGCGAGACGACGACCGTCGCGCCGTCGGCGCGGCGCGTGAGGTCGGCCTCGAGCGAGCCGCCGAGCGGCAGGTCGCGATAGCGGGCCTGCGCCTTCACGCCTTCTGCACTTTCGCCGCCTTGCCGTCGAGGAAGGCGCGGACGCGGCTCTTGGCCGCCTCGTCGCCGGAGGCGATCGCCGCCATCAGCGACTCGACGAACAGGCCCTCGTCCTGCGCCATGTCGGCGATGCGCGGCAGCGCGTGCATGACCGCGAAGTTCGAGAGCGGCGCGTTGGCGGCGATGCGCTGGGCGAGCGCGAGCGCCTTCGCCAGCCCCTGCCCGGCCGCGACGACGTACTGCGAGACGCCGATGGCCAGGCCCTCGTTCGCGTCGTAGACGCGGCCGGTCAGCATCATGTCGGTCATTCGCGCGGTGCCGATGAGACGCGGGATGCGCGCCGAGCCGCCGCCGCCGACGAAGAGGCCGCGCTGGCCCTCGGGCAGGCCGTAGAACGCGCTCGCCTCGGCGACGCGCACGTGGCACGCGGCTGCCAGCTCGAGGCCGCCGCCGACGACGGCGCCGTGCAGCACGGCGACGACGGGCACGCGGCCGAACTGGATCTGCGCGAACGCGGCGTGCCACGAGCGCGAGTGGGCGATGCCCTCGGCGACGCTTCGCTCGGAGATCTCCGAGAGATCGAGGCCGGCGCAGAAGTGATCGCCCTCGCCGCTCAGGACGACGGCGCGCGTCGCCTCGGGCAGGTTGACGAAGCAGGTGTGCAGCTGCGCGACGAGCGCATCGCTGACGGCGTTGCGCTTCGCCGGCCGGTTCAGGCGAACGTGCAGCACCGCGCCGGCGGGCTCGATGCGGAGCAGATCGAGCGCCTGGAGAACGGCGGGGAGCGGAGCGTTGTCGCGCGGGTCGGTGGAGGTCATCTGGATCGATCGTAAGGAGGACGATGGCGCCATCGCTTAGGGACTTCCCTTCGCTGCTCGAGGCACGCCGCCGTCCTCGGGTAATTACTTAGGTTAATGGTTAACGTTCGAAACTATATTGGATCGCAACGGCGCCGGCAACCCCCTTGTCGGCAGCGGGGCCTCTACACTTTCCGAGATGCGCAGCCCGACCAAGACCGACCCCGAATCGTCTCTGCCGGGCGGCCTCGACCACGGCAAGATGCGCCGCCTCCTCGGCTACAACCTCGCTCAGGCCGCGATCCCGAGCCTGAAGATCTTCAACCGGCGCATCGGCGAGCCGTTCGAGCTGCGTCGCATCGACTTCACGATCCTGATGCTGGTCGCCGCGAACCCGCACGTCACGCAGCGGCAGATGTCGCTCGCGCTCGACGTCTCGGCGCCGCGCCTGACGCTGGTCTGCGACAAGCTGGTCGAGCGCGAGCTGATCACGCGAACGCGCAGCGAGGACGATCGCCGCAAGCAGACCATCGCCCTCACCCGCAAGGGCACGGCGCTGGTGAAGAAGGCCGAGCGAATCGCCGACAGCATGGAGGGCGAGCTGCTCGGCCACCTCAGCGAAGGCGAGCGGACCCTGCTGTTCCAGCTGCTCGAGAAGGTCGCCCGCCACCGACGCGTCTAGGCGGTTGCGACCACAACCCGCGTCAGGAGCGAAGAATGAACACCGCCGAGCTCATCGCCATCGACACCCACACCCACCTCGAGGTGTCGTGCCGCAACCCGTTCGACAACTACGGCGAGGAGTACGACCGCGCCGCCGACAAGTACTTCCGCTCCTCGAAGCGCCCGACGATGGACGAGACCATCGCCTACTACCGCGAGAAGAAGATCGGCTTCGTCAATTTCACCGTCGACGCCGAGACGCAGATGGGGCGCCGGCGCATCCCCAACGAGGAGATCGCCGAGGCGGCGCAGGCCAACAGCGACATCATGATCGCCTTCGGCTCGATCGATCCGCACAAGGGAAAGATGGGCGGCCGCGAGGCGAGGAAGCTGGTCGAGGAGTACGGCGTCAAGGGCTTCAAGTTCCACCCGACGGTGCAGGGCTTCGACGTCACCGACCGGATGGCCTGGCCGATCTACGAGGTCATCGCCGAGAAGAAGCTGCCGGCCGTCTTCCACAGCGGCCATTCGGGCATCGGCTCGGGCATGCGCTGCGGCGGCGGGCTGCGCCTGCAGAACTCGAACCCGATGCTGCTCGAGGACGTCGCGATCGCCTTCCCCGACATGCAGATCATCGTCGCCCATCCGTCGTGGCCGTGGCAGGACGAGGCGATCTCGCTCGCCATGCACAAGCCCAACATCTGGATCGACCTCTCGGGCTGGAGCCCGAAGTACTTTCCGCCGCAGCTGGTCCAGTACGCGAATACGCTGCTCAAGGACCGCATCCTCTTCGGCAGCGACTTCCCGCTGATCACGCCCGACCGCTGGCTCAAGGATTTCGAGGAGGCCGGCTTCAAGGACGAGGTGAAGCCGCTCATCCTCAAGCAGAACGCCATGCGCCTGCTCGGCCTCGGCGCCGGCGCGGCGGCGGCCGCCGCGCCGGGCGCGAACGTCAGGGCTTGACGGTCAGCTTGTTGTCGACGGCCTTGACGCCGTCGACGCGGCGCGCGTCGGCGCTCGCCTTGTCGGCGTGGGCGGCGCTGTCGGCGGTGCCGCTCAGCGTGACGACGCCGTTCTTGGTGTCGACGTCGATCTGCAGCGCCTTGATGTCGGCGTCGGCGATCAGCACCGTCTTCACCTTGCCGGTGATGGCGGCATCGCCGACCGCGTCGCCGGCCTTGTCGACGGCGTTCGCGGTCGCCGACATCGCGTTCGACGCCGCCGGCGACGGCGCCACCGTCGTCGACGTCGTCGTCGTCGAGGTGCTGCCCGGCGTGGCGTCGGCCACGGTCGTCGTCCTGCGCTCGCAGGCCGCGAGCAGGCTGGCCGCGGCGACGACGGTGAGCGCGGCGATGTGGGTTCTCTTTGCTTTCATGATGACTCCAGGCACGCCATTCCTGTGTGGGCGTGACCGAACATTGTCGGCAGGCGACGCACCGTCGACGCCCGTCCGACAGCGGTCGCGCCATCGACTGACCCGACGATGAGAAGCTGTCTTACGCGGGCGGCGGATCGAGCAGCGCCAGCCAGGCCCGCTCGCGCAGCCCCGGGCTGACGCGGTAGCGCTCGCCGCGGTAGTGGGCATCGAGGTGGTCGAGCAGCGCGGCGACGGCGCCGGCGTCCCAGCGGCCGAGAAACTCGAACGGCCCGGCCGGGTAGTTGACGCCGAGCTTCATCGCCAGGTCGGCGCCTTCGGGCGTGCAGACGCCCTGGTGGACCGCGTCGGCGCCCTCGTTGACGAGCATCGCGACGGTGCGCGCGACGACGAGCCCGGGCGCGTCGCCGACGACCTGCGGCTGCCAGCCGGCGATGCGCAGCCACTCGGCGGCGTGCTCGCGCCACGCCGGCGACGCGCTCGCCGCGAACGCGATCGCGAGCGGCGTCCCGGGCGCGCCGCCGGCCGGGGCGACGGCGAGATCGAAGACGGCGAGCTCGCGAACGCCCGCCTCGGCCGCGACCTGCGTCGCCGCGCGGCCGTCCGTCAGATGCAGCTCCCCGGCATCGGTCTGCAGGCCGTTCCATCGGCTCTCCGGGTCGGCCTCGAAGCGGACGCCGGCGTCCTCGAGCCGCGCCGCCCAGCGATCGACGATGACGCCGCGGCCGTGCAGCGCGACGATCGCGCCGGCCGGCACCGCCGGCGCCGCGAAGGCCGGCGTCGCGGCGGGCGCCGCCGGCGCGGCCGCGCCGTAGGCGAAGAAGCCGCGCCCGGACTTGCGCCCGAGCAGGCCGCCGTCGACGAGCTCGCGCTGCACCAGCGACGGCACGTAGCGCTTGTCGCCGAAGTTGGCATCGAACACCGACTGGGTGACGGCGAAGTTGGTGTCGTGGCCGATCAGGTCCATCAGCTCGCATGGCCCCATGCGAAAGCCGGCGCCGCGCAGGCAGGCATCGATCGTCGCCGGCTCGGCGAGCTTCTCGTGCAGGAGCGCGAGCGCCTCGGCGTAGTACGGGCGGGCGATGCGGTTGACGATGAAGCCCGGCGTCGAGCGCGCGTGCACCGGCGTCTTGCCCCAGCGCCGGGCGAGATCGAAGATCGCCGCGGCCGCGTCGGCGTCGCTCTGCAGGCCCGAGACGACCTCGACCAGCTTCATCAGCGGCACCGGGTTGAAGAAATGCATGCCGACGACACGGCCCGGCCGCTGCAGGCCGTTGGCAAGCGCGGTGATCGAGATCGACGAGGTGTTCGAGGCCAGAACGCAGGCGTCGCCGACGATCGGCTCGAGGGCGCGGAAGAGCGCCCGCTTGGCGTCGGCGTTCTCGACGATCGCCTCGACGACGAGGCCGGCGCCGGCAGCCTCGTCGAGCCGCGCCGCCGCGCTGATGCGGCCGGCGATCGCCTTCGCTTCGCCGGCGTCGAGCTTGCCCTTGACGGCGAGGCCGTCGAGCGTCGCCGCGAGCTTCGTCACCGCGGCCTGCGCTGCGCCGTCGCGCGTGTCGAAGAGGCGCACCGCGTGGCCGGCCTGCGCCGCGACCTGGGCGATGCCGGCGCCCATGATGCCGGCGCCGACGACGAAGACGGTGATGTCGGGGTCGAGCTGAAGTGTCATGCGAGTGTCGAAACGGAAGAGGCGTCGGTGAGCCACGAGCCTACATGACGGCGCCGCCGGGCGAGCGGCCAGACACGCCGCTCCGGCCGCTCGGGCGCCCTCGCCCGCCCCGCGCTCGGCTCAGGCGAGCGCCACCTCGAGGGCGACGCGCAAGGCGTCGTCGACGGTCTCCAGCCACTCGAAGCGGAGCTGCTCGCGCGCATCGGCCGGGATGTCCTCGAGGTCGCGGCGATTGCGCGCCGGCAGCATCACCGTCGTGATGCCGGCGCGCTGCGCGGCGAGCACCTTCTCCTTGACGCCGCCGATCGGCAGCACCAGGCCGCGCAGGCTGATCTCGCCCGTCATCGCGACGTCGCTGCGAACCGGCCGGTCGGTGAGCAGCGAGGTCAGCGCGACGAACATCGCGACGCCGGCGCTCGGCCCGTCCTTGGGCGTCGCCCCGGCCGGAACGTGGACGTGGATGTCGGCCTTGGCGAGGCCCTCGACGTCGATGCCGAGCCTGGCCGCGCGCGCCTTGACGAGCGAAAGCGCCGCCTGCGCGCTCTCCTTCATCACCTCGCCGAGCTGGCCGGTGAGGATCAGGCGGCCGGTGCCGGGCGTTCGCGCCGCCTCGATGAAGAGGATGTCGCCGCCGACCGGCGTCCACGCCAGGCCGGTGGCGACGCCGGGGATGCCGGCGCCCATCGCCACCTCGGCCTCGAATCGCTTCGGGCCGAGGATCGCGTGCAGGTCGGCGGCCGTGACCGACATCCGCTCGATCTCGCCTTCGGCGATTCGCACCGCGACGTAGCGGCAGGCGCTGCCGATCTCGCGCTCGAGGTTGCGCACGCCCGCCTCGCGCGTGTAGTCGTCGATGATCGCCTCGAGCGCCGCGTCGGTGATCTCGCACTGCGCTTCGCTGATGCCGGTCGCGGCGAGCTGGCGCGGCACGAGGTAGCGGCGCGCGATCTGCAGCTTCTCGCGCGCCGTGTAGCCGGGCAGCTGGATCACCTCCATGCGGTCGCGCAGCGGCCCGGGGATGGTGTCGAGGACGTTGGCGGTGCAGACGAACATCACCTTCGAGAGGTCGTACGGCACGGCGAGGTAGGTGTCGCGGAAGGTCGAGTTCTGCTCCGGGTCGAGCACCTCGAGCAGCGCCGACGACGGGTCGCCGTGGAAGCCGCCGGCGCCGAGCTTGTCGACCTCGTCGAGCATCATCACCGCGTTGCGGGTGGCGACCTTGCGCAGGTTCTGGATGATCACGCCCGGCAGCGCGCCGATGTAGGTGCGCCGGTGGCCGCGGATCTCGGCCTCGTCGTGGACGCCGCCGAGGCTGATGCGCGCGAACTTGCGGCCGGTCGCCCTGGCGATGCTTTGGCCGAGCGAGGTCTTGCCGACGCCGGGCGGGCCGACGAAGCAGAGGATCGGGCTCTTGCCCTGCGGGTTGAGCTTGTGGACGGCGAGGTACTCGAGGATCCGGCGCTTGATCTTGTCGAGGCCGAAGTGGTCCTCGTCGAGGATGCGGCGCGCCTCGGCGATGTCGATCGCCGGCTCGGGCTCGTCGCCCCACGGCAGCTCGATCAGCCAGTCGAGGTAGGTGCGCACCATCGAGTACTCGCCCGACGAGTCGGGCATGCGCTCGAGGCGCTTGAGCTCCTTGCGCGCGATCTTCTCGACCTCCTCGGGCATGTGCGCTTCGCTGATCGCCTTGTCGAGCTCCTCGATCTCGGCCGCGCTCTCGTCGCCTTCGCCGAGCTCCTTCTGGATCGTGCGCAGCTGCTCGCGCAGCAGGTGCTTGCGGTTGACGTCGCCGATCGATTCGCGCGTGCGATCGGCGACGTCGCGCGACACCTTGAGGACCTCGATGCGGCGGGCGAGGATCTCGAGCAGCCGGTCGAGGCGCGCCTTCAGGTCGAAGGTCTCGAGCAGCGCCTGCTTCTCCTCGGCGCCGATGTCGAGCACGCTGGCGATGACGTTGGCGAGCTGCGCCGGATCGTCGATGCCCTGCAGCGCGACGCTCATCTCCTCTGGCACCTGCGGCAGGAGCTGGAGCGTCTCGAGGGCGCTTTCCTTCAGCGCCCGGCCGCGACCTTCGATTTCCGGATCGACGGTTTCGGGGTCGTCGACGTACTGGACGCGGACGACCGTGAAGGCGAAGCCGTCGAGGAACTCGAGGACGCGAAAGCGGCGCAGGCCGCGCGCGACCAGGTGGTGGTTGCCGTCGGGCGTCGTCACGTAGCGCAGCACGGCCGCGCTCGTGCCGACCCAGTGCAGGTCGTCGGCGCCGGGCTCGTCGACGTCGGGGTTCTTCTGCAGCAGAACGCCGATCGCGCGCTCGAGCCGCACCGCCTCCTGCACCGCGGCGCGCGAGCGCTCGCGGCCGATGGCGATCGGCAGCACCGTCGCCGGAAAGAGGACGAGGTTGCGCGCCGGCAGGACGATCAGCGCATCGGCCGGCAGTGGCCGCGCCGCGCCGGCGCCGTTGGCGGCGGCGCCGGCCGCGGGGACCGGAACGCGCGTGTCGTCGAGGACGGCGCTGTCGGCGCGAGCGCCCGACGGATCGGCGGTCGTGGCCATCGGCGTCAACGCTCCGGCGCGCGCTTGCGCAGGCGCAGCACCAGGCAGCCCTGGACGAGCTCGGGGCGGCCGACCTCGACCCGGCCGAGCGGCAGCGGGATGCGGCGCTCGAACGCGCCGTAGGGAATCTCGAGCTGGCGCAGGCGGTGGCGCCCGCCTTCGAGCGGCAGCGGCCGGACGCCGCGCACGACCAGCGCCGCGCCTTCCTGCGCGACCTCGACGCGGTCGGCGGCGACGCCGGGCATGGCGACGACGACGACGATCTCGCGCTCGTCCTCGAAGACGTCGATCGGCGGCTCCCACGCCGCCGGCGCGTGCTCGGCCGGGGCGAGGCGGAAGAACTGGCGGTGCAGGCGCTCGGCCTCGGCGATGAGCTCGCAGGCCTGCGACCACATCCATGCGTCGGGGTCGTATCGCGCCACCATCCCCGCCGTTGGCAAACGACAGGCCGGCGGCGTGCGGCGCTGGGCACGCCGATCGCCATCAAGCCAGGTCCCTACATCGCCGAGGAAATCCGATGAAGCCCCGTCACCTCCTTCCCGTGCTGACGATCGCCGCCGCGGCGCTCGCCGCCTGCGGCCAGATGAGCGATCGCAGCGCTTCGGCCGCGTCGTCGACCACCGAGACCGAAGCGGTCGTCCTCGTCTCGCCCTCGGCGAGCGAGCTGCAGTCGGGCTGCTGGGCCACGTTCTTCGGCGATCGCAGCTTCAACGGCGACTCGCTGACGCTGATCGGCCCGATCGAGCTGCAGACGCTCGACAAGGGCAGCGCGCGCCAGCTCCGGCGCGACATCAGGAGCGTCATCACCGGCCCGCGCGCGACCCTCATCGTCTACCAGAAGCAGTTCCTGTCGGCGCGCTCGGTGGGCTTTCCGCCCGACAGTCGCGAGCCCGGCCTGGTCGAGAAGCTCGGCTTCGGCGGACGGATCGAATCGCTGCAGCTGCGCTGCACCTGATCGCGACTCGCTCGACGTAGGCGACGCTCAGGCCGAGCGCAGGCGCAGCCCCTGCGCGTCGAGGGTGCGCGAGCGACCCTGTTCCTTGGCGCTGTAGAGCGTCGCATCGGCGCGCTTGACCATCGCCGCGAGCGTGTCGTCGGCGGAGGTGCGCATGGCGATGCCGGCGCTGTAGGCGAGCGGGAAGCCGAGCTCCTGCTCGGCGACTTCGGTGAGGTAGCTGCGCATGCGGACGTCGAAGGCGCTCGCCGCGGCGTTGTCGGCGTGCGTCATCAGGACGCAGAACTCCTCGCCGCCGTAGCGGCCGACGAGGTCGCCGGGCCGCACCGCCGACTGCAGCGCGCGGGCGATGAAGGCGAGGGCGCGGTCGCCGGCGTCGTGGCCCTGGGTGTCGTTGATCTGCTTGAAATGGTCGAGGTCGATCATCAGCACCGCGACCGGGTGGCCGTAGCGGACGCTCACCGCCATCTCGGTCGTGGCCAGGCTCAGCCAGGCGCGGCGGTTGAGGACGCCGGTGAGGCCGTCGACCGTCGCCAGCCGCTCGAGCTCGCGCGCGGCCTCGTCGCGGTGGGCGAGCAGCACCGCCATCAGCGAGAGCACGGTCGTCGCGTTGGCGATGAGGGCGAAGGCGTAGTTCACCGGGTGCGGCGCGAGAAAGCTCGGATAGCTCGCGGTAAAGAAGGCGCCGAGGACGCCGCGCCCGAGCGTGACGACCATCTGCGCGATGACGCTGACGGCGAGCAGCCAGCGCCACTTGCCGATCGGCACTGCGGGCTTGCGCCACACCGAAGCGACCAGGAACGCCATCTGCAGCGTCAGCAGGCCATTGGCCCAGCCGACGCGAAACGGATAGCTCGAGAAGCCGATCGAGTAGCCGATCGGCATGACGACGGCGATCAGCAACGGGATGCGGATCTGCGGCGTGCGGCCGCACCACAGGTCGAAGGCGGCGGCGTTGAGCGCGAGGCCGCCGGTGATGCCGGCCATCGCCAGCGTCGACAGGGCGCGGTCGGTGATCGAGCCCGGCGCGACGAGGCCCGACGTCAGCAGCAGCGCCCAGGCGACGCCCTGGAGGATGACGCCGGCCTGGGCGCAGCGCGCTGGCGCGTCGACCTCGCCCATCACGGCCGGCAAGGCGATGGCCATCGTGACCATGCAGACGGTCATGGCGAGGAGGAGCGAGGCGATGTCGAGGTGCATGAAGGCGAATGCCGGAAGTCGACGCAACCGGCGATTGTCGGAGCGCGACGCACGCGCGACGAACGCGCAAAGGTAAGTCCGGCCGACATCGGCGCAAGGTGAGCAAAGCGTCACGGAGTCGGCGCGACCGCATCGCCGATCCGGATCACCGCGCCGGCGATCACGCGCGCCGTGATGCCGCCGAGGCCGCGCACGGCGTTGTAGCCGCCGCTGCCGAGGATCTCTTCCATGCGCGAGCACGGATGGCACTCGCCCGACGCCTCGAGCAGGGCGGCGCCGATGCGAAAGCGACGGCCCTTCAGGGCGACCAGGTTGAGGCCGCGGACGACGACGTTGCGGCGCAGCTCGTCGGCGCGGACGAGGTCGCGGCCGAGGTGGCTGGCGATCGTCGCCAGGCTCTCGGCTTCGATCAGCGTCACCTGGCGCGCGCCACCGGGGTTGCCGTAGCGATCGCCGACGAGGCCGTGGCCGGCGCGCAGCTCGGCCGCGTCTTCGCTGCGCATCGCGGCGCGCCGCGCCGGGCGAACGCCGATCCATTCGACGGTGCCGGGGCGGACCGGCGCTTCGATCAGGCGGGCCAGCGATGAGGCGGGCGGGAACGGCATGTCGTCTCGAGGTGGGGCCATCGCGGCGACGGCCGCCGCAAGGCGTAAGGTTTCGCTAAGCTCCGCCGACCTGGATGTCCGACACGGAGAGGACCGACATGCCCACCACCCCCACCCCCTATCGAAAGACGCCCGAGGCGGTCGCCCGCCTGACCAAGGAACAGTATCGCGTCACGCAGGAGAGCGCGACCGAGCGGCCCGGCACGGGCGAGTACCTCGACAACCACGAGCCCGGCATCTACGTCGACATCGTCTCGGGCGAGCCGCTCTTCGCCTCGGCCGACAAGTTCGAGTCGGGCTGCGGCTGGCCGAGCTTCACCAAGCCGATCGAGCCGGCCCACGTCAACGAGGTGAAGGACACGTCGTACGGCACGGTCCGCACCGAAGTGCGATCGGCGCACGGCGACAGCCACCTCGGCCACGTCTTCGACGATGGCCCGCGCGACCGCGGCGGCCTGCGCTACTGCATCAACTCGGCGTCGCTTCGCTTCGTCCATCGCGACGACATGGCGGCCGAAGGGTACGGCGCCTATCTCGATCAGGTGGAGGAAGTGCGATGAGCAGCAACGCCACGACCGAACGCGCCGTCCTCGCCGGTGGCTGCTTCTGGGGCATGCAGGACCTGATCCGCAGGATCGACGGCGTCGTCTCGACGCGCGTCGGCTACTCGGGCGGCGATGTGGCCAACGCGACCTATCGCAACCACGGCACGCACGCCGAGGCGATCGAGATCGTCTTCGATCCGGCGCGGACGAGCTATCGCAAGCTGCTCGAGTTCTTCTTCCAGATCCACGACCCGACGACGAAGGACCGCCAGGGCAACGACCGTGGCATGAGCTATCGGTCGGCGATCTACTACACAACGCCCGAGCAGAAGCAGATCGCCGAGGACACCATCGCCGACGTCGAGGCGGCGGGCCTGTGGCCGGGCAAGGTCGTCACCGAAGTCGCGCCGGCCGGTCCGTTCTGGCAGGCCGAGCCCGAGCACCAGGACTATCTCGAGCGCATCCCGAACGGCTATACCTGCCACTTCGTCCGGCCCGGCTGGCGCCTGCCGGTGCGCGAGGCGCATGCCGCTCAGCGATGAGCAGTGGACGGCGCTCGCCGGCGAAATGCGGCGGGTCGCCGGCCGCGTCGCTCCCGACTGGACCGACTCGAACGCGCACGACCCCGGCATCACGGTCCTGGAGCTGCTCGCCTTCGCGATCGAAGACCTGCACGCGCGAACGAGCGCGCTGACGCCGCACGGGCGCCTGCTCGCGGACAAGGTGGCGCGCGCCGCGACGGCGCTGGCGGCGGTTGCGGGCAGCGCCGGCGAAGACGACGACTGCGGCGAGGGCCTGCGTCGCGTCGCCTACTTCGCCGGCAAGCTGCTCGACGTCGATGATTTCCAGACCGAGCAGAGCTACCTGCTCGACCGCCTCGCCCGGCGCAACCGGCTGCTCCACGGCGCCGGCATCGTCGACGGCCTGGCGGTGGCGGTGGAAGCCGGCGACGGTGCGAGCGTCGTCGTCATCGCGCCGGGCCTGGCATTCGATCCGCGCGGCCGCGAGATCGCCCTCGACTCGCCGTGCCGCCTCAAGCTGCCGGCCACGACTTCGCCCGCGTTCGTCCAGCTCGCGTATCGCGAGCATCCGTGCCAGAGCGCGGCGACGCTGCGGACCGAGCCGTTCGCCGCGGCGAGCGACGACGCGACGACCTCGCGACCGACGCGGATCGTCGAGACCTTCGCCGCGACGCTGGCCGCGGCGCCCGGCGATGACGCGGTCGCCGTCGCCCGGCTCCATCGGCTGCGCGGGCGCTGGCGCGTCGACGCCGCGTTCAAGGCGCCGCGCGTGCGCCGATAGGCGAGCGCGTCTTCGCATGATCCGCGTCGACGCGACACGGCTCCGCCTCGCCGACTGGATCCGTCCCGGCGACGGCATCGTCATGGGCCAGGGAACGGCCGAGCCGCTGACCCTCACCGAAGCGCTGGTGCGCCAGCGCGGCGAGCTGGGCGGGGTCAGCGCCTTTCTCGGCGCGATGTTCTCCGACACCTTCAGGCCGGGCGAGGTCGACGGCATCTCGCTGCGCGGCATGGGCGGCGTCGGCACCAACCGGCGCCTGATCCAGGACGGCGCGATGGACGTGCTGCCCTGCCACGTCTCGCAGAACGCCGAGCTCATCGCCGACGGCACGATCGCCTGCGACATCGCGCTCGTGCAGGTCGCGCCGGCCGACGCGAACGGCCGCTACAGCCTCGGCCTCGGCGCCGATCACACGCGCGCCGCGGTCGACAAGGCGCGCGTCGTCATCGCCGAGGTGAACCGGCAGGTGCCGCAGACGACGTGCGACGTCGCGCTGACCGAAGCCGACATCGACGTCGTCATCGAGACCGATCGCCAACCGATCCAGCTGCCGAGCGCCGCGATCGGCGCGCTCGAGCGGCGCATCGCCGCCCACGTCGATGCCTTCATCCCCGACCGCGCGACGCTGCAGGTCGGCTTCGGCGCGATCCCCGAGGCGATCATCGCCATGCTCGGCAACCGGCGCGACCTCGGTGTCCACTCGGGCATGGTCGGCGATTCGCTCGTCGATCTGGTCGAACGCGGCGTTGTCACCAACTCGGCCAAGGGCATGGACGAAGGCGTCAGCATCACAGGTGTGCTGTTCGGCACCGACGCCAGGCTCTATCGCTTCGCGCACCGCAACCCGGCGCTCAGGGTCTGCCCGGTCGGCTACACCCACGCCTTCGACGTGCTGTCGCGATTGCAGCGCTTCGTCTCGATCAACTCGGCGCTCGAGGTCGATCTCACCGGCCAGGTCAACGCCGAGAGCATCGGCGGCGACTACATCGGCGCGGTCGGCGGCCAGGTCGATTTCGTCCGCGCCGCCTGCCGCTCGCCCGGCGGCGCGTCGATCATCGCCCTGCCGAGCGCGGCCAAGGGCGGCACGCTGCCGCGCATCGTCGCCAGGCTGAGCGGCCCGGTGACGACGGCGCGCAGCGACGTCGACGTCGTCGCCACCGAGAACGGCGCGGTGCGCCTGCGCGGGCTCGCGCTCAGGGAGCGCATCGAGGCGATGATCGGGCTCGCCGCGCCGCAGCACCGCGAAGCGCTGGCGCGCGAAGCGCACGGGCTCCGCGGCGGCTGACGACGTCCGCCGGACGCAGCGGAGGCGCGGAGCGAGCGCCCCGCACTGGCGTCGCGCCCGAGCTGCCGTGAAGGACACGCGTCAGGGCGGGCGCTTGTCGCCGCGCTCGTTCCAGCTCGTGAGCCCGGAGTTGCTTCGCCGGACCGTCGCCGGGCCCCAGAAGTCGACCGTCGCGACGCCCGACACGGTCGCGTTCAGCTCCTTGAGCGCCCAGAGCTTGACGTCGCCCGCGCCGCTGACGACGAGCGTCGCGCGCTGGCTCGCCAGGTTCTCGCCGAGGTAGCTGCCGCGGCCGGAGATGCGGACGCCGAGGTCGTCGACCGCGCCGGCGAACTGGCCGGTGCCGAGGCCCGAGACGTTGAAGTCGAGCTTGTCGGCCTTGAGCTTGTCGATGCGCACCGTGCCGGCGCCGGAGATCCTGACCTGGAGCTGCTTCAGGCGCAGCGGATCGGCGGCGACGACGTCGGCCGCGCCGCTGATCTCGAGCCGTCTCAGGTCGCGCGCCGTGATCGTGATCTGCAGCTCCTTGCTGCGCCAGAACTTCCACGCGCCGCCAGGGCGGACCCGCAGCACGCCGTCCTCGACGTCGAGCCTGACCGCGTTCTGCGCGTCGTCGTCGCCGTCGACGAAGGCGCTGTCTTCCGCGCCCTGCACGAGCTTGAACGTCGCCGAGCCGCTGATGGCCAGCGTGTCGAACGTGCCGAGCGCGTACTTGCGACCTTCGACGCCCTGCGCCCGGGACGCTGCGGCGAAGCCGAGCACGATCGCGAGCCCCAGCAGGGCGGCAAGGGTCCTCGCGCGCACGTTCATAGCGAATCGGTCCTCAGTTGCTTGGAGATCTCGCGGCTCGCCGTCACCTGGCTGCCGTCGCGCAGGCGCAGGACGAGCTGCGAGCTGCCGTCCGGCGTCATCGACTCGACGAAGTCGAGGTTGACGATGCACGAGCGGTTCACCTTCAGGAAGCGCTTGCGGTCGAGCCGCTCCTCGAAGCTCGTGATCGGCAGGCGGACGAGGTAGGTGTGGCCGCGGGTCGCGATCGCCGTGTACTTGGTGTCGGCGCGCAGGTGCTCGATGTCGTCGGCGAGGACCGGAACGATCTTGCCCTGGTCGCGAACGAGGAGCCGCGTCAGCGGCAGCGTTTCCTGCCGGCCCGAGCTCTCCAGCGCCGACAGCGCCCGCTCGCGCGCATCGCCGCTCAGGGCATGGTGGATCGCATCCTCGAAGCGCTCGCGGTCGAGCGGCTTCAGCAGGTAGTCGACGGCGTGCAGCTCGAAGGCGGTGATCGCGTGCTGGTCGTACGCGGTCGTGAGGATGACGGCGGGCCGGGTGATGCCGGGATCGGCGGCGATCGCGCGCAGCACCTCGAGGCCGGTCATCCCGGGCATGTGGATGTCCATCAGCACCAGCGAGGGCGAGAGATCGCGGATCGCCTGCAGCGCGCTCACGCCGTCGCCGCGGCAGCCGACGAGCTCGAGCATCGGCATCTCGCTGACCCAGGCACTGAGCGATTCGCTCGCCAGCGGCTCGTCCTCGGCGATCAGGGTTCGATGGCGCAGGGTCATGGTGTCATCGCTTGGCCGCCAAGCGGAATCAGGATCTCGACCTGGAAGCCGTTGCCCGGCCGCGACTGCACGCGCAGCGACGCCGCGCCGTCGAAGTCGAGCTCGAAGCGGCGCTTGAGCGCGCTCAGGCCGACGCCGACGCCGACGCCCTGGGTCGTGGCCGGCGGCCACTGGCAGCCGGCGCCGTCGTCGCGCACCGTCAACGCCAGCGCGGCCGGGTCGGTGCGGCGCTGCGACTCGATGCGAACCGTGCCGCCGGCGATCTGCGGCGCGATGCCGTGGACGATGCTGTTCTCGACCAGCGGCTGCAGGGTCAGCGGCGGGATCTCGTCGGCGAGCGTCGCCGGGTCGATCTGCCAGTCGACGCGCAGACGCGCGCCGAAGCGCAACGATTCGAGCCAGAGGTAGTCGCGAACGAAATCGATCTCGTCCTGCAGGGCGACGCGGTCGGTCGCCGAGCGGGTCGTGTCGAGCACGTAGCGCATCATTCGCGAGAAGCGCAGCAGCGCCTGCTCGGCCGCGAGCGCGTCCTTGCGGGTCAGGATCAGCAGCGAGTTCAGGGTGTTGAAGAGGAAGTGCGGGTTGAGCTTGCCGCTGATGTTGGCGAGCTCGGCGCGCACCAGCGCGGCCTCGGCGCGGGCAGCGCTGAGGGCGACGCGCTGGGCGCGGCGCGCGTGCAGGGCGCTGCCGAATCCGAAGACGAGGGCGAAGTACGCGAACACGCCCCACATCGCGCGCCAGAGGACGCGCTGCTGGAAGGTCGCGGTCGCGTGATCGGCGCCGAAGAGGCCCCAGGCGACGGCGAAATCGACGAGCTGCCAGGCGACCGCGAAGGCGATCGCGCCGAGCAGGTGGAGCGGCAGCGTCGCCAGCGAATCGGCCGGCCGGCGCTGCAGCCGTCGCACCCACGGCAGGACGAAGGCGCCGAGGACGATCGGCGGGGCGAGGTTCAGGGTCGCCTCGTAGACGCCGTCCCAGACATGCCAGCTGCCGCGGTCCCACTCGGTGCCGGCCATCGCGTAGAGCAGCCAGCAGAGCAGACACAGGGCGGCGTAGCTGCGCCAGAGGCGGCCGTTGCCGTCCCGGCCCGGGCCGCCGGTCGCTGCCGAGGTGTCGAAATCGTCCACGCGCCGATCCTAGGCCGTGGCCGCATCGGCCGCCGCGCCGAGGCGACGGAGTGCGAAACGAGGGAATCGAATCGCCGCCGGCCGCGGCGACGAGGCGGTGATGGCGCGGGGGTTGGGGGACATGAGAATACGGCCGGCGCGCCCGCGACCACTTGCCGCGGAACGCGATTGCTTTCGCACTCATCCAGCCATGAAGAAACTCCCCCCTTCTCGCCTCGCGGCGACCGGCCGCGACCGACGCGAGCTGCTCAAGATCGCCGCAGCGCTT
The DNA here is from genome assembly GCA_035995885.1 of Caldimonas sp. GTDB lineage: Bacteria > Pseudomonadota > Gammaproteobacteria > Burkholderiales > Burkholderiaceae_C > Schlegelella_A. The sequence goes on along the minus strand of DASYKC010000075.1, from coordinate 28,609 downwards.
CGGCTCGCACCGGGCGCCTGGCTGGCCTCGCTGGGCGCTTCCCCTGCCGCCGCCGCCGTCGACACCGCCTTCGCGCGCGTGCGGCCCGGCGACGCCGCCTGGCCTGCGGAGTCGAGCTGGAAGCAGCTCGAGCAGGAGGTCGGCGGCGCGCTCGTCAAGGTGCGGGCGCCGTTCGCCGATTGCCTCGCCGCGCCTTCGGCGCCGACCTGCGCGCAGCTCTTCAAGTCGGCGTCGAATCCGTACTTCCTGAGCGACGATCCGGGCCTGACGCAGACCTTCGGCTGGGTCGACGCCTGGACCTCGCGAGCGAGCGTGTACGCGGTGGCGGCGCGCCATACCGCCGACGTCGTGGCCGCAGTGAACTTCGCGCGCACCCATCGGCTGCGCCTCGTCGTCAAGGGTGGCGGACACAGCTATCAAGGCACCTCGAACGCGGCCGATTCGCTCCTCGTCTGGACGCGCCGGATGGCGACGATCGTCATGCACGACGCGTTCGTCGCCCAGGGCTGCGAAGGCAAGGCGGCGCCGCTGCGCGCCGTCTCGGTCGGCGCCGGCACGCTCTGGTCGCAGGCCTACGACGCCGTCACCACGAAGGGCGGCGGCTACGTCCAGGGCGGCGGCTGCATGTCGGTCGGCGTCGCCGGCCTGGTGCAGAGCGGCGGCTTCGGCAGCTTCTCGAAGGCCTGGGGCCTGGCCGCCGGCAACCTGCTCGAGGCCGAAGTGGTCACGGCCGACGGCGCGGTGCGAATCGCCAACGCCTGCACCAACGCCGATCTCTTCTGGGGCCTGAAGGGCGGTGGCGGCGGCAGCCTCGGCATCGTCACGCGGCTGACCTTGCGCGTGCACGCGCTGCCCGAAGACTTCGGCGCCGTGAACCTGACGGTGCAGGCCGCATCGGCGCCGGCGTTTCGGCGGCTCGTCGCGACGACGCTCGACTTCTGCAGCGCCAGCCTGCTGAATCCGCACTGGGGCGAGCAGATCCGCTTCCGGCCCGACAACGTGCTCAAGGTCTCGATGGTGTTCCAGGGCCTGAGCCGGAGCGAGGCGCAGGCGGTGTGGAAGCCGTACCTCGCGGCGCTCGATGCCGACAAGGAGTGGAGTGTCGAGTTCTCGCCGCTCAAGATCATCGCCACGTCGGCAAGGACGTTCTGGTCGCCGACGATGATCAAGAGCCTGCTCGGCTTCATCAACAAAGACGACCGGCCCGGCGTGCCGGAAACCAACGTGTTCTGGCCCGGCGACCAGGGCCAGGCCGGCCAGTTCCTGCATGGCTACGACTCGGCCTGGTTGCCGGCGGCGCTGCTCGGCGCGGGCCAGCGTGCCGCGCTCGGCGACGCGCTCTTCGCGGCGAGCCGGCACCGCGGCCTCTCGCTGCACTTGAACAAGGGCCTCGCCGGGGCGCCGGCCGAAGCGCTGGCCGCGGCGCGAAACACGGCCATGAACCCGGCCGTGCTCGATGCGTTCGCGCTGCTGATCATGGGCGCGGCCGAGGGGCCGGCCTATCCGGGAGTGGCGGGTCACGAGCCGGCAGTCGACGCGGCGCGGCGCGAAGCGCAGGCGATCGGCCGGGCCATGGCCGAGATCCGCAAGCTGGTGCCGAAGCCGGCGGCGTATGTCTCCGAGAGCAACTACTTCGAGCCGCAGTGGCAGCAGGCGTTCTGGGGCGAGAACTACGCCAAGCTGGCGGCGGTGAAGGCGCGCTACGACCCGGAGGGCCTGTTCTTCATGCACCACGGGCCGGGAAGCGAACGCTGGAGCGCCGACGGGTTCACGCGGACGGGCTGAGGCGCGGACGAGGCTCGCGCGACCGCGTCATGCGCGAGAAAGTGCAGCGCCGATCATCGTGATGCAGCGCCGACGGCGGCGGGCGATCAGGTGCCGCAGAACGTGCGGTAGCCCGCGGTGACCTCGGCCGGCGCCGGCTCGGCGTAGCGGCCGTTGCCGGCGCTCTCGTCGTACGGCTGGCGCAGCGCGTCGAGGAGGCGATCGAACGGACCGAGGTCGTCGTCGTCGGACGCGGCGGCGAGCGCTTCTTCGACGCGATGGTTGCGCGGAATCACCGACGGGTTGACGCGGCGCATGCGCTCGGCGCGCGCGACGCCTGTGCCCGCGGCGCCGGGCGATGCGCCTTCGTCGCCGCTACCGCCGGGCGATGCGCCGTCATCGCGGGCGCAGCGCTCGCGCCAGCGCGCGAGCCACGCCTCGGGCGCGCCCGGATCGGCGAAGAGCGCGCGCACGGGCGCGTCGTCACCCGCGGCAGCGTCGGCGAGTCGGCGCCAGGCGAGCGTGAAGTCGGCCTGGCCGGCGTGCAGGACGGCGAGCCAGTCGTCGGCGAGCATCGCATCGGCGGCGTCGTCCGCGCCCTCCGCGCGCTGCAGCCCGAGCTTGGCGCGCTGACCGGCGAGCAGGTGACGCCGGTACCGCGCCGGAAAGGCATCGAGGACGCGCATGACCTGGGCCGTCGCCTCTTCTTCGTCGTCGGCGATCAGCGGCAGCAGCGACTCGGCCAGGCGCGCCAGGTTCCAGCGCGCGATCTGTGGCTGGTTGCCGAACGCGTAGCGTCCCTGCGCGTCGATCGAGCTGAACACCGCTGCCGGGTCGTAGGCCTCGAGGAAGGCGCATGGGCCGTAGTCGATCGTCTCGCCCGAGATCGTCATGTTGTCGGTGTTCATGACGCCGTGGATGAAGCCGACGTTCATCCACTGCGCGATCAGCATCGCCTGGCGCTCGGCGACGCGCTCGAGCAGGCCGAGGAAGCGCCCGGGCGCGCCGACGAGATCGGCGTCGTGGCGCGCGATCGTGTACTCGGCGAGCTGGCGGACGCGTTCGACGTCGCCGCGCGCGGCGAAGAACTGGAACGTGCCGACGCGGATGTGGCTGGCCGCGACGCGCGTCAGCACCGCGCCGGGAAGCACCGTCTCGCGCAGCACCGGCTGGCCGGTGGCGACGACGGCGAGCGCACGTGTCGTCGGGATGCCGAGCGCGTGCATGGCCTCGCCGATCAGCACCTCGCGCAGCATCGGCCCTACCGCCGCCTTGCCGTCGCCGCCGCGCGAGAAGGGCGTTCGCCCCGAGCCCTTGAAGGCGATGTCGCGGCGCCGGCCGGCGCGATCGATCACCTCGCCGAGCAGGATCGCGCGGCCGTCGCCGAGCTGCGGCGAGAAGCCGCCGAACTGATGGCCCGCGTACGCCTGGGCGATCGGCTCGGCGCCTTCGGGAAGCGCATTGCCGGCGAAGAGCGCGGCGCCGGCTTCGCCGGAGAGCGCGGCGGCGTCGAGGCCGAGCTCCTCGGCGAGCGGCGCGTTGAAGAAGAGCGACTTCGGCGCCGGCGCGACGTCGGGGCGCCACGGCACCGAGAAGCCCTCGAGGTCGCGGGCGTAGGAGTTGTCGAGGGTGAAGGCGGTGACGGCAGCCATGGATGCATCTCTGCGGGCCAGCCACGAGTCTGAACGAGTTCCCGGCGCGACGCCGGATCAGGGTCGTTCGCTTCTCTCGAGAGCGCACACTGTCCCTCCCGATCGGGAGCCCTTCATGGACGCACCTTTGCGGATCGACGGCGTCGACGTGCTCGTCGAAGGCGAGGGCGCGACGACGGTCGTCATGCTCCACGGCTGGCCGGACACCCATCGCCTCTGGGATGCGCAGGCCGCGTCCTTGAAGACGAGCTTTCGCTGCGTGCGCTTCACCTTGCCCGGCTTCGAATCCGGTCAGCCGCGCGTCGCCCGCTCGCTGGCGCAGACGATCGACCTGCTGCGCGCGGTCGTCGACGCGGTGAGCCCCGCGCAACCCGTCGTCCTCCTGCTGCACGACTGGGGTTGCTTCTTCGGCTACCAGTTCGCGATGCGCGCGCCGACGCGCGTCGCGAAGATCGTCGGCGTCGACATCGGCGACGCTCGCTCGCCTTCGTACGCCAGGTCGCTCACGATCAAGGCCAAGGCGATGGTGGTCGCCTACCAGTGCTGGCTGGCGCTGGCGTGGCGCGTCGGCGGGCGGCTCGGCGACGCCATGACACGCGCCCTCGCGCGCGTCGCGCATGCACCCGCGAGCCCGAGCGCCGTCCATGCCGGGATGAACTACCCGTACGACATCCGCTGGACCGGCTCGCACGGCTCGTACAAGAGCGCCGTCCCGTTCGTGCCGACGTGGCCCATGCTCTTCATCTACGGATCGCGCAAGCCCTTCATGTTCCATTCGCCGCAGTTCGTGGCGACGCTGGCGGCGCGCGACGACTGCCGCGTGCTCGAGCTCGAGACCGGCCACTGGGTCATGACGCAGGAACCGGAACGCTTCAACGACGCGGTGCGCGGCTGGCTCGGCGGCGCCTGAAAGATCGCGCGCCTGCGCGCCTCGGCTCGAACGGCGCTCGCAGCGCGAATGCCCGCGATCGGCCGATCGCACGGGCGTTCACTCCGCCGCGCGATCGCGCAGCCTGCGCAGGATCAGGAGGACGGCGACGACGGCGATCGCGAAGAAGAAGCCCACTTTCTCGAAGAGCTCGAGGTCGGCGAGAAGCCACTCGATCGCATGGCCGAAGAGATAGCCCACGCCGGCGACACCGACCGCCCAGATCGACGCGCCGATCATATTGAACACGGCGAAGCGCCAGGCGGGGACGTCGCTGGTCCCGATCACGACCGGACCGACCAGGCGAAGCCCGTACATGAAGCGGACGCCGACGATCAGCAGCGCCGAGTGGCGATCGATCAGGCCGCGAACGCGTGCCGCCGGCGCCGCGAAGCGCGGCCAGCGAGCGAGAACGCGATCGCCGTAGCGGCGGCCGATGAGGAAGAAGAACTGGTCGCCCAGGGTGCCGCCGGCGAAGGCGACGAGAACGACGAGCGGAAACGACAGATAGCCGCCGTGGGCGGCGACGCCGGCCAGCAGCAGCAGCGTTTCGCCTTCGAGGAGGCTGCCGCCGAAGAGCGCGAGATACCCGTATTGCGACAGCAGGTCGGCGACGGCCATGGCGCGAGCTTAGGCGAATGTCTCGATCGGCGCGGGCGATGCTCGGCCAAGCCGGCGCCGCCGAAGAGGGCTCATCCGAGGCGCGCCTGTGGCACCATGCGGGCCGTGTTGCCGCCGACCCTGCGCAAGCTGTCCTGGACGCTCCTGCTGCCGCTGCTCCTGCTCTTCGCACAGCAGGGCGAGCTGCGCCACGAGTACAGCCACGACATCAGCCAGGAAGCGAGCTGCAAGAAGCCGCTGCCCACGGACACCTGCGCCACGTGCCTGGCCTACGCGCACATCACGGCGGCCGCCAAGACCGAGCTCGCCGCGGTCGGCCTGGTCGCGAACCTCAGCTTCCATTTCGCGCCGGCGTTCGCAGTCGCCAGCGCCGACGACGACCTCGTCTCGCCGCGCAGCCGCGGCCCGCCCTCCCTCTGAAGTCCGGACCGATCCGACCCGGCTGACGAGCGCATCGCGTTCGTCAGCCGGGATGGTTTGTCATCTTCGGAGGGATCGCGATGGCGCAGTTTCGGCGCTCACGCTTGGCAAGACCGGCGTGCTCTTCGCGGCGCGGCGTGGCGACGGCGCGTCGCTCGCTCTGGGTCTGGCTGCTGCCGGTCTTCCTGCTGCTCGGGCAGTACGGCGAGTACCGGCACGAGCTCACGCACTACGCTAAGAAGGCGACCGATCCTGAGAAGAAGGCGCCGACCCGGACCGACCTCTGCGCATCGTGCCTGGCGTACGGCCACCTGCCGGGATTGGCCAGACCCGAACCGTTCTCGGCCCTGCTGCTGGCAGGCCTTCGCTTTCATCGACACGCCGCCGCCGATTTCTCGAGCGCCAGTCGGGCGCTGCCTGCAGCGCGCAACCGCGGTCCGCCGACCGCCTGAAACACCAACCCATCGACGCGACCTGTCGGCCATCGAGCCGCCAGCGTCGCGCCCCTTGCCGTTTTCAGAAAAAGGTTGCGACATGACTCGCTTTCAACGTTCCGGGCGCCTGGCTTCGGCCCTTGCTGCCCTCTTCCCCCTGGTGGCCGCGGCCGCCGAAACCACCGACCTGCTCGCGCAGGCGGCGCCTTCTGCCGATCGCCCGGCGCCGCCGAGCGCGGCGGCCTCGGCCGCAGCACAGCAGCTGCAGCAAGTCGACATCGTCGGCACGCGCCAGCGCCTCGATGCGGCCCGCAACAGCCTGTCGCCGGAGACCGGCAGCACGATCTACCGCTTCAGCCGCGACGACCTGCAGAACCTGCCTCTCGGCGACAGCACGCCGCTCAACCAGATCATTCTTCGCTCGCCCGGCGTCGTCCAGGATTCCTACGGCCAGCTGCACGTTCGCGGCGACCACGCCAACATCCAGTACCGGATCGACGGCGTCGTCATCCCCGAGGCGATCAGCGGCTTCGGCCAGGCGCTCGAGGCACGCTACGCCGATCGCATCAGCATCCTCACCGGCGCGCTGCCGGCGCAGTACGGCTATCGAACGGCGGCGGTCATCGACATCCAGACGCGAGGCAGCGCGCTCGAGAACAGCGGGCGCATCGGCGTGCTCGCCGGCAGCCGCGGCCACCTCGAGCCGAGCCTGGAGCTGAGCGGCACGAAGGGCGCGTTCAGCTACTACCTGACCGGCTCGTACCTGCAGAACGACATCGGCATCGAGAACCCCACCGCGGACCGCAACGCGATCCACGACCGCACGAACCAGAGCAAGGGCTTCGGCTCGCTGTCGTACCTGATCGATGCCGACAGCCGGATCAGCGTGCTGTTCGGAACCACGAACAACCGCTTCCAGATCCCCGACGTGCCGGGCCAGACGCCGAGCTTCATGCTCGACTCGGCGCCGACCGTCGATTCGGCGCGCCTCGACGCCAACCAGCGCGAGCGCAACCGCTTCGGCGTGCTCACGTACCAGGGCGCCGCCGGCCGCGACATCGACTACCAGATCTCGCTCGTCAATCGCTCGACCGACGTGCGCTACCGGGCCGACCCGGTCGGCGACCTGGTCTTCAACGGCATCGCCGCCGACATCTTTCGCAAGAACGTCGCGAACAGCGTCCAGGGCGACATGAGCTGGCGACTCGCACCCGACCACACGCTGCGCGCCGGCCTGTTCGCGCAGCAGGAGCGGTTCAGCGTCGACAACACGTCGTCGGTCTTCCCCGCCGACGCCGACGGCAACCAGACGAGCGGCATGCCGATCACGATCGTCGACAACTCGCGCATCAGCGGGCGCCTCTGGGGCGTCTACCTGCAGGACGAATGGCGGCCGAGCAAGGCGCTGACCGTCAACTACGGCCTCCGCTACGACAAGGTCGACACCGTCGTCGACGAGAGCCAGGCGAGCCCGCGGCTCGGCGCCGTCTACGACGTCACTGCCGACCTGCGCGTGCACGCCGGCTATGCACGCTACTTCACGCCGCCGCCCACCGAGAAGATCGATACGACGACGATCGCCAAGTTCGTCGGCACCACCAACGCCCTGCCGAGCGACGCCAACACGGCGGTGAAGTCGGAGCGCTCGGACTACTTCGACGTCGGCCTCGCCTGGCAGGCGACGCGCGAGCTGACGCTGGGAATCGACGGCTACTACCGGCGCGTGCGCCACCTCCAGGACGAGGGCCAGTTCGGCAACGCCCTGATCTTCTCGGCGTTCAACTACGCGCAGGGCCGCATCGGCGGGCTCGAGCTGTCGGCGAGCTACCGCGACCGGGGCCTCACCGGCTACGCCAACCTCGGCTTCGCGCGCGCCCGCGGCAAGACGGTCGAGACCGGCCAGTTCAACTTCGCCCAGGACGAGCTCGACTTCATCAACGCCAACTATGTCCACCTCGACCACGAGCAGCAGCTGAGCGCGTCGGCGGGCGCCTCCTATCGCTTCGCCGACACCACGTCGCTCGGCATCGACGCGCTCTACGGCAGCGGCCTGCGCAAGGGATTCGCCAACACCCAGCACCTGCCGAGCTACACCCAGCTCAACCTCGACGCGGGGCGGACCTTCGCTCTCGGCTCGGGCTTCGGCAAGCTCGACGTCAAGCTCGCGGTGCTCAACGTCCTCGATCGCAGCTTCGAGCTTCGCGACGGCTCGGGCATCGGCGTCGGCGCGCCGCAGTTCGGGCCGCGGCGCACGTACTACGTTGGCGTTTCCAAGCCGTTCACGTTCTAGGCGATCGTGACAAGGCGGAAGGCACGCGCCTGGGACGAGCTGATGCCGACGGATGGGACCCCTGAGTCGGTACACGCAGCCCTTGCCGCGCGGCGGCGCACTCGCGACCCGACAATGACGCGAAGGAGCCGAGTTGACGACCCACAGTCCCGCCGCCGATCGCAACAAGGCGGCGATCCTCGACGTGCTGGAGCGCGTGTTGCCAACACACGCCGTCGTGCTCGAGGTCGCGAGCGGCACCGGCCAGCATGCGGCCCACTTCGCCGCTGCGCATCCGGCCTGGGAGTGGCAGCCCACCGACGTCGATGCGGCGGCGCTCGCAGCGATCGCCGCCCGCACCGCTGGGCTCGCGAACGTGCGGCGCCCGCTCCGGCTCGACGTCCTCGCGCGGCCCTGGCCGCAGGCGCTCGGCCGCTTCGACGCGGCCTACTGCGCGAACATGCTGCACATCGCCGCGTGGCCGACCTGCGCGGCGCTGATGCAAGGCGCGGCGCATCACCTGGTGCCGGGCGGCGTCCTCGTCCTCTACGGGCCCTACCTCGTCGACGGCGAGCCCGTGGCGCCGAGCAACGCCGCGTTCGACGCCGACCTGCGTGCACGCAATCCAGCGTGGGGCCTGCGCCGACTGTCGCAGGTCGTCGACGAAGCGCAACGCGCGGGACTGGCCTTCGACCGTCGGTGGGACATGGCCGCCAACAACCTGATGCTCGTGTTCCGCAAAGGTGGGACGGCGTAGCGCTTCGCTGCGCTGGCCAGTGGGATGTTCTGCAGCGCCGCTCTGTGCAGCGCGGATCAAGTCACCCGCTCGGCGTGGCAAACCCGATCACGCCGCCGGGGCGAGCCCGACTTGGGGAGCGATCGCGCCACTCGGCGCTTGCAGCCGCGACAGGCTGGCGACCAGATCGGCGAATCGCTCGCCCTGCACGATGACGTGATTGCGGACACTGCGAATCGCCTGCTCCGCGTCGCCGTTGCGCAAGGCGTCGACGATGGACTGGTGCTCTTCGTAGGATCGCTGAATGCGGTTTCTCACTCGCAGCTGCAGTCGTCGGTACGGTCGGAGCTTTCTCTGAAGAGCAGCCGCCTGCTCGAACAGAAAGGTGTTGCGCGAGGCGGCATAGATGGCGTAGTGGAAGCCCTCGTTGGCGTAGAAGTACGCGTCGGGATCGCGTGCCGCTGCGGCTCCCTGGCAGGCCGCGTGTGCCTTCTCGATGGCATCGAGCTCTTCATCGGACATGCGCCGGGCCGCCAGCTGGGCGCACATCGCCTCGAGCTCGGCCATGACCTCGAACATCTCCACCAGCCGCTGCGGCGACATCAGGGCGACCACCGCGCCGCGGCGCGGGCCCATCTCGATCAGGCCCTCGCCCAGCAGCAGATTCAGCGCCTCCCGGATCGGAGTCCGCGAGACGCTGAATCGCTTGGCGAGCTCGGCCTCGTCCAGGCGGCTTCCCGGAAGAAGTTTTCCGGTCGCGATCTCTTCTTCGACGGCTTCACGGAGGCGATCGGAAAGTCGAACCATGCGGAGATTCTAGGCGGGCGTGCATTCGTTTCAGTGCCGCCAGTATTCTTGGATCCCAATTGCTCTAGGGAATACCATACTCGATCATCGCCTCTTCACACCTACGATGTATACAAATCTGCCATCGCGTTATTCCATCCGAACCCTGGGGAAGACGATCGAGCGGCCATTGCCAGAGGAGACAAGCCTTGAAGACCAGCATCATCCTGGCGGCCGCCGCCGCTCTGCTGAGCGCCTGCGGCGGCGACAGCAACGGACCGCCCGCGCCCGCGGGCATGATCGACCAGTTGGAGATCGTGTCGACGGCCGACGCCTACAACGGCGCGACGCCGGCCGGGGCGGCGGGTCCGTATTCGGTCATCACGGGCATCGTCCACGGCAAGCTCAACCCGAACCATCCTGACAACGCCGGCATCGTCGACCTGACGAACGCACCGGTCGGCGCCGATGGCTATGTGTCCTATACGACGGACGTCGTCATCCTGCGCCCGAAGGCTGCTGCCAATGCTCGCCGGGTTCTCTTTTACGACGTCGTGAACCGCGGCAGCAAGATCGGGCAATCGACCTTCGTCGGCGGCGGCGTGCTCACTACGGGCGCCGCCCCCGACGCGACCTTCCCATCGATGCTCCGGGCCGGCTACACGGTCGTGTGGAGTGGCTGGCAGGGCGGGATCGCCCAGACCGGGACCGGCGCGACAGCCGCCGTGGGTGTGGCTTTCCCGGTCGCGACCAACAAGGACGGCACTTCCATCACCGGGCTCAGCCGAGAGGAATTCATCCCGGACTACGCCGGCGGCACTGCCACCGTCATCCCGTTGACCTATCCGCCGGCATCCTTGACCGACAAATCCGAGGTGACGTTCACCGCGCGCCAGTCATGGCTCAACGCGACCGGCAAGGAGGACTACGCGACGCCGTCGGTGCCCGTGGCGACCTGGAGCTACGTCACCAATGCCAACGGCTCGGTGTCGGTGCAATTCACTCCGCCGGCTGCGGTGCCCACCCCGAGCGGTGCGACCGTGCCCGCCGATGCGGGAACGATCTACAGCTTCGTCTACCGTGCCAAGGATCCGATCGTCATGGGCGTCGGCTTTGCCGCGGTCCGCGATCTCGTCGCCTTCCTGCGCAACTCGACCGCGGACGCCAAGGGCACGGCCAATCCGCTCAACGACATGAAGCAAGCGGCTTGCGCCTCCGGGACCGCATGCCCGGCGAGCCCGACCACCAACTTCGACGTCGCTCTCGGCGAGGGCATCTCGCAGTCGGGTCGGTTCATGCGCGACTTCCTCTATCAGGGCTTCAACAAGGACGCCAACGGCAACGCCGTTTTCGACGGAATGATGCCGATCATTCCCGCCGGCAGGCGGACGTGGGTCAACACGCGCTTCGCCCAGGGCGGGCGCTGGTCCAAGCAGCACGAGGACCACTGGATGCCGGGCGACCAGTTCCCGTTCACCTACGGCGTGATGACCGATCCCGTGAGCGGCACGACGGATGGCCTGCTCAAGAGTTGCCTCTCGTCCAACACCTGCCCGAAGATCATGCAGATCGACGGCAGCTTCGAATGGTGGGGCGGACGCGCCTCGCTGGTCGTGACCGACGGTGCCGGCCATGACATCGCCTTGCCCGCCAACGTCCGCTACTACCTCGTATCCGGCACGCAGCACTTCGGCGGTGCCGGCGTCACGACCGGCGTCGTCACCGAGCCGGCCGCCGGATCGATGTGCCAGTTCGCGGCGAGCCCCGTCTCCGAACAGCCGGTGTTGCGCGCGCTTGTTCCGGCGCTCGACAATTGGGTCTCCAAGAACACGGCGCCGCCGGCATCGCAGTACCCGACGGTTGCCTCCGGACAGTTGGTGGCGAGCGATCAAGCCTCGGTGGGCTTCCCGAACCTGAGCAACGTCACGGTTCCCAGCGGAGCGGCGGCGACGCCGACGCCCGTCAGCCTCACCTACTCCGGCAACGTCAACCAGCTCTTCGTGACGGACTACAGCAACGCCGTGCCCGTGCCCAACCTCGGCAAGCAGTACACCCTGCTGGTGCCGAAGGTCGATGCCAACGGCAACGAGACGTCCGGCATCCGGGTTCCCGAGCTGACGGTCCCGGTCGCCACGTACATGGGCTGGAACCTGCGCGGAACGGGCCACGCCGTCGGCGATGGTTGCAGTTCGACCGGCTCGGCGATCCCGTTTGCGGCGAACCCGGCAACGAAGGCAGCGACCGATCCGCGCACGACGGTGGCGTCGCTGTACACAGGCCGCGGCGACTACCAGACCAAGTTTGCCGCCGCGACGGACGCGCTTGTCGCTCAGGGCTTCCTCACCGCGCTGGACGGAACCAACGTCTACAAGGCGGGTTCGGCGAACATCTCGGCCGCGCTGATTCCGGCGCCTTGATCGACAGTGCCGGGCTGCATGCGGCCCGGCACTTCGCACCGCCCTCCGACGCGCGCGCATGAAGCCCTCTTCGATGAGCGCCGGTCGAACGCGCCCGGGCTGCACGGTTGCGGTCGCGGCGCTGCTTGCATCCTGCGGCGGCGGTGGATCGTCATCGCCCGCCGGCACCCCTTCGACGACAGCCGCGACGACGACGTACGCGAACAGCATCGTGGTCGGCGCCACGGCACCTCGATCGGTCATGTACACCGCCGCCGCGTCCCCCGGCCAGGCGACCGTGACGAGCACGGAGGGGTCGCCGCTGCTGCCGCCCGGGACGACGCCGGTCGTCGCCGAGCATGTCGACGCGTCCCTGCCAGGCCTGCGCGTGGTCTGCGTCTCGGGGCGCGGCGAAACCACCAACGTCGTGGCCAACGTGAACCTCGGTGTCATCGCCGAGAGCGCTGCCGTCCTCCTCGACACGGGTTGGCACGCGGTCGATGCGACGGCAGCCTGGAGCGCCGTTGTCGCAAGTGGCGGCGCGTGGTTGGGTTGGGAGAACTGCGGCGTCAAGCCGGAAGGCGCGCCTTCGCCCTCCTCGCGCTTCGTTCCGACGGCAGCGGGCGGCTACGCCGAAGACGTGTTCGACGGCAATCCCGGAACCACCTTTCAGGCCATTCGGCGCAACGTCACCCCGGCAGACGTCGCGGCGATGCTTTCGTCGAACGGCCTGCTTGCGCTGGACGACCCGCTGCGACCTCTGCAGCTCCTGCTGCGTGCCTACGCCGATGGCGCCGGGCAGGTCGTGTTGGTCGAGACCGGCGCGCCGGCGAGCGGGGCGCTGGCCTCGGCGCGCGGCTTCGTGGCCCTCTATGTGCCGGGCCCTTGACGCTGACCGCCTCCTCTCGATGCGCCGTTCGCGACACCTTCTGAACGAGAAATGAGTCATGACCCTTACCCGACGCGAAATCATCCGGGCCGCTTCTGCGGCCGCCCTGGCATCCCTTCCCGGAATGACCCGTGCGCAGGCCGGAACCCTGAAAATCTCTCATCAGTTTCCCAGCGGCACGCTGACGGAAGGCGACTTCCGCGACCGGCTCTGCAGACGCTTCGCCGCCGACATCCAGAAGCGCAGCAACGGCGCCCTGAAGGCCGAGGTCTACCCGGGCTCGTCGCTGATGAAGACGAATTCGCAATTCGCAGCGATGCGCAAGGGCGCGCTCGATTTCAGCCTCGTGCCGCTCTCGTACGCCGGGGGCGAAGTCGCCGAGACCAACATCGGATTGATGCCGGCGCTGGTGCCGAGCTACGAAGTGGGCTCGCAGTGGAAGACGACCGAGGTCGGTAAGCTCTTGACCAAGGTGCTGGACGACAAGGGCATCGTCGTGGTCAGCTGGATCTGGCAGGCCGGCGGCGTCGCGAGCAAGCCTGCAGCACTCGTCGCACCCGAGGACTCGAAGGGCATGAAGGTCCGCGGCGGCAGCCGCGAGATGGACCTCGTGCTGCGGGCGGCAGGCGCCTCGGTGATCACGCTGCCGTCGAACGAGATCTATGCCGCCATGCAGACTGGAGCGATGGACGCGGCGATGACGTCGTCGACCAGCTTCATCTCGTTCAAGCTCGAGGAGATCGCCAAGCACCTGACCAGCGGCCGCAACAAGACGTATTGGTTCATGTTCGAGCCGCTCCTGATGTCCAAGGAGATCTTCGCAAGACTGCCGAAGGCGCAGCAGGACATCATCATGGCGGCCGGCGCCGAGCAGGAGAAGTTCGCCACTGAGGCGGCCAAGGCCGACGACAAGGCCGCGGCCGATATCTACGCGAAGGCGGGGGCGAAGGTCCACGACCTCGACGACGCCACGGTTCGCAAGTGGCAAGCGATCGCGCGCGACACCGCCTGGAAGGACTACGCGGAACGCAGCGAGACGTGCAAGGCCTTGATGGCGGGAGCGCAAAAGCTCCTCTCATGAGCAGCCAGCCAGATCCCGGCACCGCCCCGCGCTGATTCAGCCCGGCTGCGATGGCAGCCCGAGCATCTGCCGCGCGGTTGCATAGCCGTACTTGTAGCTGGCGCTGTTCGGATGGAAGCCATCGATCGCGAAGTGCCTGCGGCGTCGCCTCCTGAAATACGCGGCGTGCGCCGGCGCCGAGAAGTCGACGAAGACCGCGTTGTGACGAGCGGCCGCCGCCGAGAACACCCGCGATGCGGCGCGGGACCGCGACGCCATCAGCCATGCATAGGGGCGCGGAAAGAGCGGCGCGAGGCCGAGGTCCGGAGGCCCCAGCCACGCAGTGCGGACGGCGAGCTGGCCGAGCTCCTTCAGCAAGGTGTCGCAATCGTCCGCGAGCCGCTGCAGCGGCGTGTTGGCGACGACGTCGTTGCCGCCGACGTGCAACAGCGCCAGGTCGAAGCGGAGGCCCGCCTCGCGACAGGCGCGGACCTGGGCGATCGCGCCGGCGACGCGCGTCCCGGAGACGGCGACGTTGACGATGTCGGCATCCGGATAGTCGGCAGCGAAGAGCCCGGCGACGGACTCCTCGGGCAGCGTCGCACCGACGCCCACACCGGTGCTGTCGCCGAGGATCAGCACCCTCGCGCGCTGCGCCGACAGGCGCCGCTCGAAGCGGCGTCCGGCCTTGGCGAAGCGACGTGCGCGGCCGATGCCACGCCAGAAAGCGACCGTCTCGAGCAGCACGCCGGCGAGCGCCAGCGAGGTCAGCAGCAAGGTTGTCTTCTCGACGGGGCTCAGCTTCGTCGGCGATGCCATGGGGGGTGGAGTCGTCTGGTCGGTGAGGCACGCGCAACTTGCGGCATGCCCAGGTCATCGTCGATCCGGCAAGTGCAAACGAGCGGACGACCCATCAACCACCAGAGATTACGTCGCACCCTCGGTATCCGCTTTTCAAGGGGATTCATCGGCAGTCGGACAGTGAACGCCGTATCCGCGTCGGCGGTGAAGCTCACGTCGATGGTCCCGCCGTGAGCGCGCTGACCGCGCGGCACGACGGCATGATGCGAACGTGGAACCCTCTGCAACGACGCCACGCACGCCGGGACCGCGGCCGCCGCTCGATCCCGACGGCGCCCGTCGCTTGGTGAGCGCTGCAGAGGCGCGTGCGGCGATCCTGGTCGAGGGCTGGAGCGATCAGGCCGCGCTCGAAGCGCTGGCGCGGCGACGCGGCCGTGACTTGCGGGCAGAAGGCATCGTCGTCGTGCCGATCGGCGGCGCCACCAACGTGCAGCGCTTCGTGCAGGCGCTCGGCCCGCACGGCCTGGGAGTGCGGCTTGCCGGGCTGTGCGACGTCGCCGAGCTGGGGCACGTGCGGCGCGGACTCGAGCGCGCCGGCGTCGCCGCGAGCGCCGGCAGCGAGGACCACGGCTTCTATGCGTGCGATGCCGACCTCGAGGACGAGCTGATCCGCGCCCTCGGCACGGCGGCGGTGGAGCGTGTCCTCGACGCCGAGGGCGATCTCGTGTCGTTTCGCCGCTTCCAGGACCAGCCGGCGCAGCGCGGTCGCGACCTGCATGCCCAGCTGCGCCGGTTCCTCGGCACCCGCGCCGGACGCAAGGTGCGTTACGGCGCGTTGCTCGTGGACGCGCTCGATCTCGATCGCGTGCCGCACGCGCTCGACCTCGCGCTCGCGCAAGTGAACGGCTGAGAAGCGGGCTCGGGTCGCGTGCAGAGTCCTCGCTTGTCGTAGGGGTCTTCGGCCGAGTCGCGGCGCGGTCCGCGCATCCCTCATTTCATCTGTCATGGACAGGCGATAGCGACGAAACCAAAGGCCGATATCGGCGTCCAAAAGACATCTTCCGGCCTCGGGCATCACGTCGGTCGACGCGAGCGGGACCGGATCACACAGGATCGATCATGTTCAAGAAGTTCCCCGTTTTTACCTTCGCGCTCTTCGCAGCGACGGCTGGTACGGCGGTCCATGCCGACACCGCGCCGGCCGCGCCGACCGGGCCGACGCGCGAACAGGTGCGTGCCGAAACCCTCGCCGCGATGCGCAACGGCGACATGGTGATGCCGAGCGGCGCGACGACGCGCTCGGTGTTTCCCGGCAACTACCCGCCCGCGCCGGCCGCGTCAGGACCGACGTCCAACGAAGTGCAGGCCCAGACCGAAGCCGCCATGCGCAACGGCGACATGGTGATGCCCAGCGGCGCGACGGCCCGTGCGGTCTTTCCCGGTCGCTATCCGGAAACGCCGGCCGCATCGGGGCCGACGCGAAACGAAGTGATCGCCCAGACCCAGGCCGCGATCCGCAACGGCGACATGGTCTCGGCCAGCGGTCTGACCGCGCGTGACGTCACTCCCGGCGTTTACGCGGGAGCGACCACCACGCCGGCGCCGGCTCAAGCGCAGGCGAGCCGCGTCCCGGCGAAGAAGGCCGCGCCTGGCGACACAGCGCGCAAAGGCGAATCCGTGCAGACGTACGCTGGCCATTGACGCGGAAAGGCGTCCCTCCGGAAAAAACGCGGCTTCGGCCGCGTTTTTTCTTTGGCGGCGGGTGCGTCGTTTGCCGCGAGCCCCATCCGACTCGCCCTGCCGGAGAGCGCCATGCGCAAGCCCGCCGACCCGCCGCCGCCGCCCGATCCCGACGATCCGCGCCTGCAGCCCGACACGACCGCCGCCTACCTCGAGCCCGCGCCCGGCGTCGAAGCGCGGCCCGACCGCGGCCGCTGGGCGAACCGCGGTGTCGCGCCGCTCGCGAACCAGGGGACGGTCTGGGTCGTCGTCGCCGACGAGGCCATCGCGCGCATCCTATCGGCGGCGGCGCCGGGCGTGCTCGAGCACGTCGAGACCTTGAAGGACCCGGACGCGCACGCGAAAGAGGGCGAGCTGCACGTCCACGACGCCGGCCGCCGCGCCGGCCGGCTCTCGCACGACGGCGGCCAGCCGACGCGCGTCGGCGCGGGCGGCGCGAGCCTCACCCGGTCGGCCGGCGACGAGGAAAAGCACCTCGAGGCGCGCGACTTCGCGCGCCACGTCGCCGAGCATCTCGCCGCGGCGCTGCAGCAGAAGCGCTACGACAAGCTGCGCATCGTCGCCGCGCCGCGCTTCCTCGGCAAGCTGCGCGAAGAGCTCGACCCTGCCGTGAAGGCAGCCGTCGTCGAGGAGGTCCTCAAGGACCTCGTCCGCGCCTCCGACCACGAGATCGCGCAGCGGCTCTTCCCGCCGCCGAAGACGAGCTAGCGCGAACGACAGTGCGACGCTCGCGCGGCGCGCTGCCCGTCACCCCGGCAGCTTGGCCTCGAGGACCTCGACCTTCTCGATCTTCGGCGCCTCCTTGAGCAGCACCGGGGCCTCTTCCATCAACGCCTCGGCGATCAGGCCGTGCAGGTGCGCCTCGCGCGAGACCTCGTCGGCGAAGGCGTCGAAGATGCCGAAGGTCGTGAGCCCGAAGCGCAGCGCGAACCAGGCGGTCGTGCCCTTCTCGGCGTTGGCCAGCGGCAGGGCGCCTTCGAGCAGCTCGACGACGGCGTCTTCCTTGCCCGGCTTCGCTTCGAGACGGACGAACAATCCAAGCTTGACCATGATGACGATTCCTTTCGGTGAGAGGCCGGGACGAGGACGACCCGGCCTCGTGGAGTGCGCCGACGTTTGTCAGCGCTGTTCATGGAGATCGAGCGTCGTCCTGCGCTCCGTCGCTCCGACAAGGACCTGCACGACCGCCGCCACGGCGACGTTGAGGACGAGGGCGAGCAGGCCGGTGTAGACCGTGTAGTGGCCGGCGCCGATCACGAGCGTGTGCACCGGCTTGACGCCGTCCAGGAAGACCAGCGCCGAGCCGCCGACGAGGCCCGCGGCCCAGCCGGCAAGCAGCGCCGGGGCGCGGAACCAGTTGAAGAAGAGGCCGAACACGACCGCCGGAAAGGTCTGCAGGATCCACAGGCCGCCGAGCAGCTGCAGGTCGAGCGCGAACTGCGTCGGCAGGAACAGGATGAAGATCAGCGCGCCGACCTTGACCACCAGCGAGACGATCTTCGCCACCTTCGCCTCGCCCCCCGGCGTGACGTCGGGCCGCACGTACGCCTTCCAGAAATTGCGGGTGAAGAGATTGGCCGCGCCGATCGACATCACCGCCGCCGGCACGAGCGCGCCGATCGCGATCGCGGCGAACGCGAAGCCGGCGAACCACGACGGGAAGAGCGCGTTGAAGAGCGCCGGCACGACGTCGTTGTTGCTGTGGATCTCGAGCCTGGCGGCGTAGGCCATGTAGCCGAGCAGCGCGATCAGGCCGAGCAGCACCGTGTACGCGGGCAGGAAGACGGCGTTCTTGCGGATCGTGTCGGCGCTCTTCGCCGCGAAGATCCCGGTCAGCGTGTGCGGGTACATGAACGCCGCCAGCGCCGAGCCGAGCGCGAGGGTCGAATAGGCCAGCATCTGCTGCGGCTGCAGTATCAGGCCGGTAGCGCCGCCCTTGGCGGCGAAGGCCGCGCCGGCCGCGGCGAACACGGCGCCGTAGCCGCCGAGCTTCGCGGGAACCATGACGACGGCGACCAGGACGACGATGTAGATCATCAGGTCCTTGACGAAGGCGATCAGCGCCGGCGCGCGCAGGCCGGCCGAGTAGGTGTAGAGCGCCAGAATCACGAACGCCGCAGCGAGCGGCAGCTCGCCGGTCAGGCCGAGCGCCTTGATGACGACCTCCATGCCGACCAGCTGCAGGGCGATGTACGGCATCGTCGCGACGACCGCCGTGATCGCCACGGCGAGCTCGAGCAGGCGCGATCCGTAGCGACCGTAGACGACGTCGGCCGCGGTGACGTGGCCGGCGCGGTGTGCCGCGTGCCAGAGGCGCGGCATGATGATGAAGACGATCGGGTAGACGATGATCGTGTAGGGCAGCGCGAAGAAGCCGTAGGCGCCGACCGCATAGACCAGGGCCGGCACCGCGATCACGGTGTACGCGGTGTAGAAGTCGCCGCCGACCAGGAACCAGGTGATCCAGGTGCCGAAGTTGCGGCCGCCCAGGCCCCATTCGTCGAGGTGCGGATCCTTGGTGCCGCCGCCCTGCCAGCGCGCGGCGGCGAAGCCCATGACGGTGACCAGGACGAAGAAGAAGACGAAGACCCAGAGCGCGGTCCAGTTGATGTGGGCGCCCATCACTCTTCTCCGCGCCGCTCGCCGTCGCGGTAGACGATCCAGATCAGGAGCGCCGTGATCGGCACCCAGAGCAGCTGGTACCAGTAGAAGAACGGAAAGCCGAACAGCGTCGGCTCGATGCGGTCGTAGAACGGCACCCAGAGCAGCCCGATGAACGGAATCGCGAGCAGGAATTTCATGCGTGTCCTCTGGATGCCGCCGGCTCGCGATCGCGGCGGCCGTCGAGCCTGGCAGCGGGAAGCGCCGGGCGTCTTCCGCGTCCTTGCGGTCCGTGTCCGGCTTCGAACGTGTCCGCCGCAGCGGCCCGGTCTTGCGCCATGCCGCCGCCCGGCAGGTTTCGCGCCCGGCCCGCCCGGCCGCTCAGTCGGGGCGGTCGAGGAGCGCGCGCAGGCGCTCGCTGATCCTGGCCATCGCCAGGGTCACGTCGGCCAGGGCCCGCTTCGACACCGTTTCGGCCAGCGCCGCGGCCACGTCTTCCTGGATCGCCGTCGTCCGGGCGGCGATGCGCGCGCCGGCCGGCGTCAGGAAGAGCTTCCAGGCGCGGGCATCGGCCGGGTCGGCCTCGCGCCGGACCCAGCCGCGCGCCTCGAGCGCCGTGAGCAGCGCGCTGATGTGGCTCTTGGCGTTGAAGCAGCGCCGCGCCAGCGTCTGCTGGGCGATCCCCGGATCGCGGCGCAGGTTGATCAGGACCTCGTGCTCGGCCATGCGAACGCCGAGCGCGCCGAGGCGGCGCGCCATCAGCGCGTCGCACAGGTGGAAGGTGCGCGCGATCGCCAGCCACGGGCGCATCGCCGCATCGTCGCGGGCGGCGCGGCGCGATGGCGGCGGGATCTTGCGAGCGTGGGGCATTTGGTTCGCAGCCGAACTATACTGTTCGCTGACGAACCAATTCTAGCGAAGTACCCCATGAACACGATCGCCGTGTCCCTCGTCGCCGCCAGCGCCGCGATCCCGCTCGTGCTCGGCCTCCTCCATCTTCTGTTCACCTTCCACGGCCCGAAGCTGCTGCCGCGCGACCCGGCGCTGCAGGCCCACATGGCCGGGGTGTCGCCGGTCATCACGCGGCAGACGACGATGTGGAAGTGCTGGGTCGGCTTCAACGCCAGCCACAGCTACGGGCTCATCCTGTTCGGCGCCGTCTACGGCTACCTCGCCCTGGCCCACGCCGAGCTGCTGTTCCGGTCGGGGTTCCTACTCGCGCTGGGCCTGCTCGTGCTGCTCGGCTACCTGGTCCTCTCCGGGCGCTATTTCTTCCGCACGCCGTTGCGCGGCGTCATCGTCGCGACCGTCCTCTATGTCGTCGGAGTCATCGCCAGCCGGGCCTGATCGGGCGCGCGGCGACGGCCGCTGGGCCGGCCCGAGCCGGCGCGCCCGCGCCATCGCCGTCGCGCTCGCCGTCGCCTTCGCGGCGCTCACCTTCGTCGTCGTCAACGGCGTGTGGCGTCGCGCCGCGCCAGCGCGGCCGGCGCCGCCCACCTCGGTCGAGGTGAAGCTCGTCCCGTCGCCGCCCGCCGCGTCGCGCCAGCGCTAGACGCGAACGCGCAGGCGCGACCCGACGCAGCTCACTCGTCGAGGTGGATGTTGCGGGCCTTCGCCAGCGCCGTCCAGCGCGCGACCTCGTCGCGGATGTACTGGCCGAACTGCTCGGGCGTCATCGGCCACGGCTCGACCGCTTCGGCCGCCAGCTTCTCGGCGAGGTCGGGTGCCTTCAGCACGGCGACCTGGGTGTCGTTGAGGCGCGCCACCACGTCCGCCGGAATTCCCGCCGGACCGACCGAGCCGTACCACTGCATCGCGTCGAAGCCCTTGAAGCCGATCTCCTCCATCGTCGGCACGTCCTTCAGCTGCGGGCTGCGCTGCTTGCCGGTGACGGCGAGCGCGCGCATGCGGCCCGAGCGCAGGTGCGGCAGCGCCGCCGCGAGCCCGGGGAACATCGCCTGCGTCTGCCCGCCGAGGAGATCGGTGATGGCCGGCGCGATGCCGCGATAGGGAATGTGAACCATGAAGACGCCCGTCGCCTGCTTGAACAGCTCCATCGTCAGGTGCGTGAGCGAGCCCAAGCCGGCCGATCCGTAGCTCACCTTGGCGGGGTTGCGCCTGACGTAGTCGACGAATTCCCCGACGTTCTTCGCCGGCACCTTATCGTTGATCGCGAGCACGTTGGGCGTGGCGCCGATCATGCCGATCGGCGTGAAGTCCTTGACCGCGTCGTAGCTGACGCGGCGCGTTGCCGGCGTCGTGCCGTGGGTGGCGACGTAGCCCTGCATGAGGGTGTAGCCGTCAGGGGCTGCATGGGCCGTGGTCTGCGACGCGATCACGCCGCCGCCGCCGCTCTGGTTGTCGACGACGAAGCTCTGCCCGATCGCCTTGCCCCAGCGCTCGGTGACGACGCGGGCGATCATGTCGTTGCCGCCGCCGGCCGCGACCGGGACGATGTAGCGGATCGGCCGGGCCGGATACGACTGGGCGGTCGCCAGCCCGGGCAGCGCGAGAGCTGCCGATGCGGCCTGCAGCAGATGGCGTCGCTTCATGAAGTCGTCTCCTTTGTCTCGTTCTCGTACCGCGATCTTCTTCACGCCGGCCCTTGCTGTAAAGCCGCGACACGCGCTCGCCCGGCAATGACGCGTCAACGGAAAACAGGCCTGTGGCGTTTTCAGGGGGCGGCCGGAATTTCCGGACGGCGGCTCGCCGTGGCGACCCGCGCGGAACCGGAACCGCCGGCACACATTTCGACAACCAAAACCATTCCACCGAAGGGACACCCCATGAAGAACGCACTGATCGCACTCGCTCTGGTTTTCGCCGCCGCAGGCGCTTCCGCCCAGGCGACCACCGCCGCCAAGGAAGCCGGCAAGGCGACCGCCGAGACGGCCAAGCAGGGCACGGAAAACGCCAAGGCCGCCGTCAGCAACGAGCCGATGAAGACCGTTCACAAGGCCAAGGCCAAGGTGCACAAGGCCAAGGCCAAGCACGCCGCCCACGAGTCGAAGGAAGCGGCCAAGGAAGCGACCAAGTAATTCGGCTGCGGACGGCATCGCTTCGGCGATGCCCGCCAAAGGAAACGCGGCCTCGGCCGCGTTTTCTTTTGAACCGGAACGTCAGTAGGTCTCGAGGTGCAGGCGGCCTTCGCGCTTCAGCGCCGGACCGAGGCTCGCGTCCCAGTCGAGACCGGCGCCGACGGCGACGTCGCGCAGCGCCAGCACGACGCCCTCCTCCATCGCCTTCAGGCCGCAGACGTAGAAGTGGGCGTTCGGGTCCGAGAGCAGCGGCACGAGATCGGCGGCACGGTCGTGCAGCAGGTCCTGCACGTAGCGCTTCGGCTGGCCAGGCGTGCGCGAGAAGGCGAGGTTGATGTCGATGAAGTCCTTCGGCAGGCTCGTCAGCGGCCCGAAGTACGGCAGCTCCTCGCGCGTCCGCGCGCCGAAGAAGAGCATCAGCTTGCCGCCCTCGAACTTGCCGCTCTTTCGCAGGCGCCGGCGCCACTCGGTCATCGCCCGCATCGGCGCGCTGCCGGTGCCGGTGCAGATCATCACCAGGTGCGACTTCGGATGGTTCGGCATCAGGAAGCTCTGGCCGAACGGGCCGATCACCTGCACCGCGTCGCCGACCTGCAGGTCGCACACATAGTTCGACGCGACACCCTTCGTCGGCCGGCCCTGATGGTCTTCGGTGACGCGCTTGACCGTCAGCGAGACGTTGTTGTAGCCCGGCCGCTCGCCGTTCCTCGGGCTCGCGACCGAGTACTGGCGCGCGACGTGCGGCCGGCCGGTCGCGTCGAGCCCCGGCGGCACGATGCCGATCGATTGCCCTTCGAGCACCGGGAACGGGATCGCGCCGAAGTCGAGGACGATGTGGTGCGTCTGGTTGTGAAAGCCCGCCTCGGTGCAGTTGACGTTGCCGACGACGGTCGCGGTGGTCGGGTTCTTCGGCCCGAACAGGTTGGTGTACGCATGCGCCGCCGACCACGGCGGCACCGTCGAGCCGTAGGCGCCGCTGTTGAACGGCGCCTCGCCGGCGGCCGACTCGGGCTTGACCGCGAGCACCGGCTCGGCCGAAGCGCTCGCCGCGGCTTCGGCCGGGACGCCCACGGCGGCGAGCTGCTCGGGCGTGAGCTCGGGCGGCAGCTCGTCCCACGTCAGCTGCTCGGCGATGTCGTAGGCGCGCGCGATCGGCACCGTGCGCCAGTTGTCGATCGAGCCGGTCGGGCAGGGCGAGATGCACGCCATGCAGAGATTGCAGACGTCGGCGCGGACGACGTAGTTGCGGTCGTCGTGGGTGATTGCGCCGACCGGGCAGGTCGCCTCGCAGGTGTTGCAGCGGATGCAGATCTCGGGGTCGATCAGGTGCTGCCTGATCACCGCCGCGGCGGCCTGGGTGTCCATCACGCGATCATCAGCCGAATCGCACGTATTCGAAGTCGACCGGGTTCTTGTTGATGCCGATCGGCGGCGGCGCGATCCAGCCGGCGAACTTGCCGGGCTCGAGCACCGGGCCCATGAGCGACGCGACGAAGGCGAAATCGGCCGGGCTCGGCAGCCACTCGTTCTCCTTGGCCTTCCACTCTTCGCCGCTCACGACCCGGCCGTCGGGCGACATCCGGATGCCGGCGAGCGCGCCGATCTTGCGGTTGAACGCCTTGTGCGGAACGACCAGGCGCTGCGTCAGGCCGGCCTTCTCGAGCACCTTGTTCCAGCGGCCGACACCGGCGACCGAGTCCTTGATGAAGTCGTCGCGCAGGACTTCGTTGAGGGCGTTGAGCATCGGCACGTCCTTCTCGGCCAGCTGGCCGTTCTGGACCTCGAGCACCTTGTAGGTCTGGCCCTTCAGCACGTGGTCGTCGGCGCGCTTGCCCTCCTCGTATCGGCCTTTCAGGCCCGAGCTGTAGAAGGTCGCGGCGTTGCTCGACTGGTCGGCGCCGAAGAGATCGATCGTCACCGAGTAGTGGAAGTTGAGGTAGCGCTGGATCGTGCCGAGGTCGATCGCGCCGGCCGCGCGAACGAGCGCGGCGTCGTCGGTCTTCAGCTCGTTCATGACCTGCGCCGTGCGCTGCAGGACGCGCGAGACGCCGCTCTCGCCGACGAACATGTGGTGCGCTTCCTCGGTGAGCATGAACTTCGTCGTTCGCGCCAGCGGATCGAAGGCGCTCTCGGCGAGGGCGGCGAGCTGGAACTTGCCGTCGCGGTCGGTGAAGTAGGTGAACATGAAGAACGCCAGCCAGTCGGGCGTCTTCTCGTTGAAGGCGCCGAGGATGCGCGGGTTGTTGGCGTCGCCCGAGGTGCGCTCGAGCAAGGCGGCGGCTTCCTCGCGGCCGTCGCGGCCGAAGAACTTCTGCAGCAGGTAGACCATCGCCCAGAGATGGCGGCCTTCCTCGACGTTGATCTGGAACAGGTTCCTGAGGTCGTACATCGACGGCGCCGTCAGGCCCAGGTGGCGCTGCTGCTCGACCGACGCCGGCTCGGTGTCGCCCTGCGTGACGATGATCCGGCGCAGATTGGCGCGATGCTCACCGGGAACGTCCTGCCAGGCGGTCTCGCCCTTGTGGTCGCCGAAGGCGACTTCGCGGTTCGCGTCGCCGGGGTTGAGGAAGATGCCCCAGCGGTAGTCGCGCATCTTGACGTAGTCGAAGTGGGCCCAGCCCTGCGGGTCGACGCTGGTCGCGGTGCGCAGGTAGACCTCGTGGTTCGTCGAGCCTTCGGGGCCGACGTCGTCCCACCAGGTGATGAAGTTCGGCTGCCACTGCTCGAGCGCGCGCTGCAGCGTGCGGTCGTCGGCGAGGTCGACGTTGTTCGGGATCTTCTGCGTGTAGTCGATGGACATGGCGATGTCTCGATGAATGAGAGGGTCCGCGTCAGACCCGCGTGAAATCGAAGCCGGCCTTCTCGCCGGTGCCGTAGACCTTGAGCGCGCCCTTCGGCCCGACCGCATTCGGCCGCTGGAAGATCCAGTTCTGCCACGCGGTCAGCCGCCCGAAGATCCGCGTCGCCATGTTCTCCTTCGGGCCGAAGCGAAGGTTCGCTTCGAGGCCGGTGAGCGCGTCGGGCGACATCGCCGCGCGCTCCTCGAGGGCGATGCGGATCTCGTCGTCCCAGTCGATGTCGTCGGGCGCGGCGGTGACGAGGCCGAGCGCGAGCGCGGCGTCGGCGTCGAGCGCCTGGCCGAGCGCGCCGCGCGCCGGATCGGCGACCGTGTCGAGGGCGGCGGCGAGCGGCTCGGCCTCGTCGTAGAAGCGGCGCGCCAGGCGCGACTGCTCGTTGACGAGCGGCAGCGGGCCGAAATTGAATTCGTCGAGCTGGAGCCTCGGCGCCTTCTCGGGCTCGTCGGGCAGCGCCAGCATGTAGGCGCGGTCGGCGGCGAAAGCGAGCTCGGCGAGGACGCCGGCGAAGCACGAGCCGGGCTCGATCAGCGCGAAGAGGGTCCGCGACGAGACGTCGAGGCGGGCGAAGGTGCGGCGCAGCATGCCGATCGTCTCGCGCACGAACCAGTGGTCGTTGTTGGCGAGCATCGACCGGTCGGCGGCGAGCACGGCGGCCGGATCGCCTTCGGTCTTCAGGATCCAGGTGCCGAGGTCGAGCTCGTTGGTGCGCAAGGTCAGGATCGCGTCGTCGAGCTGGCGCGCCATCGCCAGCGGCCACCAGGCGGCACCTGCCGCCTCGATCGCGGCGATGTCGGCGGGCTGCGCACCGGTCGGCGCCTTGACGACGAACGTCGCTGTGCGCCGGTCGCGGTCGATCGCGATGGCGACGTGCTCGTAGCGGATCGCGTCGGCGCTCTCCGCGCGCTCGAGGCGCGGCAGCGCGACGCCGTCGGCGTCCGTGGAGCGCGGGCTCGTCGCGGCGAGCCTTTCGGCGCGCTCGTGCACGGCGGCGGCGAACTGCGCCGGCTTGGCGATCGAATCGACCAGGCGCCACTGGACGGCGCGCTGGCCGCGAACGCCTTCGACGCTGGTGCAGAAGATGTCGGCACGGTCGTGGCGGACCTTCCTCTTGTCGGTGACGCGGGTCAGGCCGCCGGTCCCCGGCAGCACGCCGAGCAGCGGCACCTCCGGCAGCGACACCGACGACGAGCGATCGTCGACGAGGACGATCTCGTCGCACGCGAGCGCGAGCTCGTAGCCGCCGCCCGCGCACGCGCCGTTGACGGCGGCGACGAACTTGATCCCGGAATGCTGCGACGTGTCCTCGATGCCGTTCCGCGTCTCGTTGGTGAACTTGCAGAAGTTCACCTTCCAGGCGTGGCTCGAGACGCCGAGCATGAAGATGTTGGCGCCCGAGCAGAAGACGCGGTCCTTGGCGCTGGTGACGATCACCGAGCGCACCTGCGGGTGTTCGAAGCGGATGCGGTTGAGCGCGTCGGCGAGCTCGACGTCGACGCCGAGGTCGTAGCTGTTGAGCTTGAGCTTGTAGCCGGGCCGGATGCCGGCGTCTTCGGCGACGTCGAGCGTCAGGCGGGCGAGCGCGCCCTCGGCCGACAGCTTCCAGTGGCTGTACTGCGAAGGCTCGGTGCGGTAGTCGACGCGCGGCGGCGGAGCGGTGCTGTCCATGGATCGGAACTCCCTTCAGAAGCGGCCCGAACGACCGCGCTGGCTTGCATCATAGTGCATGTTTTGTGAAGCGTCACGCCGAAGCTGCAGTTTTATGCATGCGAGAAGGCAGCGGCCTGTCGGCGCGCGCCAGCAGGTCGCCGACGAGCGCGAGCAGCTCGGCGAAGCTCTCCGCCTCGCTGCGGCCCGAGGTGTCGAAGCTGGCATCGGCCTTGGCGTAGAAGGCGGCGCGGCCGACCAGGATGCGGCGCAGGTCGGCCATCGCCTCGCGGCTCTGCGCCATCGGCCGCGTGTCGCCCTGCGCCGCGACGCGCGCCATGTGCTCTTCGGGCGAGGCTTGCAGCCAGACCGTCGTGCAGTGGGCGAGCAGCGCGTCGAAGGTCGCCGGCTCGGCGACGATGCCGCCCGGCGTCGCGATCACCGCCTCGGCGTGCAGGCGCACCGTCTCGTCGAGGGCGCGCCGCTCGTAGCGGCGATAGGCGTTGCTGCCGTAGAGGTCGTGGATCTCGCGGATGCTGCAGCCGGCGATGCGCTCGACCTCGCGGCTCAGCTCGACGAACGGCAGCTCGAGCGCCTCGGCAAGGAGCCGGCCGAGCGTCGACTTGCCGGCGCCGCGCAGGCCGACCAGGGCGATGCGGCGGCCGCGCGCCGGATCGACGCCGTCGCTGCCGAAGAGCTGCGCGATCGCGATGCGGGCGCGGCGCAGGTCGGCGTCGCTCTTGCCGCGCAGCGCCTCGCGCAGCATCAGCCACTCGGGCGAGCTGGTCGAGACGTCGCCGACGAGCTCGGCGAGGTCGCAGTCGAGCGCGCCGGCGACCTGCTGCAGGACCAGGATCGAGGCATTGCCGACGCCGTATTCGAGGTTGGCGAGGTGGCGCTCGGAGACGCCCGATGCCTTGGCGATCGACTTGCGCGTCAGGCCGCGGCGCGCGCGCAAGAGGCGGACGCGCTCGCCGAGGGCGAGCAGGAAAGGATCCTTGGTCGACGGCGCCATGCATGCAGTATAGTGCTTGACATGACCGAGCCGCCCGAGATTCTCAACCTCGCCCAGCACCTGTTCGCGACCAACCGCGGCCGCGCCGGCAAGATCGCCTATGTCGACGACCGCGGCACGCTCGCCTACGGCGATCTCGAGGACCGTTCGCGCCGCTTCGCCGCCGCCCTGCGCGCGCTCGGCGTTCGCCGCGAGGAACGCGTCCTGCTCCTCATGCTCGACTGCAACGAGTGGCCGGTCGCCTTCCTCGGCGCGCTCTATGCCGGCGTCGTCCCGGTCGCCGTCAACACGCTGCTCACCGTCGCCGACTACGCCTACATGCTCGCGCACAGCCGCGCCCAGGCGGCGATCGTCTCGGCGTCGCTCGAGCCAACCTTGCGCAAGGCGATGGCCCAGGCCACGAACGAAGTCGAGGTCGTGATCGTCGCGGCTGCCACCGGTGCGCTCTCGGGCGCCAACGATGCCGCCGGCGCGCCCTCGCTCGACTTCGCGGCGCTCGTCGCCCAGACCAAACCGCTCGCCGCGCCGGCGCCGACGCGCGGCGACGATCCTGCCTTCTGGCTCTACTCGTCGGGATCGACCGGCAGGCCGAAGGGCACCGTGCACACGCACGCCAACGCATGGTGGACCGCCGAGCTCTACGGCAAGGGCGTGCTCGCCCTGAGCGAGCGCGACGTCTGCTTCTCCGCGGCCAAGCTCTACTTCGCCTACGGCCTCGGCAACGCGCTGACCTTTCCGCTCTCGGTCGGCGCGAGCGTCGTCCTGATGGCCGAGCGGCCGACGCCCGACGCGGTCTTCAGGCGCTGGACCGCGAGCGCGAGCGGCGCCGGCGCGCGCAGCGACGCCGACCTGCGCCCGACCGTCTTCTTCGGCGCGCCGACCGGCTTCGCCGGCATGCTCGCGTCGCCGGCGCTGCCGGCGAAAGACGCGGTCGCGCTGCGCATGTGCTCGTCGGCC
>DASYKC010000074.1:0-13443 GCA_035995885.1 Caldimonas sp. | reverse complement strand
CGCGCATAGCCATCGGTGCCGCCCTCCAGGGTGAGAAAGCCGCGGTCGAGCCGGTCGAAGAGCGCCATGTGGAAAGCGCCGGCCGAGGCAAAGTCGCCTTCATCCGCGTAATAGGGTCCCTTTTTGTAAGCCACCTCGCGGACGAACTCGGGGATGAGGAAATTGAGATCGGTGTAGCCCTGTCCGTGCGCGTGCGTGCGCAGGTTCACCGGGACGCCGTCCACGTGTACCGCGAAGTCGGTGCCGTGATCGAGATTGAAGCCGCGCAGGAAGTACTGGTTGGCCTTGCCGTCGCCGCTGTGCTGGGTGACGATGACGCCGGGAACGAACTCCAGCACTTCGGCGGGGCGCAGCGTCGGCCGGCTCTCGAGCAGCTTCGACGTGATCGTCCCTGCGCTCGCTGCATCGCTGGTGCCGACGGCGTTGAGGTAGTTGCCCTGCACCGTGACCGGCGGCAGCTGTCGCGGCGCGGCCTGGGCGACTAGCGGCGGCGTGTCGCTCGGCGCCGCGGAGCTGCTCTCCGGCTGCTGCTGGGCGCCGGCGGCCTGCGCGCAGATTGCGAGCACGGCTGAAGAGAGACAGGACCGGGCGAGTCGGCGCGGTCGGCGATCGAGATCGAACATGGGGGCCCTGGGGCTCGTCTGTGGACAGCGTCCCGTGCCGAACGCAACGGGTGCCGAGCGCGCACACCGCCGCGGCGCACAAGCGCTTCCTTGCCGACAAGGCCAAGGCGACTTGCGCCAGCGGCGTCAGCCGGGCCGGGGCGGTCGCTCGAGAGGCCGGGGGTCGTCGGTGATGAGCGGCCAGGCGGCCCGAGCCACCGGCGCCGAGCGATCTCCACCGGCGAGCGCCACCGACAAGGCGGGAAGAAGCGCCAGCAACGTCAAGGCCGGGGTCGCCGCGCCGTCGCTCTCGTCGGCCAGCTGCGCCGAGCCGTCGTGCGCGAGCGTGACGCTGCCGTCATCGCGGGCGTGGTAATGGCGTTGCGATGCATCGAAGCGATGGAAGTGACCGAGGCCCGTCAAGACATGAGTCGGACGGTGCTCGAGACGCGACGGCGTCCGTCGCAAGTCCTCGAGGACGAGGGGCCTCGAAGCGGGTGGGTGCGAATGCGCCGGTCCGAGGGTCGACGCGATGCCGACGGCCATCGCCTGGACGAAGACGAGGCACGCCATCCACCAAACCACGGCGGGTCGGTGGGCGCGCAAGAACGCTGATGGGAAGCTTCGAGCCACGGACACAGGAAGAAAGCGGCGTCCGATGGTACGCGGCGCGTGGTCGAACGGATTCCGGCGCCGACGATGGCGCGACGCGTTCGGCGGCGAGTCGACTAAAGTCCGACGATGCGCGCCGTTCGCCGCCATCTTCGCGCCTGTGCCTGGCTGGCCTTGCTGGCGATCACGGCATTGGCCGGCGGCCCGACGCTGTCGCGCCTGCTGCTGCCGGCCGTCGGTTCGACTCTCGCGGCGGCGGCCTCGCATTCGCCGGTCGGACCCGGGTCTGCCGTCTCGGCGCTGGCGGCTTCACCCGCGATGGGCGCGGCGCATCACCATCACGACATGGCGATGGCGCCGGGCTCGATGTCTGGCGACCGTCGGATGCCCTCCGCGCCCGTGCCCGTGCCGGCGCATGAGCACGCGCTCGAGCACTGCGGCCTGTGCCTCCTCGCGGCCGGTGCGTTTGCCTTCGTGCAGGAACGCCCCGTTCTGGCGGCGTTCGTCGAGTGCACGCATCCGGCGCCTCGATGCGTCGTTGCGGCGCTGCCGCGGCTTCGCTGCGACTGGTCGCCGGCGAGCTCGCGGGGCCCGCCTCTCCTGGCCTGAGTAACCGGGATCCCGACGACGCGGCTGATCCGTTCGGCCTCGTCGACCGCGGCCTGTTCGGCTGCGTTCGGGCATTCCTCGTCTCGTCCTGGATCGAGCCGTCGCCGCGACGTCGCGGCGCGCGATGTCGTCGCCACCGGCTCACAACGAAAGAGAGAACTCGAAATGACTCGACTTCCTGTCAAGGCGGCGCTCCGGGCGTCCGCCTCGGGTGCCCGATGCCCATTGCCGCCGACTGCGTCTTCCGGCGCGTTCCGCCCCGCAACCCTCGGCGCCCTGGTGGTGCTCGTCGCAGCCACGGCTTCGGCGGCACCGGCGTTCGCGCACGGCTTTGCCGGCAAGCGCTTCTTTCCGGCGACGCTCGCGACCGACGATCCGTTCGTCGCCGACGAGCTGTCGCTGCCGACCGTCTCGAGGCAAAGGACGGGCGAGGATCCGTCGTCGAGCCTGGACACCAGCGCCTCGGTGGATTTCAGCAAGCGCATCACCACCGCCTTCGGCATCGGCGCCGGTGCGAGCTGGCTTCGCCAGGAGCCCCGCGGCGGCTCGCGCCAGCAGGGCTTCGACAACTTCGCCCTGAACGTCAAGTACCAGTTCTTCAAGAGCGACGTGCACGAGACGATCCTGTCGGTCGGGGTCGACGCGGACCTCGGCGGCACGGGTGCGCGCCGCGTCGGCGCCGAGTCCTTCAGCACCCTCACGCCGACGCTCTTCATCGGCCGCGGCCTCGGCGATCTGCCCGAAGAATTCAGGTTCATGCGGCCTTTCGCCATCACGGGCAGCGCCGGCGTCGGCGTTCCGACGCGCTCGAGCAGCACCTCGCTCGACGACGACGGCAATCCGGTGACCGAACGCCACCCGCATGTCCTCAAGCTGGGGTTCGCGCTGGAATACAGCCTCCCGTACCTCCATGCGTTCGTGAAGGACATCGGCCTGCCCGGGCCGCTGCGCAACGCCATCCCGATCGTCGAAGTCGCGCTGGAGAAGCCGCTCGATCGCGGCCGCGGTCCGACGACGGGAACCGTCAACCCCGGCATCCTCTTTCCGGGGCGAACGATGCAGTTCGGCATCGAGGCGGTCGTGCCCATGAACCGCAGCAGCGGCCACCGCACCGGCGTCCTCCTGCAATTGCATTTCTTCCTCGACGATCTCTTTCCGAAGAGTCTCGGCAAACCGCTCATCGGAGGGTGAAGATGAAACTCCTCGCTCGGGCCGGAAGCCTCGTTCTCGGATTGGCGCTCTCGACGGCGGTGCTCGCCCATGCCATGCTCGATCACGCCGTGCCGCCGGTCGGCGGCAGCGTCGGCGTCGCGCCGGGTCGCGTCGAGCTGTGGTTCAGCGAGCCGCTGGAGGCCGCGTTCTCGACGCTGCGCGTCGTCGACGCCAACGGTCGCCAGGTCGACCGTCGCGACGTGGCCGTCGACAAGAAGGATCGCAAGCACCTCACTGCGTCGCTGGCGCCGGTTCCTCCGGGGCGATACCGGGTCGTCTGGCGCGTCGTCTCGGTCGACACCCATGCGACCGAGGGCGACTTCGTATTCGACGTGTCGCCCTAGGCCGCGCCCATGATCTCGCCCGAGGCCTTGCTCGTCGCGGTCCGCGCCGTGCACTACGGCGCCGCGATCGTGCTCTTCGGCGAGATCGTGTTCGCGGGTTTCGTCGCTGTCGAGGGCCGAAGGGCGGACGAGCGGTCCCTCGCCGGCGAGGCGGCGACGGCCATCCATCGCCGGCGGTCTCCCGTCATCGCCACGGCGTGGGCCGCGACGATGGTGTCCGGTGCGCTCTGGCTGGTGCTTGCGGCGGTCGGGATGAGCGGCCGGCCCTTCGCCGAGGCCGTGACCCCCTCGACCCTCGCGAACGTGCTCGCCGCTACGGTGTTCGGGCAGGCGTGGTCGCTTCGCGCCGTGCTCGCGCTGGCGCTGCTCGGGCTCTGGCTGGGTTGGCTCGAAGGTTCCGAGCGACCCGGCTCGGCCTGGCTCCTCGCCGCGTTGGTCGCAGGCGCGCTCCTCGCCAGCCTCGCCTGGGCCGGACATGCGAACGCGGAGATCGGCGTCGAGGGCTGGATTCATCACGCCTGCGATGCCGCTCACCTCCTGGCCGCCGGCGCCTGGCTCGGTGGCCTCGCGCCCCTTGCCGCGGTCCTCGGTCGCCTCGGCGGCGGCCCGGCGTCGCATGAAGCGAGACGATGCGCCCGCATTGCCGCTCGCTTCGGAAACCTCGCGGCGGGATGCGTCGGCGTCCTGGTCGCCACCGGCATCGTCAACGCGTACTTCCTGCTGCCGACACCGCTGTCTCTCGTCGACACGGCCTACGGGAAATTGCTGCTCGCGAAGATCTTGCTCTTCGCCGCGATGCTCGCCATCGCCGCCGTCAATCGCATGCGGCTGACGCCGGCCCTGGGCGCCGCCCGCGACGACCCCGGCCTGGCTGGAAGCGCCGCTCGCAGGCTGCGGCGGAACGTGTGGATCGAACAAGCGCTGGGCTTTGCGGTGATCCTGATCGTCGCGGCGCTCGGGATCACGCCGCCGCCCATGCCGATGTCGATGTGAGACGGGCCGGACGCGGCGCGCCGATGAAGACATCGAACCGGCGAGCTGGATCCTCGTGCCGGGCGCCGCCGGGAACAGGGCTTGCCATTGGCGTGTAATCGACGCTCCCTCCTTACCTTAGACTGCCTCGGCAGACGGAGATCTTGATGCCCGACATGGAAGTTGAGCTCGAGCACCTGGCCGAAGCCGACAGGCACATCGCTCTCGCGCGCGACAACATCGCCCGGGTCGAGAGTTCAGCGACCGGCGTCGACCAGCCCGCCGGTTCCAGGGATCGTCTGGAGACGCTCAAGGAAACCCTGGTGGCCTTCGAGGGCCACCGCGACATCATCCTGAAGACGATCGAAGGACTTCGAGACGGTTCGTTGCCCGACCGGACGTGAACCGAGCGCCGCCGGTCTGCAGGGAACACGCATGGGACTCGCAGACTTCATCCTCCAGCACCTGGAGAAGATCCTGGTTCGATGGGAACAGTTCGCCGGCGGGCTTGCCAACGCCCGTGCCATGAGCCTGGCCGAGCTGCGCGACGACGCCGAGCAGATCCTCCGGGCGGTCTGCAAGGATCTCTCATCGGCGCAGACGTCGGCGGCTCGCGACCTGAAAGGCAAGGGTCTGGCGCCGCCCATCGATGCTTGCGAGACGGCAGCGCAGACCCACGCGCTTCTGCGTGCCCGCGGTGGCTTCGACATCAACGAGATGGCCGCCGAGTACCGCGCCTTGCGGGCCTCGGTTCTCGCCTTGTGGGTGGACGAAGGCGATCCGCGCCCCACCGATCTCGCCGAGATGATTCGCTTCAACGAAGCCATCGATCAAGCCGTCTGCGAGTCGGTCGCGTTCTTCAGCGCGGAACAGGAGCGCGCCCGCAATCTCCTGCTCGGCATCCTCGGCCACGACATGAGGAACCCCCTCAATGCCATCCAGCTGACGGCTCATCACCTGAAGAAGCTCAATGCAGGCGAGGATGTCTCGCTGGCCGCCGGCATGCTGATCAGGAGCGGCGCCAGGATGAGGGCGCTGCTCGACGACCTGACCGACTTCAACCGGAAACGGCTGGGTCTCGGCCTGTACATCATCCCTTCGGACATGGACCTGCGCGACATCCTCGAGGACGAGGTGCAGCAGTTGCGAAGCGCCTATCCGGATCGCGAGATCGAGCTCGGCCTGACCGGCGATCTTCGCGGCCACTGGGACGAGGGGCGGCTGCACCAGGTCGTCAGCAATCTCGTGGTGAACGCGCTGCGCTACGGCAAGCCCGGATCGACGGTGCGCGTCACTGCCGACGGCCGCGACGATGCCGTCCTGTTCCGGGTCGAGAACCAGGGCGAACCGATCGCTTCCTCGGCGTTGAGGCTCTTGTTCGATCCCCTGCGGCGGGGCGCCGGTCGTCCCGAGGAGGAGGGCAGCCTCGGCCTCGGCCTCTTCATCTGCGGCGAGGTCGCGAAGGCGCACGGGGGCGAGATCGACGCGACGTCGAGCGACACCGGGACCACGTTCACGGTGCGCTTGCCCCGTTCGACCTCGGGCCAGACGACGAGGACGGTTCTGCAGGGCTGAGGCGCCTGCAGGCGGCGCGCCGAGATGCGTCGCGTGTCGGCCGAGCGGCAGGCCGGTTCGCTCCGGGTTCGTCCTACGCGGAGCTTCGCAGTCGGCCGACTGCGCCGGCTTCGGTCCCTGCGCCACAGTCGCGCCCATGCACGAGCGCTTCGTCATGCACTGTCTTCGCCGGATGCTTCTGGCCGGCCTCGGCGCCCTGGTCGCCGGCGTCGCCAGCGCAGCCTCGGCGCACCCGCAGGCGACGCGCGACGCCGGCCTGACGGGCGATGCGCCGGCGCCTGCGCCGAGACTCGATCGCTCCGGCCGCAAGCGCGTCGGCACGGCGTCGGTCTACGCGCGCAGGTTCGCGGGGCGCAAGATGGCCGACGGCGCGCGCATGGATCCGCGCAACGACAACGCGGCGAGCAAGACCTTGCCGCTCGGCACCGAGGCGAAGGTCACCAACCTGAAGACCGGGCGGAGCGCGACGGTGACGATCCAGGACCGCGGCCCGTACGCGAAGGGCCGCATCGTCGACCTGTCGCCGGAGACGGCCAGCAAGATCGGCATCACGCCGAAGGAGGGCGTCGCCAAGGTCGAGGTCGCGCCGGTCGCCGTGCCGCCGCCCGGGGGAGAGCGCCGCAACTAGTGCTCGAGGTGCTCGACGTAGAGCTTCCTGATCAGGACGATCGCGACGACCATCAGCGGCGTGCCGAGGATGATGCCTTCGACGCCGAACAAGGTTCCGAAGACGACGACCGCGAGCAGGCTGAGCACCGGCGGCAGCTCCGCGGCCCAGCGCTGCACCATCGGAATGACGACGTTGCCCTCGAGCTGCTGGATGACGAAGAAGAAGATCGCGACGTAGAGCGCCTGCTCCGGGCCTTGCGCGAAGGCGAGCAGCGTGCCGAGCAGCGCCGAGGCGATCGCGCCGAAGAACGGAACGAACTCGAGCAGGCCGCTGATCAAGCCCATCGCCGCGGCGAGCGGCATGCCGAGCAAGGCGAGGCCGATGCCGACGGTCGTGCCGACGATGAGCATCGTCAGGCCCTGGCCGAGCATCCAGCGCTGCAGCGCCTTGCCGCTTTGCGAGAGGGCGGCGCTGATCTCGGCGCGGCGCGCTGGCGGTACGAGGCGAAGAAAGCCGTTGCGATAGAGCACCGGGTCGAACGCGAGGTAGATGCCGAGGAGGAGCACCAAGAAGACGTCGGCGATGGCGCTCGTCGCCGCCGATGCGACGCCGGCCAAGCTGGACCAAGGCACCTTCAGGTCGTTCACCGAGCTCGTCCAGTTGCGGAGCTGCGGGCCGAACGGCTGCGCGTCGAGCCAGCGCAGCGCCGTGGCCCAGGCGCGCGGCACGGTGTTGCGAAGCTCCTGCAGCTGCTGCAGCATCGGCTGGCCGGTGAGCCAGAACGCGGCCAGGAGCACGGCCGCGAGGACGACGACGACGAGCATGATCGCGAGTCGCGACGGCAGCCGCATGTACCGCGCCACCGGTGCGGCGAGGCCGCGCAGGAAGGCCGCGGCGATGATCGCGGCGAAGCTGAGCAGGACGACGTCCCGAAGCCGCCACACCATGAGCAGCAGGACGACGCCGATGAACAGCTGCACCGCGAGCGTCGCTTGCGATGGACGGCTTCGGCCGGCACGCGCGGCCGCGGTGTCGGGGTCCGTCACCGCTTGCCGCCTTTTTGCCGGCGCGGCGGCCACACCAGCGTGAAGAGGGCGAGCAGGAAGACCGATCCGAAGGCAGCGCCGGCCAGCTCCGGCGACGTCATCGAGCCGGGATTCGGTCGGGCGGCGAGCGGCGCGAGGAACCATGCCGTGAGCGCCGCGCCGGCCATGCCGACGACGACGTTGGCGAGCACGCGAGACCAGCGTCGAGCGCGCAGCAGCAGGCTCGCCAGAAGGCCCGCGAACGCGCCGACGGCGCTGGCAATGATGAGATCCACGACGCCGGCATCACAACATACCCGGGCGCCGGCGCCAAGTCGTGTCGTCAAGACCCCTTCGCGCCGCCCGCGCGAGACGGCCTGCCGCGGTGCTAATCTCGCGGCCGTGATGGCGAAGCTGCTTCGTTCCTGGCGCGTCCTGGTCCTGGCCTGGGCGGTGCTGCTCGCGCCGCAGATGTCGATGGTGCACGCGCTGTCGCACAGCCTGCCCGGCAGCGCGCAGCATTCGGGCGAAGGCGACAAGCGCAAGCACACCGCGGCCAAGGTCTGCGAGAGCTGCCTGGCGTTCGCCCAGCTCGCCGCGGCGCTGCCGTCGAGCTTCGAGTGGCTCGCCCTCGAAGCGTCGCCGCCTTCGTACCTCGCTGCGGCATCGATCGATGCCGCGGCGCGCGCCGCGAGCGCGTACGACGCGCGTGCCCCTCCCGCCGAGCTGAGCTGAGCCGTCGGCCCCGATGGGGGCCGCGACGAGCGCTTGCGAGCGTTCGTCCTTTCGCGTCATCTCCTCAGGAGCTTTCCATGTCCATGCAACGAATGGCCGCCGTCTGCGGCGCCGGTCTCCTGTGCCTGTCATCGCATGCCGGCGCCGCCGACGCCGCGCCGACCGAGCTGGCGCAGGTGAAGAGCCAGCTCGCCGAATTGCGCCAGGCCTACGAGGCGCGATTGCAGGCGCTCGAAAAGCGCATCGCCGAGCTGCAGCAGGCGCAGTCGGCGCCGGCGGCGGTGGTGCCTGCGCCGAGCGCCGCGGCGGCGGATGCGGCCGCACCGGTCGCCGCCGCGACGCCGGCGCGGGCCGCGGCGACGGCATTCAATCCGGCGATCTCGCTGATTCTCGCCGGCAGCTACGCCAACCTCTCGCGCAACCCCGACACCTACCGTCTGCAGGGCTTCGTTCCGACCGGCGGCGACGTCGGCCCGGGCCGACGCGGCTTCGGCATCGGCGAATCCGAGCTCGGCATCAGCGCCAGCATCGACCCGACGTTCTCGGGCCAATTGACGACGTCGTTCGCAGCCGACAACAGCCTGAGCATCGAGGAAGCCTGGTTCCAGAGCGGCGGCCTCGTCGAGGGCGGCAACCTGCGCGTCGGCCGCTTTCTTTCCGGCATCGGCTACCTCAACGAGCACCACGCCCACACCTGGGACTTCATCGACGCGCCGCTCGTCTACCAGGCGTTCTTCGGCGGGCCGATCAAGACCGACGGCGTGCAGATGCGCTGGGTCGCGCCGACCGATCGCTTCGTCGAGATCGGCGCCGAGATCGGCTCGGGAACGTCGTTCCCCGGCAGCGGCGGCGGCCGCAACGGCATCGGCTCGGGGACGCTCTTCGCCCACGTCGGCGACGACATCGGCGCGAGCGCGAGCTGGCGCGTCGGTGCGTCGCTGCTCACGAACCGCGCCGACGATCGCCGCTACGACGACGTCAACGGCGCCGGCATCCCGGTCAGCAACAGCTTCAGCGGGCACACGCAGACCTGGGGCCTCGACGGCATCTACAAGTGGGCTCCCGGCGGCAATGCGCGCCAGCGCAACTTCATCCTGCAAGGCGAGTTCTTCCAGCGGCGCGAGCGCGGCAGCCTGAGCCACGACATCCTCGCCGCGGCCGGGCCGACCTCGACCGGCGACTACCGCGCCGTGCAGAACGGCTGGTACCTGCAGGCCGTGTACCAGTTCATGCCGATGTGGCGCGTCGGTGCGCGCTACGACCGCCTCGATTCGGGAACGCCGCACATCGGCCAGGTCGAGAGCGGCGGCCTGAGCGCGGCCGACTTCCCGATCCTGCAGAGCGCCCGCCCGTCGCGCACGTCGCTGATGTTCGACTACTCGCCGTCGGAGTTCAGCCGCTTTCGCCTCCAGCTCGGCGCCGACCGCAGCAACCCGGCGGCGATCGATCGCCAAATCTTCCTCCAGTACATCATGAGCCTCGGCGCTCATGGTGCGCACACCTTCTAGGAACACGCCATGACTTCGCTTCTCAAGGGCCTGCTGCTCGCCGTCGCTGCGCTCGTCGCCGTGCCGGCACAGGCGGCGCTCAACGTCGTCACCTGCGAGCCCGAGTGGGCCGCGCTCGCCAAGGAGCTCGGCGGCGACAAGGTCAACGTCTCGTCGACGACGACGGCGCTGCAGGACCCGCATCACATCGAGGCGCGGCCGAGCCTGATCGCGCGCATGAGGAACGCCGACCTGCTCGTCTGCACGGGGATGGAGCTCGAGATCGGCTGGCTGCCGCTGCTGATCCAGCAGTCGGGCAATCCGCGCCTCGCGGTCGGCGCGCCGGCCAACTTCGAGGCCGGGCGATTCGTCACGCCGCTCGAGGTGCCGACCCGCCTCGACCGCAGCGAGGGCGACGTCCACGCTGCCGGCAATCCGCATATCCACCTCGACCCGCGCAACGTCGCCCGGGTCGCGACCGCGCTGGCGGCGCGGCTGGCGCAGATCGACGGCGCCAACGCGCCGATGTATCAGCAGCGTCTCGCCGCGTTCTCGTCGCGCTGGACCGAGGCGATGCGCAAGTGGGAGCAGGAGGCGCAGCCGCTGCGCGGCATGCCGGTCGTCGCCCACCACAAGAACATGACCTACCTCTGGAGCTGGCTCGGCGTTCGCGAGGTCGCGACGCTGCAGCCGAAGCCCGGCGTCGAGCCGAGCGGCGGCTACTTGAGCAGCCTCAACACGCAGCTCGCGCAGCAGCCGGCGAAGCTGGTCGTGCGCGGCGCGTACGAGGATCCGCGCGCGTCGCAGTGGCTCTCGGAGCACGCCCGCATCCCGGCCGTCGTCCTGCCGTTCACGGTCGGCGGCAACGACAAGGCGAGCGACCTGTTCGGCCTCTTCGACAGCAGCATCGAGCTGCTGCTCGGCGCCGGGACGGCGAAGTGAACTGGTCGGCGGTCGACGCGTCGATCCTGCTGCCGGCGTTCCTCGCCGGCCTGCTCGTGCTGGCGACGCACGTGCCGCTCGGCATCCGCGTCCTGAGCCGCGGCATCGTCTTCATCGACCTCGCGATCGCGCAGATCGCCGGCCTCGGCGTCATCGTCGCTGGCCTGGCGGACATTGAGCCCGGCGGCTGGCAGGTGCAGGTCGCCGCCGCGCTCGCCGCGCTCGCCGGCTCGCTGCTCCTGACCTGGACCGAGCGCAAGTGGCCCGAGGTCCAGGAGGCGCAGATCGGCGTCGTCTTCGTCCTCGCCGCCACCGGCGGCATCCTGCTGCTCGCCAAGAACCCGCACGGCGGCGAGTACCTGCGCGACCTGCTCGCCGGCCAGATCCTCTGGGTCGGCTACCGCCAGCTCGTCGTGCCGCTCGCGGTCAGCGGCGTCACGCTGGCGGTGCTGTGGACCTGGCGCGGCCGCCTGCCGCAGCTCGTCTTCTACGTCGTCTTCGCGCTCGCGGTGACGGCGTCGGTGCAGCTGATCGGCGTCTACCTCGTCTTCGCGACGCTGATCGTCCCGGCGCTCGGCTCGCGCCGGCTCGCGCCGCGCGCGCGGCTGATCGTCGCCTACGCGATCGGCGTGCTCGGCTATGCGGCGGGCCTGGTCCTGTCGTCGGCGCTCGATCTGCCGTCGGGTGCGCTCATCGTCTGGTGCCTGGCGCTGCTCGCGATCGCCGCCTACGCCGCGACCGGGAGGCGCGCTAGCCGCGCCGCGGCAGCACCATCGTGAACGTCGTTCCGGCGTCGCTCGATGCCTCGACGCTGACCTGGCCGCCGTGCGCGTCGACGATCTTGCGGACGATGAAGAGGCCGAGGCCGAGGCCGGCGTAGGTCGCGTTCTCCGACTCGACGCGCGCGACCGGATCGAAGATCGTCTGCAGCGTCTCGACGTCGATCGGCGTGCCGTCGCCGTGCACGGTGACCTTCACCTCGTCGCTGCCATGGCCGTCGACCGCGATCGTCACGGTCGAGCCGCGCGAGGCGAAGCGCGCCGCGTTGGCGAGCAGGCCGCCGACCGCCTCGCGGATCCGCGTCGTGTCCCAGTTGCCGCTCAGGTCGCCGTCGGACGTGAGGCGGACGCGGCGCTCCGGATCGATGCGGGCGAAGGCGTCGAGCGCCTGCCGGCAGAGCACGCCCATGTCGTCGGCGACGCGATCGATCTCGAGGTGCTCGCCGAGCGGGACCTTGGTGAAGTCGGAGAGCGCGTCGAGCGTCTGCCGGACCTGCTGGCAGCTCCGCAGGATGCGCTGCGCCGCCTTCGCTTCCGGCGAAGCCGGCGCGCTGCGATGCATCAGCACCTGCGCCGACATCAGGATCGACGCCACCGACGTCCGCAGCTCGTGGTTGAGGACGCCGAGGAAGAGCGGCTGCGGCTGCGCTGCCGGCGGCGAGAAGGTCGCGGCCAGCTCGGCCAGGCTGCGGTCCATCGCCTCGTTGAAGTGGACGAGGTCGTCGAGGTCTGCGCCGCTCGGCGTCGGGTGCTTGCGCCGCCACTGGCGAACGACCGAGGCGCGCAGCGAGGCGTAGTCGTCGACGAGCTGGCTCGCGTGCGAGTGCGGCGCGGCGGGCGTTTCGCCGCCCTGCTGGCGCCCGGCGGCCTCGGCCATCCCCTTGGCCGACGGCTCCGCCGCCTTGATCCGCTTCATCTCCTCGGCGACGGCCTGCAGCACCTTGCCGAAGTGCAGGCGCCGCGCTGCCGGCTCGGGCCCGTGCGCCGAGCCGCCGTCGCGCTCCCATTCGGCCAGGATCTCGTCGAGGCTCTCGTGGATGAAATGCGGCAGGCTCATGGCGAGAGGATCGTTGCGATCGGGGAGGGCGAGGGCGAGCGCGAGCGCCCGAGGATACCCGTCAGCTGTCGATCTTCACCTTGCCGTCCTTCACCACCTTGGCCCACTTGACGAGCTCGGTGGCGATGAACTGGCGGAACTTCTCGCGCGAGCCGCCGCCGTCCTCGGCGCCGTAGGTGTCGAGCTTCTCCTGCACGTCGGGCTGGGCGAGCACGGTGTTGACGTCGCGATTGACCTTGTCGGCGATCTGCGCCGACAGCTTGCCCGGCCCGACCAGGCCGTACCAGGTGGTCGCCTCGTAGCCGGGAAAGCCCGTTTCCTGCATCGTCGGCACCGTCGGATGGCCCTTGGCGCGATGCGCGCGCGTCTGCGCGATCGCCGTGACCTTGCCGTTCTTCACGTGCGGCGTCGCCGCCGTCATCGTCTCGAAGCTGTACATGATCTGGCCGCCCATCAGGTCGGTGAGGAGCGGGCCGCTGCCTTTGTAGGGGACGTGCAGCGCATCGACCTTGGCCTGGAGCTTGAACATCTCGAGCGCGAGGTGCTGGGCCGAGCCCTGGCCGGCAGAGCCGAAGGTGACCGACCCCGGTTCGGCCTTGCAACGCGCGACGATGTCGGCGACGGTCTGCGCCTTCTGCGCCGGGTTGGCGATGAGCAGATTGGGCGTGACGCCGACGAGCACGATCGGCACGAAGTCGCGCTCGACGTTGTAGCGCAGCTTCGGCTGCAGGCTCGGTGCCAGGCCGTGGCTGTTGATGTGGGCCATCAGCAGCGTCGAGCCGTCACTCGGCTGCTGCGACTCGTACTCGGCGGCGAGGACGCCGGCAACGCCGGCCTTGGTCTCGACGATGACCTGCTGGTTCCACATCTGCGTCAGCTTGG
>DASYKC010000073.1:0-49628 GCA_035995885.1 Caldimonas sp. | reverse complement strand
GTCACGGCGCTGCTCTTCGCCGGCCGCGCCGGCACGTCGCTCACCGCCGAGATCGGCCTGATGAAGGCGGGCGAGCAGCTCGCCGCGATGGACATGATGGCGATCGATCCGAGGAGCCGCGTGCTCGCGCCGCGCTTCATCGCCGGCATCATCTCGATGCCGATCCTGGCGGTGCTCTTCTCGTCGATCGGCATCCTCGGCGCCTACGTCGTCGCCGTGCTCCTGATCGGCGTCGACGCCGGCAACTTCTGGTCGATCATGCAGTCGGGCGTCGACGTTCGCCGCGACATCGGCAACGGCATCGTCAAGAGCATCGTCTTCGGCTTCATCTGCACATTCGTCGCGCTCTACCAGGGCTACGAGGCGAAGGCGACGCCCGAGGGCGTCGCCCACGGGACGACGCGAACCGTCGTCATCGCCTCGCTCGGCGTGCTCATGATGGACTTCGTCCTGACCGCGCTCATGTTCTCGACGCCGTAGCGGCGGCGCCGGCCTGCACACTCGCATCACGCAAGACTTATCGCGCAAGACAGGGAACGATCGATGGGCAAGAAAACGATAGAGACATTCGTCGGCATCTTCGTGCTGCTCGGCCTGGCAGGCGTCGTCTTCCTGGCGCTGAAGGCGGCCAACCTCGGCACCTTCAGCGGCGGCGACACTTACCCGCTGACGGCGTACTTCGACAACATCGGCGCGCTCAAGGTGCGTGCGCCGGTACGCAGCGCCGGCGTCACC
Organism: Caldimonas sp.; assembly: GCA_035995885.1. Lineage (GTDB taxonomy): Bacteria > Pseudomonadota > Gammaproteobacteria > Burkholderiales > Burkholderiaceae_C > Schlegelella_A. The sequence continues at coordinate 48,893 of DASYKC010000073.1, read as the reverse complement.
GTCGGCCGGGTCGCGTCTATCAAGCTCGATCCGAAGCTCTATCAGGGCGTCGTCGAGCTGGCGATCCAGCGCGACGTCCAGTTTCCCGCCGACTCCTCGCTGCGAATCCTCACCTCCGGCCTGCTCGGCGACCAGTACATCGGCGTCGAGCCGGGCGCGTCCGACAAGATGTGGGTCGGTGGCGATACCATCAAGCAAACACAATCGGCCGTGGTCCTGGAAAGCCTGATCAGCCAGTTCCTGTTCAGCAAGGCGGCGGATGCCGGCGGCGCGCCGGCGCCGGCCGCGGCCGCCAGCGGAGGGAAGAAATGAAGAATTCGCCCCGGCTCGCTTCGTTCGCATGGCGCAGCGCTGCGCTCGTCGTCGCGATCGCGGCGCTTGCCGGCTGCTCGACGATCCGCGAATCGCGCGGCGGCCCGGGCCAGCGGCTCGATCCGTGGGAGAAGTGGAACCGCAAGGTCTTCAACTTCAACGAAGAGGTCGACAAGGCCGTGCTGAAGCCGGTCGCGACGGCCTACTCCGACGTCGTCCCGCAGCCGGTGCGCCGAGGCGTCAGCAACTTCTTCAGCAATTTCGCCGACGCCTGGTCGGCGATCAACAACATGCTGCAGGGGAAGTTCGAGCTCGGCTTCGAGGACGCGACGAGGGTCGGCACGAACACCCTGTTCGGATTGGGCGGCATCCTCGACGTCGCCTCGGAGATGGGGCTCGATCATCACTACGAGGACTTCGGGCAGACGCTCGGCCGCTACGGCGTCGGCGCCGGCGCCTACGTCGTCCTGCCGGTCCTCGGCCCGTCGACGGTGCGCGACGCCGCCGCGCTGCCGATCGACCGGCTGGCGACGCCGCCGGCGTTCTTCGACGGCACGAGGACGCAGGTCGCCTTGACGCTGCTGCAGATCGTCAACACCCGCGCCGGCCTGCTCGGCGCGACGCGGGTCATCGACGACATCTCGCTCGACAAGTACACCTTCGTCCGGGACGCCTACCTGCAGCGGCGGCGCAGCCTCGTCTTCGACGGCGACGTGCCGGAGACGCCGGCCGCGCCCGACGAGGCAGCGTCGGCCGCCGCCGGTGCCGCGGCCGGCAATCTCGCCCCGCCTGCAGCGGCAACGCCCGCGTCGGCGCCGGCATCGTCTGCGCCCGCCGAGCCGGCCGCGGCGCCGGCGTCGGCACCGCGCTGATCAGGCGCCGCGACCCGGCCTTGTGAACCTGCGCTCCTCGTCGTGCGTTAAGCGGTGATGCGCCTTCCCTTCAGCGAACAGGGTTCCTGAACATCGCGCACGCTGCACGCTTCTCATTCCCAAGGAACTCGAATGTCCATGACAAGATCGATCGGCTGGCTCGCCGCGACGGTGCTCTCCTTCGCCGCGGCCGGTGTGTCGGCGCAGGCCAAGGCGCCGGAAGTCCTCATCAAGGAGGTCTCGACCGACGTCCTCGACGCGGTCAAGGCCGACAAGTCGATCCAGGCCGGCGACATCCGCAAGGTGATCGCGCTCGTCGACCAGAAGGTCCTGCCGTACGTCAACTTCCAGCGGATGACGGCGTCCGCCGTCGGCCGCTACTGGAAGCAGGCGACGCCCGACCAGCAGAAGCGCCTGCAGGACGAGTTCAAGCTCCTCCTCGTTCGCACCTACTCGGGCGCGCTTTCGCAGGTGACTCCCGAGCAGACCGTCGAGCTGAAGCCGATGCGCTCGGCGCCGACCGATCCCGAGGTCGTCGTCCGCACCGAGATCCGCGGCAAAGGCGATCCGATCCAGCTCGACTACCGGCTCGAGAAGGCGGGCGACAGCTGGAAGATCTACGACGTCAACGTGCTCGGCGTGTGGCTGGTCGAGAACTACCGCAACAGCTTCGCGCAGGAGATCGGCGCCAACGGCATCGACGGCCTGATCGCCAAGCTCGCCGAGCGCAACAAGTCGGCGGCCGCGAAGAGCTGATGCTGCTGCTGCCGGCGACCTTGACGTCGCGCGAAGCGAGGGTGACGCTGCGCATGCTCCAGCAGGCGCTGCAGAGCGAAGGCAGTGACGCTCCGGTGATCGTCGAGGCCGGCTCGCTGCAGCAGCTCGATTCGGCGGCGCTGGCGGTGCTGCTCGAGATCGAGCGGCTTGCCGTGGCATGGGGTCGGGCCTTCGCCGTGCGCAACGTGCCGGCCAAGCTCGCCGCGCTGGCCAAGCTCTACGGCATCGACGTCATCCTGCTCAAGGCGGAAACGCCGGCCGTGCAGGCAGTCGCCGGCAGCGCCGATCAGCGCAGGCCGGCGACGTAGTCGGCCAGGGCCTTGATCTCGCGGTCGCTGAGCTTGGAGGCGATCGCGGCCATCGCCGGGTTGTTGCGGCGAACGCCGCCGCGAAACGCGACCAGCTGCGCTTCGACGTAGTCGGCATGCTGGCCGGCCAAGCGTGGATACTGGGCCGGGATGCCGGCGCCGCTCGGGCCGTGGCAGCCCGAGCACGCCGGGACGCTGCGATCGCCGATGCCGCCGCGGTAGATCTTCTCGGCGGCGACGACGAGCTCCCTGTTCTTCGCGAAGCCCGGCTTCGGCTGCTTGCTCGCGTAGAACGCGGCGACGTTTTTCATGTCGGCCTCGCTCAAGGGCGACGCCATGGCACGCATGATCGGGTTGTCGCGCTTGCCGGCCTTGAAGTCGGTCAACTGTTTGACGAGGTAGTCGGGGTGCTGGCCCTGGATGATCGGGTTGACGGGCGTGCCGCGCGAGCCGTCGTTGGTATGGCAGGCAGCGCAGACGGCGGTCGAGATGGCCGCGCCCTTGGCCGGCTCCGGCGCGCTCGCGGCGGTCTCGGCGGCATGCGCCGCGACACCCGCCAGGGCCAAGGCCAGAGAACAGAGGAAACGCGATTCGGGCTTCATGAAGGGCGCCAGGTTTCTCGTGCCAAAGCCAGCGATTTTACAATGAGCGCTTCACGACGATGACGAGCACCTTCATGCCGACTTCTGCGCGCGGTTCGGAAGCGGCAGGGAACGACGACGCCGAAGCACGCCGTGCCCTTGCCTGGGCCCACACGGCGCGCTTCCTCACCACCGCCAGCAAGCTCGCCGAGCTTCCCGCCACCGAGCTGCCCGAGATCGCCTTCGTCGGCCGCTCCAATGCCGGCAAGTCGACAGCGATCAACGTCCTCACGCAGCAGAAGCGCCTTGCCTTCGCGTCGAAGACGCCCGGCCGCACGCAGCACATCAATCTCTTCGAGCTCGGCCCCAAGCTCGCCGCCGACACGCTCTTCGCCGACCTGCCCGGTTACGGCTACGCCGCCGTCGAGCGCAACGCCAAGCTGCGCTGGCAGGAGGTGATGGCCGAGTACCTCGCGGTGCGGCGCAGCCTGAGCGCGATCGTCGTGCTGGTCGATTCGCGCCTCGGCTTCACCGAAATCGATCGCAAGCTGATCGACTTCGTCGCGCCGCGGCTGGCCAACGGTTCGGTCAAGCTGCTCGCCCTGCTGACCAAGGTCGACAAGCTCAACCGCAGCGAAACGACGGCCGCGCTGCGCGCCGCTGGCGACGTCCTCGGCGAGGTGACCACCGAGCAAAGCGACGTCTCGCTGACGCCGTTCTCGTCGTTGAGCCGCGCCGGCGTCGGCGACGCCGCGCGCGTGCTGTACGGCTGGAGCCACGCCGCGCCATGATCGAGACCTTCACGATTGCGCTCGGCAACGGCATCGACCTCAGCTGTCGCGCCGCCGGCCGCGTCGGCGACCCGGTGCTCGTCTTCCTGCACGGCTTTCCCGAGGCCGCTTTCGTCTGGGACGATCTGCTCGAGCATTTCTCCGGCCGCTATCGCTGCGTCGCGCCGAACCTGCGCGGCTACGAGCGCTCGTCGGCGCCCGCCGACGTCGAGGCGTATCGCGCCAAGCACCTCGTCGCCGACATCTCGTCGCTGATCGACGCCCTCGGCGGCGAGCTCGCCGGGCTGGTCGCGCACGACTGGGGCGGCGCGCTCGCCTGGGGCCTGGCGGCGCAGCGACCCGAGGCGATCGGCCACCTCGTCATCGTCAACTCGCCGCACCCGGCGACCTTCCTGCGCGAGCTTCGCAACAACCCGGCGCAGCAGGCGGCGAGCGCGTACATGAACTTTCTCTGCCGCCCCGACGCCGAGGCGCTCCTGAGCGCGAACGACTTCGCGCGCCTGTGGCCGTTCTTCACCAACATGGGCGCCGCCGATCCGGCGCGCGAAGGCGGCGGCTGGCTGACCGACGAGATGCGCGAGCGCTATCGCGAGGTCTGGCGGACGAGCCTGCACGGCGGCTGCAACTACTACCGCGCCTCGCCGCTGCGGCCGCCGCTCGGCGCCGACGACGCGGTCCTGCGGATCGAGTTCCCGCCGTCGGCCGTGACCTCGCACGTGCCGACACTCGTGATCTGGGCCGAGGACGACATCGCCCTCCCGGTCGCGCTGCTCGACGGCCTCGACGCCTACGTGCCCGACCTGCGCATCGTCCGCGTTGCCGGCGCGACGCACTGGATCGTCCACGAGCGGCCGGCGTTCGTCGCCGCCGAGATCGAGCGCGAGCTCGGCCGCTGATCTCGTGCCGGGCGCGCCGGTGCCGCGCGTCAGGTGCGCGGCGAGATGTCGCGCATCATCCTGTCGACGCCGCGCTGGACCAGCGCCTTGGCCTCGATCGGCTGCACCAGCCCGGCCGAGCTGAGACGCTCGAGCGCGCGCCGCGTGATCGAGTGCGTGCGCGACGGCGACTCGCCGGCGAACAGGAAGAAGAGGCTGCGGTCGCTGCGCCAGAGCAGCTGCACCCGGCTCCAGCGGCCGTGCAGGAAGATGCGCTGGCGATCGCCGACGCGCAGCGACTCGACGCGCTTGGAAGGATCGTCGTCGACGCCGCCGGCGCCGGTCGGCAGATGCTCGGCGGGCACCGTCTCCATCGACGACAGGTCGATCACCGAATCGCTGAAGCTGCGCGCCGGCGCCGACTCGGGGACGACCTCGTCGCGCATCCGCTGCACGATCTCCTCGGGCGTCGGCGCGCCGCTGCCGGCGGCGCCACGCGCGCCGGGGCGAAGCGCCTCGGTGTGGATCGTCATCAGTTCGTTCAGCACTGCGTGCTGCTCGGTCGCGGCCAGCGAGATGCCTTCCATGCCGACGCGGATTCGCTGCAGCAGCCCGGGCAGCAGCGCGATCAGCCGCTGCCGGCTCTGCGGGTGATCGGGAATCTTCAAACTCCAGAGCAGGTCGTCGACCGTTCGAAGCGCGCTCATGGTCGCTTCCGACTGCTCGCCGTGGCGCAGCATGTTGTCGGCGATCACGCGCGCCCAGGCGCCGGTGACGAAGCGACGGATCGTCGGCGACGCTCGCACCGCGACCATCTGGTCGGTGATCCGCTGCGTCAGGTGCTGCTGCAGGACCTCCCGGCGCTCGGCGACCTGCAGCGCGTCGACATCGGCCTGGGCCGCGCGCACCTGCGCCTGCAGCTGCTCGAACAGGAAGCCGTCGATCCGGTTCAGGCCGCGCCGGAAGAGCGCGGAGTCGGGCGCCGCCCCGCCGGCCATTTCCTCGGCGACGGCGGCGGCGAAGGCAACGAAGCCCGACAGGCGCGGATCCTCGGTGCGCGAATAGCCCTGGCTCGTCGCGCCGATGCGATCGAGCAGGCGCCAGACCGGGTGCTCGAACGAATCGAGGACCGCGTGCTCGGCGAGACACAGACGCAGCGCCGCGACCTGCATGCGCGAGATCACGGGGCGAAAGGCGGCCGGCAGCGCCGAATCGGCGAGGAGCGATTCGAACAGCCGCGTGATCAGCTCGATGACCTGGCGATCGACCGGCTCGCTCGCGCTCGCCAGCACCGCCGAGCGATGCTGTTCGATGCGCTGGCTCGGCGTGGTGCGACCCGAGCGCGAGGTTTCGAGCGGCGGGTGGCGCAGCAGCTCGTCGAGCCGCATCAGCGCCTGCTCGAGCTCGGGCGTGCGCCGGGCGGCGCCGTCGCTGCGAACCGCGCGGCCCGCTTCGCCGCCGGCCGCAGGCGGCGCGGCCGCATTGCCGCTCGCCGCGGCCGACGACGACGTTTGCGGCATGCTGGCGAGCAGCCCGCTCAGCGCGCCCTGGCGCGCTGGCTCGGCTGCCGCCCGGCCGAAGCTCGCCCCCGAGGGCAGCACGACCGTTCGGTACATGCCGGGCTGGACGCCTTGCGACTCGAGCCGCGTCGACGCTGCCGCGGCGGCGTTCTTGAGCAGCCCCGCGGCAACGCCGGCCGACGTGCGCAGGACGATGGCGCGCTGGATCTGCGAGCCGACGATCGCGCAGGCGGCGTCCCAGAGCGCGGTCGCATGGACGAGCGGCCGGAACGGATTCGACTCGCTGCTGACGTGGTTCTGGCCGACCAGGGTCGAGGTGAAGGTCTGCAGCTCGCGCAGCTCCCATTCGGCGGTACTGTCGATCAGCTGCATCGCGCGCGAGATCTCGATGTCGACCTCGACGCGCGACTCGTCCATCAGCTCGAGACCGAGGCCGCTGCCGCTGCCCTTGGACTCGCCGAAAGGCGTGCCGTGCTGCTCGTCGAGCTCCTCGCCGACCTGGCGGCGCAGCGAGTCGACGAAGGTCTTCTCGTAGAGCGGCGCATTGCGCTGCAGCGCGGTGACGATGTCGGCGTAGTGGACGCGATCGTTGCCGCCCGCCACTTCCTTCGCCGGGCCGAGCAACTGGACCGTGCCGGCGACGACACGCGCGACGAGCGCCGGCGCCAGGGCGAGCTCATCGTCGACGAAGCGTTGAAAGAGCGGGGCGATCGCCATGCGGGGCCGGAGACGGAGAGTGACTCGATTATCTCGCGCGACCCGTGTGCGGGCACTGCCAACGGATGCCGCGCACGACGAATGGCGCCACGAAAAAAGGGCTGCCGAAGCAGCCCTTTTGCGGTCGAAGCCGAAGCCCCGGGCCGAGCGATTACATGTCCATCCCGCCCATGCCACCCATGCCGCCCATCCCGCCCATCCCGCCGCCGCCGCCGCCGGCCGGCTCTTCCTTCGGCGCTTCGGAGATCATGGCTTCGGTCGTCAGCATCAGCGAAGCGACCGAGGCCGCGTTCTGCAGCGCCGTGCGCGTGACCTTCGTCGGGTCGAGGATGCCCATCTCGATCATGTCGCCGTACTGGCCGTTCTGGGCATTGAAGCCGTAGTTGCCCTTGCCGGAGAGGACGGCAGCGACGACCACGCTCGGCTCGTCGCCGGCGTTCTGGACGATGATCCGGATCGGCTCCTCGATCGCGCGCAGGATCAGCTTGATGCCGGCTTCCTGGTCGGCGTTGTCGCCCTTGATCGTTCCGGCCGACTGCTTCGCGCGCAGGAGCGCGACGCCGCCGCCGGCGACGATGCCTTCTTCGACCGCCGCACGCGTCGCGTGCAGGGCGTCTTCGACACGCGCCTTCTTTTCCTTCATCTCGGTCTCGGTCGCGGCCCCGACCTTGATCAGCGCCACGCCGCCGGCCAGCTTGGCCACGCGCTCCTGGAGCTTTTCCTTGTCGTAGTCGCTCGTCGCTTCCTCGATCTGGACGCGCACCTGCTTGACGCGCGCCTCGATGTCGGCCGCGGCGCCGGCGCCGTCGATGATGGTCGTGTTTTCCTTGCCCACTTCGACGCGCTTGGCTTGGCCGAGGTCGGCGAGCTGCACCTTCTCGAGCGTCAGGCCGACTTCCTCGGCGATGACCTTGCCGCCGGTCAGGATCGCGATGTCCTCGAGCATCGCCTTGCGGCGATCACCGAAGCCCGGCGCCTTGACGGCGACGACCTTCAGGATGCCGCGCAGCGTGTTGACGACCAGCGTCGCGAGCGCTTCGCCTTCGACTTCCTCGGCGACGATCAGGAGCGGCCGGCCCGACTTGGCGACCTGCTCGAGCGTCGGCAGGAGGTCGCGGATGTTGCTGATCTTCTTGTCGAACAGCAGCACGAACGGGTTGTCGAGCGTCGCCGTCTGCTTCTCGGGGTTGTTGATGAAGTAGGGCGAGAGGTAGCCGCGGTCGAACTGCATGCCTTCGACGACTTCGAGCTCGCTGTTCAGGCTCTTGCCGTCCTCGACGGTGATGACGCCTTCCTTGCCGACCTTGTCCATCGCCTCGGCGATGATCCGGCCGACTTCCTCGTCGCTGTTGGCCGAGATCGTTCCGACCTGGGCGATTTCCTTGCTCGTCGTCGTCGGCTTCGACTGCTTCTTGAGCTCTTCGACCAGCACCGTGACGGCCTTGTCGATGCCGCGCTTCAGGTCCATCGGGTTCATGCCCGCGGCGACGTACTTCATGCCTTCGCGGACGATGGCCTGGGCGAGCACCGTCGCCGTCGTCGTGCCGTCACCGGCGATGTCGCTGGTCTTGGAAGCGACTTCCTTGACCATCTGCGCGCCCATGTTCTGGAGCTTGTCCTTGAGCTCGATCTCCTTGGCGACCGACACGCCGTCCTTGGTGACCGTCGGGCCGCCGAAGGAGCGCTCGAGCACCACGTTGCGGCCCTTGGGACCAAGGGTGACCTTGACCGCGTTGGCGAGGATGTTCACACCCTCGACCATGCGCGCGCGGGCTTCGCCGCCGAATGAAACGTCTTTTGCTGCCATCTCAGTATCTCCGTTGCCTGCTGCTTATTTCTCGACGACGGCGAAGAGGTCTTCCTCGCGCATCACCAGGAGCTCGTCGCCGTCGACCTTGACGGTCTGGCCGCTGTACTTGCCGAACAGAACGCGATCGCCGGCCTTGACGTTCATCGACGTGATGTCGCCGCGCTCGTTGCGCTTGCCGGGGCCGACGGAGAGGACTTCGCCCTGGTCGGGCTTCTCGGCGGCGTTGTCGGGAATGACGATCCCCGAGGCGGTCTTGGTTTCCTGCTCAACGCGCTTGACGATCACTCGATCGTGCAACGGACGAAGTTTCATGGCATCTCCTTGATGGTCCAACCTGCTGAATGGGTCAACGACCCCGGCGCGCAAGAGGCGCTGCGGGGCGCTGCAATGTATTAGCACTCGAGTCTTACGAGTGCTAGCAGCGCAATTATGGGGCAGCGGAAGCGAGGTTTCAAGGTCCGGCCCGTCTTTTAAAGAGGCAGCGGCCCGTCGGCGGCTTCGCTAGAGTCTTTCCATGGCCCGTCCCCTGATCGCCCTCGACGCCGACGGCGTCCTGCTCGACTTCCACCTCGGCTACGCCGGCGCCTGGGCGCGCGCCTTCGGCAGCCCGCCCGCCGAGCGCGACCCGCTCGCCTACTGGCCGATGGACCGCTGGCAGGTCGAGCGCCTCGACGAGGAGCGGCGCGCCCATTTCCGGCGCCACTTCGACGAGCGGTTCTGGTCGTCGGTGCCGGCCATCGAAGGCGCCCTCGACGCCTGCCATCGGCTTCACGACGCCGGCTTCGACCTGGTCTGCGTCTCGGCGCTCGAGGCCGAGCACGAGGCGGCGCGCCTGCGCAACCTGCGCGACCATGGCTTTCCGATCGAGCGCGTCATCGCCACCGGCAACGCGCCGGGCGAGCGAAGCCCCAAGGCCGACGCGATCGCCGCCCTCGACCCCGAGGCGTTCGTCGACGACTACCTGCCCTACCTGCGCGGCGTTCCCCGCCACGTCCACACGGCGTTGGTCCTGCGCGCGCCCAACGGCAGCCCGAACGAGGGCGCCGAACTGGCGCTCGTGCGCTCGGTCCACGACGACCTGCCCGGCTTCGCCGACTACTGGCTGGTGCGCTGACAACTCGCCGCGGGCGGCTCAGGCGAGCTTCTTGAGCACCGTGAGCAGCTCCTTCGGCTGCACCGGTTTGTAGAGGACGATGTGGCCGCTCTCGTGGACGCGCAGCACCTGGTCAGGCGCGGTGTCGCCGGTGACGAGAAGCGCCGGCACATCGAAGCCGCAGGCCTGGCGGATCTGCTCGATCGCGCGCAGGCCGTCCTCGCCGTCGCGCAGGCGCAGGTCGGAGACGATGACGTCGATCAGCCCGGCGCGGCGCTTCGCCGCGCCTACGGCGTCGGCGATCGTCGACGCCGCGACGACCTCGTAGCCCCACTCGGCGAGCAACTCGCCGACGCTGGTGCGGATAGCCTCCTCGTCGTCGAGCAGGAGCACGGCGCGGGTGTCGTCGAGCGCGCCCGGCAGGGTCTCGGCGCCGACCGTGAACTCGTCCATCTGCTCGGCATGGATGCGTGACACCCAGACTCGGAAGACGCTGCCGGCGCCGGGTTGCGAGCGCACGCTCAGCTCGTGGCCGAGCAGATCGCTCAGCCGCTTGACGATGGCCAGCCCCATGCCGAGTCCCTTGCTGCGATCGCGCTCCGGGTTGGCGACTTGGTAGAACTCGGCGAAGACCTTGGGCAGCTCGGCCTCGCTGATGCCGATGCCAGCGTCCCAGACCTCGAGGCTGACGCCGCCGCGCCGGCGTCGCGCGCCGACGAGCACCCCGGCCCCGGGACGGCTGTAGCGCAGGGCGTTCTGCACCAGGTTGCCGAGGATCCGCTCGAGCAGCTGCGGGTCGCTCGTCACGACCTTGCCGCCGGTGCGAAAGCGCAGTTGCAGGCCGGCTTCCTCTGCGTGGCCAGAGAAGCTCATCTGCAGGCGGCGGAAAAGATCGCGAATCGGAAACGACTGGACGTGCGGCTCGACCGCGCCGGCGTCGAGCTTCGAGATGTCGAGGATCGCGCCGAACGATTTGTCGAGCGCCTCGATCGATCGCATCATGTTGTAGATGAGCGGCTGATCGATCGATCCGGCCATGCGCCGCTCGAGCGTCGCGCCGAAGAAGCTGAGCGCATGCAACGGCTGGCGCAGGTCGTGGCTCGCCGCGGCGAGGAACTGGCTCTTCTCGCGGCTTGCTTGCGCGGTGAGCTCCATCTGATGATGGAGCCGCTCGACCAGCGCGGCGTTCTCGACCTGGGCGCGATGGGTGCTGGCGAGGAGGCGGTTCTGCGCTAGGGCGAGGCGAAGATGCACCGCGGCCCAGGTGAGCGCGACGAGCGCGAGCACGACGTAAAGCGCGCCGCCGTGCCACAGCAGGACCAGCGGCAGCGGCGCCATGATCGGCACCAGCCAGAGCAGGACGGCGTTGCGGTCGGTGGCGATCGCGACGCCGCCGCCGACGGCCATGCCGAGCAGGATCAGGGCCAGGAGGGCCGCGTAGGCGACGTCGTCGGCGGGGAGGAAGAGGACCGGCGCGATGCCCCACGCCAGCGCCATCAGCGCCAGAACGACGCGATAGCGCCATTGCCACGTCGCCGGGCTCTTGGGCGCACCGGCATCGCTTCTGAACGCCCAGAGAAGCGCGAGCGCGGCGGCCTGCGCGGCGTGGATCAGCACCGCCCACGCCAGCACGAGCGTTGTCCGGCCGTGCCAGTAGAAGAGCGGCCACGTGCAGAGGGCGATGACGATGCCGGCGAGCGTCGTCGCGCCGACCTGCTCGTAGAGCCGCTCGACGCCGGCCCGCGTCATGGCGGTGCGGGCTCGCTCCTCGCCCGGCGCGGCGGTCAGCGCCGGCGTCGGCACGTCGTGCACGGCTGCGGCCGAAAAGCAAGAAGGGTTTCGATAAGGTATTGCGGCATCGTCTGGGACAGGATATCGAATCGCCTCGGCGAATCCATCGCGACGGCTCTTGCGCCCGGACCATCCCTACTTTTAGTGGTGCAAACCCGGGCCATCGCGCCTAATATCGCGACTCGATTTCGCCGCCGTTCGACGCGTTTGCGCGTTATTCGGCAGAAGGCGCGGAGCGAATCTGCACGAGACGGGAGGTCGCATGCATTCGACAGGGATTGTGCGCAACGACGCGCCGGCGCTGCTGCCGGCGCCGCCGATCGCCGCGCCCGGCTGGCAGCGCAAGCTTCTTCTCGTCGACGACCATGAGCTCGTCCGCTACGGCGCCAAGGCGCTCTATACCGAGCTGCTCGGCGTACCGCTCGAATGGCTCGAGGCGAGCACGCTGCACGAGGCGCTCGATATCTACGGTCGCGAAAGCGATATCGATGCCGTCCTGCTCGACCTGAATCTCTCCGACTGCAAGGGCTTGCAGGGGCTGCGCCAGTTCGTCCAGGAGTATCCGCAGGCGCGAATCGCGGTTTTCAGCGCGACCCAGGACGAGTTCGTGATTCGCCAGGCGCAAGCGCTCGGCGCCGTCGGCTACGTTCCCAAGGGCGCGGCCGCGGCGGAGATCCTCGGCACCTTGTCGGCGCTGCTCTGGCCGCCGGCCGGGCCGGCCCGCCCCGGCTTCGCCGCGAACAAGGCGCTCTTCCCGCGCATGCCGGCGTCGTCGATGTACGACCGTGTCGCCCAGCTCGGGCCGCGCCATCTCGAGATCCTCGAGCTCGTCCTCTCGGGCTGCAACAACCAGGAAATCAGCAACTCGATGCGGCTGTCGCTCGGCACGGTCAAGAACTACGTGTCGTCGCTGCTGCTCGCGCTCGACGTCCGATCGCGCGCGCATCTCGTCAGCCTGTTCCGCTGAGGCCAATGGCATTGCCGCTTCGCACGAGCTTCCCGTCGACCCGCCCGCCGGCCCGCGGCGACATGACTTTCGACCGCTGCCGGCACGCCGCTCATTGCCTAGAGTGCGACGTCGCGACGACCGCGAGCCCGAGGCCGAATGGCTGAACTCGATCTGGAAACTCTCCTGGCGCCGATCTCGGCCGATGCGGCCTGCGGACCCGATCTCGAGTACGACCCGGCCTTTCAGGCCATGCTCGAGGCGGGCGCGGGCAAGCCTGAGCGTCAGTACGGCGACAAGGTCTACCCGGCCGAGCCGCCCGACTGGCCGCTCGTTCAGGAGCATGCCGTCGAGCTCGCGGCGCGAACCCGCGATCTGCGTGTCGCCGTCTGGCTGGCCCGAAGCGGCGCGCGTCTGCGCGGCCTTTCCGGCGCGGTCGAGGGCCTGCGCCTGGTGCAGGGGCTGGTCGAGCGTCACTGGGATCACGTCCATCCGCCGCTCGACGCGAGCGACAACAACGACCCGACCGCCCGCGTGATGGCGTTGACGGCGCTCGCCGATCCCGGCGCCGGCCTCGGCGACCTGCGCGCGGCCGGCCTCACCGCCAAGCGCGGCGCGCTCACCGTGCGCGACATCGAGCTCGCGCTCGGCCCGGCCGATCCGATGCCCGGCGAAAGCGTGCCGACCGAAGACGGCGTCCTGCAGGCCGTTGCTGCGTCGCTCGCCGAAGCGAGCGATCTCGGCGCCGCCATGCAGGCCGGCTACGACGCCGCCCAGGCCCTGGCCGGTTCGCTCGAACGCCATCTCGAAGCGAGCCAGAGCCCGGACCTCGTGCCGCTCAAGAAGGTCCTTCAGCGGGTCGCCGATGCCGGCCGCAAGGCGGTCGGCGACAGCGGCGTCGCCGAAGCGACCGGTGCGTCGACGGCCGCGCCGCGGGCCGCGGGCGCGATCAACTCGCGCGAGGACGCGAGCCGGGCGCTCGAGCGCGTCTGCGAATGGATCGAGCGCAACGAGCCCAGTAATCCGGCGCCGCTGCTGATCCGCCGCGCGCAAAGGTTGATGAGCAAGAGTTTCATTGACATCATCCGCGATCTCGCCCCCGACGGTCTCAAGGAAGTCGAGAAGCTCGCCGGCACCGGCAACACCTAGTCACCCAAGGAGCCCATCCCATGGCCACCAGCAGCCAGAAGTTCATCGCCCGCAATCGCGCGCCGCGGGTGCAGATCGAATACGACGTCGAGCTCTACGGCGCCGAGAAGAAGGTCCAGCTGCCGTTCGTGATGGGCGTCCTCTCCGACCTGTCGGGCAAGCCGAGCGAGCCGCTGCCGCCGGTCGCCGATCGCAAGTTCCTCGAGGTCGACGTCGACAACTTCGACGCCCGCATGAAGTCGATGAAGCCGCGGGTCGCGTTCCAGGTGCCGAACACGCTCACCGGCGAGGGCAACCTGGCGGTCGACATCACCTTCGAGAGCATGGACGACTTCTCGCCGGCGGCCGTCGCGCAGAAGGTCGAGGGCCTGAAGCAGCTGCTCGAAGCGCGCCAGCAGCTTGCCAACCTGGTCACCTACATGGACGGCAAGACGGGCGCCGAGGAGCTGATCGCCAAGATGATCAAGGACCCAGCGTTGCTGAAGTCGCTGGCCGACGCCCGCAAGGCCAACACCCCCGAACAGTAAGCCCCCACGCATCGCGGAGACCAGACCATGGCCGAAGAAGCAGTCAACCCGGGCTCAGCCCTGCAGGGTATCGAGTACCAGGGCAACGAGTTCGCCTCGTTGCTGAAGAAGGAGTTCAAGCCCAAGTCCGACGACGCCAAGTCGGGTATCGAGCAGGCGGTCCTCACGCTGGCGCAGCAGGCGCTCTCGCAGACCAACCTGATCGGCAGCGATGTCGTCATGTCGATCGAGGCGATGATCGCCGAGCTCGACAAGCGGCTGTCGACGCAGGTCAACGCGATCCTGCACCACGAGGATTTCCAGAAGCTCGAGAGCGCCTGGCGCGGCCTCCACTATCTCGTCAACAACACCGAAACCGACGAGATGCTGAAGATCCGGGTCATGAACATCTCCAAGCTCGATCTCGGCAAGACGCTGAAGCGCTACAAGGGCACGTCCTGGGACCAGAGCCCGCTCTTCAAGAAAGTCTACGAGGAGGAGTTCGGCCAGTTCGGCGGCGAGCCGTTCGGCTGCGTGATGGGCGACTACTACTTCGACCACAGCCCGCCCGACGTCGAGCTGCTCGGCGAGATGAGCAAGGTCTCGGCGGCGGCGCACACGCCGTTCATTTCGGCGGCGAGCCCGACCCTCATGCAGATGGGCTCCTGGCAGGAGCTCGCCAATCCGCGCGACCTGACGAAGATCTTCACGACGCCGGAGTACGCCGCCTGGCGGTCGCTGCGCTCGTCGGAGGACTCTCGTTACGTCGGCCTGGCGATGCCGCGCTTCCTGGCCCGCCTTCCCTACGGCGCCAAGACGAGCCCGGTCGAGGAGTTCAACTTCGAGGAAGAGACGCACGGCGGCGAGCACGGCACGTACGCCTGGGCCAATGCCGCCTATGCGATGGCCGTCAACATCAACCGCTCGTTCAAGATGTACGGCTGGTGCTCGCGCATCCGCGGCATCGAGTCGGGCGGCGCGGTCGAGGGCCTGCCGACGCACACCTTCCCGACCGACGAGGGCGGCGTGGCGATGAAGTGCCCGACCGAGATCGCGATCAGCGACCGGCGCGAGGCCGAGCTCGCCAAGAACGGCTTCATGCCGCTCGTGCACCGCAAGAACTCCGACTTCGCCGCCTTCATCGGCGCCCAGTCGCTGCAGAAGCCCGACGAATACGACGACCCAGACGCCACCGCCAACGCCAACCTCTCGGCGCGCCTGCCGTACCTGTTCGCGACCTGCCGCTTCGCGCACTACCTGAAGTGCATCGTCCGCGACAAGGTCGGCTCGTTCAAGGAGCGCGACGACATGGCCAAGTGGCTGAACAAGTGGATCATGAACTACGTCGACGGCGACCCGGCCAACTCGTCCGAGGTGACGAAGTCGCAGAAGCCGCTCGCCGCCGCCGAGGTCGTCGTCGAAGAGATCCCCGGCAACCCGGGCTATTACTCGTCCAAGTTCTTCCTGAGGCCGCACTATCAGCTCGAAGGGCTGACGGTCTCGCTACGCCTGGTCTCGAAGCTTCCGTCAGCGAAGGCGGCCTGACATGTCCCACAGCAGCCTGGCTCCGGCGCATGCCTGAGCCGGGATTTTCAACCGAAGAGGAGAAGTTCCCATGAGCAGCGATGCAAGCATCAAGTTCGACGGTGTCGATGGCGAGTCGGTCAAGCCCAAGGGCGAGATCGAGGTGCTGTCCTGGAACTGGGGCGTGAGTCAGCCGTCGGGTCCGGCGGGCGGCGGCTCGGGCAAGGGCAAGGCCATCCCCGGGGACTTCCACTTCGTCCATCTGTACGACAAGGCCTCACCGGTTCTCGCCAAGAAGTGTGTGTCCGGCACCCATTTCAAGGACGCCAAGCTGACCGCACGCAAAGCCGGCGAAGGCCAGCAGGACTTTCTCGTCGTGACGATGAAGGAGGTCTTCATCACCAGCGTCAGCCCCGGCGGCAGCCACGGCGGCGACATCCTCGAGCAGGTGACGTGCAGCTACAAGGACGTCGAGTTCGCCTACAAGCCTCAGGACGACAAGGGTGGGCTCGGCGGCGAGGTGAAATTCGGCTGGGACGTGGCGAAAACCGAAACGCGCTAGGCGGTTCCGCAAACGCTTCAAGCGAAGCAATCTTGGCCAGGGAGGTCGACATGGCATTCGTCACGCCCGTGATCGGGACGCAAACCGGTCTGCACAACTCGTACAACATCGACTTCACGGTCGGGGCGGGCAAGACAAATGTGCTCACCGACGTTCAGCTGGTGCAGGTGCTATTGCGGCTCGTGCACTTTGAGTTGAAGAAGCCGGTGGCGCCGCCAGCCGGCGAAAAGCCCATCGTTGTCGACGGCAAGCTCGGCCAGTCGACGCTGCGCTACATCGCGCACTGGCAGCGAAAGGCAAAGGCCGACGGCATCAAGGTCCTCCTCGACGGCGTGTTCGACCCGTATCGCAAGCAGGGCGAGCTGTCCCACATCGCCCACGTCTCCTACACCTTCGAGCTGCTGAACATTATCTGCAACAACGAGTGCGTGCTGCAGGGAATGGACAACTACAAGAACCTCCCGAAGCGCACCGATATTCCCACCGAGCTGCGCGGCGAGCTCGGTCTTCCGTCTCGGGTGGTCGCCAAGCAATACCAGCGCGAGCTCGGCTAGCCGAGGCAGCAAATGGTTCCCCTTCCCAGCGACTTGCCGGCATCGGGTGGTGCCGATGTCTACCTCAGCGTTCGCACCAAGCGCGCGGGCGATGTGAAGGGCGAGGCCAACAGCCCCGGCCACGAGAAGGCGATCCTCGCGCACGGCTTCCAGTTCGGCGTCTCGTCGGGCTCGGCGATCGGATCGGGGCAGGCGACAGCGCGCCGACAGTACAAGCACCTGATCGTCATCAAGCGGCTCGACAGCGCCTCGACGTCGCTGATGAGCGCGCTCGCCACCAACGACGAGGTCAAGGAGCTGAAGCTGTCGTTGCGCAAGCCCGGCGACGGGCAGGAGGATTTCTTCACGATCACGCTGGCGTCGGCACGTGTCGTCGGCATCGACCTCGAGTGCGACGAAAGCGGCCAGACGCTCGAGCGTGCGACCTTCGCGTTCACCAAGATCGACGTCGAGTACCGGGTGCAAGCGACCGACGGCGTGCTCGGCGCATCGAGCACGTTCTCCGACGAGCTGATCTCGGTCTGAGGTGCCGTGGCGTCTTCCGCATCGCCCGAAGAGCTGATCGCGGCCGGGCAGCCCGCCGAGGCGCTCAAGCGCCTGCAGGAACGGGTGCGCGAGAAACCTCAGGACGCCAAGCTGCGCACTTTCCTGTTCCAGCTGCTGTGCGTCCTCGGCCAATGGGATCGCGCCCAGGCCCAGCTCGAGCTGTGCGGCCAGCTCGACCACGCGACACTGGCGATGGTCAACACCTACCGCGAAGCGCTGAAGTGCGAGGTCGTTCGCGAGGCGGTGTTCGCCGGCAAGACGACGCCGATGATCTTCGGCCAGCCGCAAACGTGGGTTGCCTCGCTGGTCGAGGCGCTGCAGGCCGACGCGCGCGGCGAGGCCGATCTCGCTACGCGGCTGCGCGCCGACGCGCTCGAGGCCGCGCCGGCCAGCGCCGGCACCCTCGACGGCACCGCGTTCGACTGGATCGCCGATGCCGACTCGCGCCTCGGCCCGGTCCTCGAGGCGGTCGTCAACGGCCGCTACGTCTGGATCCCCTTCGCCGCGCTGGCCAAGATCGACATCGAGGCGCCGGCGGACTTGCGCGACCTGGTCTGGGCGCCGGTGCACCTCACGCTCGCCAACGGCGGCGACACCGTCGCCCTGCTGCCGACGCGCTATGCCGGCTCCGCCGCCGCGGCCGACGCGACGCTGCAACTCTCGCGCAAGACCGAATGGCTGGCGATCGGCGCCGACCAGTATCGCGGGCTGGGCCAGCGCGTCCTGACCACGAGCGAGGCCGAGCTCGGTCTTCTGGAAGTGCGCGAGATCGCCCTGCAAGCGCCCGCCGAGGCCTGACGGCTGCCATGGCCGTCGATGTGCGCAATCGCCTGCAGCCGGCGCTGCTCGACCGGCTGACCGACGACGAGCCCGGCGACCGCCAGGAGGCGGAATCGCATCGCGTCATGTCGAAGACGCAGCTGCGCCAGGCCGTCCTGCGCGACCTCGCCGCGCTGTTCAATTCCGTGCAGCCGCTCGGCGCCGAGGCTGACCCTTACCCGCTGCTCGCCGAGAGCGTGCTGAACTTCGGCTTGCCGTCGCTCTCCGGGCAGCTCGCGTCCAAGCTCGACGTCAGCGTTCTCGAGGGCGCCATCCGCCAGGCGATCCTGCGCTTCGAGCCGCGCATCCTGCCCGAGACGCTGCACGTCACCGCGCTCGAATCGTCGAGCGTCCTCGACACGCACAACGTCATCGAGTTCGAGATCCGCGGCCATCTCTGGTCGCAGCCGGTGCCGCTCGAGATCCTGCTGCGCACCCAGCTCGATCTCGAGGCGGGCCAGGTCGAGGTGCGCGACGTCGCCGGCGTCGTGCCGTCGAAGGCGCGCTAGCGCCCGCGCCGCCTGCGCCGCCGATGGATCCGCGCCTCCTGCGTCTCTACAGCGACGAGCTGTCGCATCTGCGCGAGGTCGGCGCCGAGTTCGCGCGCGAGTTCCCGAAGATCGCGGCGCGCCTCGGCGTCGAGGGCATGGAGGTCACCGACCCCTACGTCGAGCGCCTGCTCGAAGGCTTCGCCTTCCTGACCGCACGCGTCCAGCTCAAGCTCGAGGCCGAGCAGCCGCGCCTGATCGCCCACCTGCTCGAGGCGACGTATCCGAATTTCCTCGCGCCGTTGCCGTCGATGGTGGTCGCCCGCTTCAGCGTCGACCCGGCCGACCCGAACCTCGTGAAGGGCTATGCCGTGCCGTGCGGCAGCGCGCTGCTGTCGGAGGTGGCACGCGGCCAGGACACGCACTGCCAGTTCTCGACCGCGCACGAGGTGACGCTCTGGCCGATCGAGCTGGCGAGCGTCCAGTACTTCAGCTTCGCGCCCGACCTGGCCGCGGCGAAGCTGCCGCAGCTGCTCGGCACGCGCGGCGGACTGCGCATTCGCCTGCGCTGCGGCGGCGGCGTCAGGTTCGACCAGCTCGGCATCGACCGGCTCGCGCTCTACATCAGCGCCGCCGACGACGTCGCCTTTCGCCTGCACGAGCTCGTTCTCGGCTCGGCGAGCGGGACGCTCGTTCGCGGCGAGCCCGCCGGCGTGCTCGATGCGGCGCAGTGGCGCGGCAGCGAGAGCGTGCGGGCGCTGGGCTTCGCCGCCGACCAATCGCTCCTGCCCGAATCGCTGCGCGCGTTCTCCGGCTATCGCCTGGTCCAGGAAGTCGCGGCGATGCCGCAGCGCCTGCTCTTCTTCGAGCTCGGCGATCTCGCCGAGCGGCTGCGCGGCGTCGCCAGCGACGAGGTCGAGCTGATCGTCGTCCTGCGCCGCGGCGACGCCGGCCTCGAGGCGCTGGTCGACGCCGACAGCCTCGCGCTCTTCTGCACGCCGGCGATCAACCTGTTCGAGAAGCGCCTCGACCGCATCCAGATCGGCACCGGCTCATGGGAGTACCACGCCGTTCCCGATCGCACCCGGCCGATGGACTACGAGGTGCACAGCATCCTCTCGGTCACCGGCTTCGGCACCGGCCGCGTCGCCCAGCAGGAGTTCAGCCCGCTCTACGCGACCTACCACGACGAGACGCAGCCGGTCGACGGCGAGGCGCACGGCTACTACACCGTGCGGCGCGAGCCGCGCCTGATGTCGTCGCGCCAGAAGCAGCACGGCGCGAGGTCGTCGTACATCGGCGAGGAGGTGTTCCTCTCGCTCGTCGATCCGAATCACGCGCCGTACCGCGACGACGTGCGCCAGCTCTCGGTGACCGCGCTGGCGACCAACCGCGACCTGCCGACGCTGTTGCCGCACGCCGGCAGCGACGGCGCCGCGAACTGGCGCCTCGAGTCGCCGGGGCCGGTCGCCCGCGTCGATCTCCTGCGCGGCCCGACACGGCCGGTGACGCGCCGGCCGATCGGCCAGCTCGGCTGGAGCCTCGTCAATCACCTCACGCTCAACCACCTCGCGCTCGTCGGCGAGACGCCGCAGCGCGCTGCCGCGGCGCTGCGAACGATGCTCGGTCTCTACGCGCCGCCCGAGGACAGCGGCTGGTCGCGCCAGGTCGAAGGCGTGCACGGCCTCGAGGTGAAAAGCGTCGTGCGACGCCTACCCTTCAAGGGGCCGCTCACCTTCGGCACCGGCATCGAGATCGTCCTCGAGCTCGACGAGCTCGCCTTCCAGGGCACGAGCGCGTTCCTGTTCGCCAGCGTCCTCGAGCGCTTCTTCGCGCGCCATGCGGCGATCAACAGCTTCACGCAGCTGACGCTGAAGACGGCGCAGCGCGGCGAGGTCATGCGCTGGCCGCCGCGCATCGGCATGAGGGAGGCCGTGTGACGGCGGCCGCGACGACCGCGGTGCGGCCGGCGCGGCCAGGGCGCAGCGCCGCGCAGCGCGACGCCGCCCTGGCAGCGCTCTTTCGCGCCTTGAGCTTGGCGCCGCGCGAGCAGGACTTCTTCGCGGTGCTGCGCCATGTCGAGTCGCTGCGGCCCGAGCTGCCGCGCATCGGCACGGCGCTGCGGCCGGCGCAGGAGGCGCTTCGCCTCGGCCAGGATCCCGAGCTCGCGTTCGCTCCGGCCGCGCTCGAAAGTTTCGCGATCGACGCCCGCCCGGCGCCGCGCCTCGGCGTTCGCTTCTTCGGCCTGCTCGGCCCGCAAGGGCCGATGCCGCTGCACTTCACCGAGTACGTTCGCGAGCGGCTGCGCTTTCGCGGCGACGCGACGCTCGCCCGCTTCCTCGACATCTTCCATCACCGCCTGCTCACGCTCTTCTATCGCGCCTGGGCGCAGGCGCAGCCGACGGTGCACCACGACCGCCCCGGCGACGATCGCTTCGCCGCCTGGCTCGGCGCGAGCTTCGGCGTCGAGGGCACGGGCGCGGCGCCGCGCTCGCTGCCCGACAACGCGCGTCTCTTCCAGGCTGGCCTGCTCGGTGCGCGCAGCCGCCATCCGGAAGGGCTCGGCAAGCTGCTGAAGCAGTATTTCCGCGTTCCGGTTCGCATCGACCCGCACGCCTTGCAGTGGCTCGCGCTCGCCGACGAAGACCGCAGCCGTCTCGGCTTCTCGCGCAGCCGGCCCGAGCGCAGCGGCGCGGCGACGCCGCAGCTCGGCGTCTCGGCGACGAGCGGCAGCAAGTGGCGCGACCGGCAGTACAAGTTCCGCATCGCCCTCGGCCCGCTCACGCTCGCGCGCTATCACGAGTTCCTGCCCGGCGGCGCGGCGTGGTCGCGGCTGCGCGAGTGGGTGCAGCACTACGCCGGCCTCGACCTGCGCTGGGACGTCGAGCTCACCCTCGCCGGCAGCGAAGTGCCCGAGCCGCGTCTCGGCCGCGCGAGCCGCCTCGGCGTCAGCACCTGGATCGGCCGGCGCACCGCTCGACGCGACCGCAGCGACCTTCGCCTGCGGCCCGACACGTCGTTCCTGCTTCGCCGAAACAACGGAGTTCCCCATGCTTGAGATCTCGCGGACCGCTCTCTTCGGCAAGCTCAATCCGCTCGCGTACAAGGCGATCGAAGGCGCCACCGTGTTCTGCAAGCTGCGCGGCAACGCCTACGTCGAGCTGCAGCACTGGCTCTACCAGATCCTCAACAACCAGGACTCCGACCTGCACCGCATCGTCCAGCACTACGGCCTCGACGCCGCGGCGCTGACCGGCGACCTGACGGCCTCGCTCGACCGGCTGCCGCGCGGCGCGAGCTCGGTCACCGACCTCTCCGACTGGATCGAGGACGCCGTCGAGCGCGGCTGGGTCTACGGCTCGCTGATGTTCGGCGACACGCAGGTGCGAACCGGCTACCTGATCGTCGGCATGCTGAAGACGACGCGCCTGAAGAGCGCGCTGCTGTCGATCTCGAAGCAGTTCGACCGCATCAAGATCGAGGACCTGACCGACAACTTCGCCAGGCTGCTGGCCGCATCGCCCGAGCAGGGCCAGCGCGCGAGCGACGGCAGCGGCGACGCCGGCGAGCCGGGCGAAGCGAGCGGCGCGATCGCGCCGGCGGCGATGGGCAAGCAGGAGGCGCTCAAGCGCTTCACCGTCGACCTCACCGAGCGGGCGCGCAGCGGCGAGATCGATCCGGTCGCCGGCCGCGATGAGGAGATCCGCCAGATCATCGACATCCTGATGCGGCGGCGCCAGAACAACCCGATCCTCACCGGCGAGGCGGGCGTCGGCAAGACCGCGGTCGTCGAGGGCTTCGCGCTCAGGCTCGCGCGCGGCGACGTGCCGCCGCCGCTGAAGGACGTTTCGCTGTACGTGCTCGACATCGGCCTGCTGCAGGCGGGCGCGAGCATGAAGGGCGAGTTCGAGAACCGGCTCCGCTCGGTGATCGACGAGGTGCAGGCGTCGCCGAAGCCGATCATTCTCTTCATCGACGAGGCGCACACGCTGATCGGCGCCGGCGGCGCGGCCGGCACCGGCGACGCCGCCAACCTGCTCAAGCCCGCGCTCGCGCGCGGCAAGCTGAGGACGATCGGCGCGACGACCTGGGCCGAGTACAAGAAGCACATCGAGAAGGACCCGGCGCTGACGCGGCGCTTCCAGGTCGTCCAGGTCGGCGAGCCGAGCGAGGAAAAGGCGGTGCTGATGCTGCGCGGCGTCGCCTCGATCCTCGAGAAGCATCATCGCGTTGCCCTGCTCGACGAGGCGATCACGGCCGCGGTGCGGCTCTCGCACCGCTACATCCCGGCGCGCCAGCTGCCCGACAAGGCGGTGAGCCTGCTCGACACGGCGTGCGCGCGCGTTGCCGTCAGCCAGCACGCGACGCCGGCCGAGCTCGAGGACTGCCAGCGCCGCCTCGAGGCGCTGCGCACCGAGAGCGAGATCATCGGCCGCGAGGAGGCGATCGGCATCGACGTCGGCGAGAGGCGCCGGCGCACGGTCGCGGCGATCGACGAGGAAGAGACGCGGCTGGCGATGCTGCAGAAGCGGCACGAGGAAGAGAAGGGCGTCGTCGACCGCATCCTAGACATCCGCGCGAAGCTGAGGGCGCCGGTGCCTGCCGCCGCTGCGGTCGCGGCCCGGGGATCACAGTCGGCGCCGGCGACGAAGGGCGAGCCTGCTGCTGCCCCGTCGGCGCTCGCGCCGACATCGGCATCATCGGCATCGACCCCGAACGCCGGAGCCGCAACGCCTCTGGCGGAGGCGGCGCTGAGCGAGGCCGACCGCAAGGCGCTTCTCGCCGAGCTCGTGCCGCTGCAGAAGAAGCTCGCCGAGCTGCAGGGCGACGCGCCGCTGATCCTGCCGACGGTCGACGAGCAGGCGATCGCCAGCGTCGTCCAGGACTGGACCGGCGTTCCCGTCGGCCGGATGGTCAAGAACGAGATCGAGTCGGTGCTGAAGCTCGCCGACACCTTGAACCAGCGCGTCATCGGCCAGAAGCACGCGCTCGACATCATCGCCCGGCGCATCCAGACCTCGCGTGCGCGCCTCGACAACCCGAACAAGCCGATCGGCGTGTTCATGCTCTGCGGCACGTCGGGCGTCGGCAAGACCGAGACCGCGCTCGCGCTCGCCGAGGCGCTCTACGGCGGCGAGCAGAACATCATCACGATCAACATGAGCGAGTTCCAGGAGGCGCACACCGTCTCGACGCTCAAGGGCTCGCCGCCCGGCTACGTCGGCTACGGCGAAGGCGGCGTGCTGACCGAGGCGGTGCGGCGGCGCCCTTACAGCGTCGTCCTCCTCGACGAGGTCGAGAAGGCGCACGCCGACGTCCACGAGCTCTTCTTCCAGGTCTTCGACAAGGGCTGGATGGAAGACGGCGAGGGCCGCGGCATCGACTTCAAGAACACGATCATCCTGCTGACGAGCAACGTCGGCAGCGAGCTCATCATGAACATGTGCCGAGACCCGGAGCTGATGCCCGAGCCGGAGGGAATCGCCAAGGCGCTGCGCGAGCCGCTGCTGAAGGTCTTCCCGGCCGCGCTCCTCGGCCGCCTCGTCGTCGTGCCGTACTACCCGCTCTCCGACGAGATGATGGGCAACATCGTTCGCCTCCAGC
Organism: Caldimonas sp.; assembly: GCA_035995885.1. Taxonomy (GTDB): domain Bacteria; phylum Pseudomonadota; class Gammaproteobacteria; order Burkholderiales; family Burkholderiaceae_C; genus Schlegelella_A. The sequence continues at coordinate 24,748 of DASYKC010000073.1, read as the reverse complement.
TCGGCCGCATCAAGAAGCGGGTCGCCGCCAATCACGGCATCCCGTTCGAGTACGGCGACGACGTCGTCAAGCTCATCGTCTCGCGCTGCACCGAGGCCGAGTCGGGCGGGCGCGTCGTCGACGCGATCCTCACCAACACCGTCCTGCCGCGCGTCTCGCTCGAGTACCTGCAAAGGCTCAGCAACGGCGAGGCGCTGAAGGCGGTCCGGCTCGCGGTCAAGGACGGCGAGTTCGAGTACGGATTCGAGTGATGGCAGGCTATCGGATTCCCGGGCCCGTGTGCGGCGCCGAGCAGCCCTGGTCGCTGCGCGACGGCACGCTCGCGCTCTGGCGCCTGCCGGCTCCGGGGCCGATCTGCGTCACGTCGCCGACCTTTCGCGCCGGCGCGCCGCTGGTCGCCGATGCCGACATCGACCTGAGCTTTCTGTTCCGGTCCTGTCTCAACCCGGTTCGCGGAATCAGCGACGCGGCATGGGCGCAGGCCGCGGCGGCGCTCGACGTCGACATCGCCGCGATCAAGGCGGTCGCCGACGTGGAGACGCCGGGCCGGGCGTTCGACACCTTGGGGCGGCCGCTCATCCTCTTCGAGCGGCACTACTTCAGTCGCCTGACATCGGCTCGCTTCGATCTCGATCACGCCCGCGTGTCCGCGAAGCGGTCCGGAGGCTACACCCGAGCCGCGGAGTACGGCCGGCTCGAGGAGGCCTACGCCCTCGACGCCGACGCGGCGCTGCGCTCGGCGTCGTGGGGGCGATTCCAGATCATGGGCGACAACTTCATCGCCGCCGGCTTCACCTCGGCGCCCGAGCTCGTCAAGGCGATGACCCGCTCGGAGGAAGCGCAGCTCATGGCCTTCGTCCATTTCGTTCGCAGCGACGAGGCGATGGCGAATGCCTTGCACAAGCACGACTGGGCCGGGTTCGCGCGCCGATACAACGGCAAGGGGTACAAGAAGAATCTCTACGACACCAAGCTGACCGATGCCTATGCGCGCTTCAGTGGCGCCGACAAGGGCGGTACGGCCGGCAAGGGACCGGCTGCGATCGCGAAGCCGCTGTCGCTGCGAAAGCCATGAGGGTCGCCGTCGCGATCGCCGTGCTGATCTCGTCGGCGCCCGGTGTGGCGGCGGACCGACCGGCGCCGGCCGGCTCCCTGTGCGCTGCGGGTGAGACCGTCTACTTTCACTGCGCCGCGGCCACGGGCCGATCGATCAACGTGTGCGGCGCGGGGGGTGACGCGCTGCAATACCGGTTCGGCCGCGGCAAGGTCGTCGAGCTCGCCTACCCGGCGGACGCCAGCCACGGCGCGGACCGGTTCCGCTATGCCCACTACTTCCGCTACCAGACCGATCGCCATGAGCTGCGCTTCGAAAACGACGGCGTCGAATACGTCGTCTTCGACCATCAGGAGGAAGGGCGCCGGCGCGCCGGCGTTCGTTTCAGCACCCACGGCAAGGAGCGCGACGTCGTCTGCACGGGGCCGGTCCGAGGCCGGCTCGCCGCGCTCGAGGACACGGTTCCATGCGACACCGACAGCGCGCTCAACCTGGGCCAGTGCCGATGAGCGCCGGCGAGGTCGTCCGCCCGTGCGTGCGCGAGGGCGGGATGGCCGCGGCGCGGGCCGCGGATGACTTTGGTCGCTTTACGCACCGCGGCCGAGGCCGAAGCATCCGCGTTGCTGCCACCGAACGGTGAAGGCAGGACATGCCGCCGCCCATCACCCTCAAATCGCCGCTTCCCGCCCCCGACTTGCTGTTCGAGTCGATGACGTCGTCGGCCGGCCTCAGCTCGCTCGGCGAGACGCAGCTCAACCTCCTCAGCACCAAGTCGGATCTCAAGCCCGAAGACCTGCTCGGCAAGGCCGTGACCGTGACCGTGCAGTTGCGCAACGACGCCAAGCGCCACTTCAACGGCTTCGTCTCGCGCTTCAGCTCCGGCGTTCACCGCGGCCGCTACTTCGCCTACCAGGCGACGGTCAACCCGTGGCTGTGGTTCCTCACGCGCACGTCCGACTGCAGGATCTTCCAGGACAAGACCGTCCCCGAGATCGTCAAAAAGGTGCTCGAGGACCACGGCGTGGCCAAGTTCGAGTTCAAGACCTTCCGCACGTATCGCAAGTGGGTCTATTGCGTGCAGTACCGCGAGAGCGACTACAACTTCGTCGCCCGCCTGCTCGAGCACGAAGGCATCTACTGGTACTTCGTGCACAGCGAGGGCGAGCACAAGCTGATCCTCGTCGATTCGCAGAGCGCGCACGACGCGTCGAAGTCGTGCGAGTCGCTGCCCTACATCGAGCACGGCGCCGAGACCGCTCCCGACACCGACTGCATCTACGACTGGCGCTTCTCGCGCGAGGTGCGCTCGGGCAAGGTCGCGCTCCGGAGCTACGACTTCGAGCGGCCATCGACGAGCCTGGAGGTCAAGGCCGCGAAGGACCGCAAGTACACGATGTCGGACTACGAGGTCTTCGACTTCCAGGGCGACTACATCCAGGCGAGCGACGGCACGCAACTGGCCGAGGACCGCATGGACGAGCTGCAGACGCCGTTCCAGGTGCTGCACGGCGCGTCGAACGCGCAGGGCATCGAGGTCGGCAGGCTGCTCGAGCTCGCCAAGCACCCGCGCGCCGACCAGAACGCGCAGTACCTCATCACGTCGCTGCAGGTCAGCGCCCATGTCGATGCCTACGAGTCGGGCAATTCGGCAGGCGACTTCCGCTGCGACTTCTCGGCCGTCCCTGCCGCGCAGCAGTTCCGGCCGGCGCGGCGCACGCCCAAGCCGTTCGTGCAGGGGCCGCAGACGGCGATGGTCGTCGGTCCGGCCGGCGAGGAGCTCTTCACCGACAAGTACGGTCGCGTCAAGCTGCACTTCTACTGGGATCGCCTGTCGAAGAAGGACGAGAAGAGCTCGTGCTGGGTTCGCGTCTCGCATCCGTGGGCCGGCAAGAACTTCGGCGTCGCCCACCTGCCGCGCATCGGCCAGGAGGTCGTCGTCGACTTCCTCGAAGGCGACCCGGACCAGCCGATCATCACCGGCCGCGTCCACAACGCCGAGCAGATGCCGCCCTGGGACCTGCCGGCGAACGCGACGCAATCCGGCATCCTGACGCGCTCGACCAAAGGAGGCGGGTATGGCAACGCCAACGCGATCCGCTTCGAGGACAAGAAGGGCAGCGAGCAGCTCTGGATCCACGCCGAGAAGAACCAGGACATCGAGGTCGAGAACGACGAGACGCACTGGGTCGGGCACGACCGCAAGAAGACGATCGATCATGACGAGACGACGCACGTCAAGCATGATCGGACCGAGACGGTCGACAACAACGAGACGATCACGATCGGAGTCAATCGCACTGAAAAGGTCGGCAGCAACGAGAAGATCTCGATCGGTGTGAACCGCACAGAAGCGGTGGGTTCGAACGAGACGATCTCGATCGGCGCGAATCGCGATGAAACCGTGGGTGCGAACGAGATGATCTCGATCGGCTCCAATCGCACGATCACCGTCGGCGCCAGCGAGACGGCCGCGGTCGCGCTCCAGCGCACCCACGCTGTCGGCGTGAACGAGACGATCACGATCGGCGCGGCGCAAGAGATTGCCATCGGCGCGATGCAATCGGTGACTATCGGAGCCACGCAAAGCGTCAGCGTTGGCGCGTCGCAGAGTACCAGCGTGGGCTCGTCACAGACGGTGAACGTGGGCGCGTCGCGCTCGCTGAGCGTCGGCCAGCAACTCTCGGTCAAAGTCGGTGCGGACGAATCCCGCGAGGTCGCCGGCGCGCGCAGCGCCAAGATCGGCAAGGACGAGGCTTTGCAGATCGGCAAGAACCTCGTCATCGAGGCGGGCGAGTCGGTATCGATCGTGACCGGTAGCGCGGCCATATCGATGAAGAAGGACGGGACGATCACGATCACCGGCAAGGACATCACGATCACCGGCACGGGGAAAATCAACGTGAAGGCGTCCTCCGACATCGTCATGAAGGGCTCGAAGATCCTGCAGAACTGAGAACGGAGAGCAGCATGGGTCACAGGAGTGTGGTTGATGAAGCAGTTCGTGCCGACGCGTCGCCAGCGGAGAAGCAGGAGAACGCGCCGACGCTGCTCGACCATCTGCTATCGCGTCCGAACGGCGGCGGCCACGAGCGTGTCGATGGCGTGGTCGTGGGAGAGCTGGTGGCCCTTCTTGACGACTGCAGCCCGATGGTGATCTTTCCGGATCGTCCTGAGTTGGCTGCGGTGCCGGCGCGCACGCTGGTGCCGCTCGGGCCGGCGCATGTCGGCAGGGAGATCGTCCTGATGTTCGAGCGAGGGGACCCTCGAGCTCCGATCGTGATGGGAATCGTGCAGAAGCCGGAAACGCTCTCTGCCAATGCCGACGTCGAGGCGGTGCTGCTCGAGATCGACGGAAGGCGAACGACGGTATCGGCGCGCGATGCGCTCGTCCTGCGCTGCGGCAAGTCGCGCATCACGTTGTCAAGCTCCGGCAAGGTCCTGATCGAGGGAACCTATGTCGTGAGCCGCTCGTCCGGCGCCAACAAGGTCATGGGCGGGTCGGTGCATCTCAACTGATGACGGCGCGGAGAGCTGTCGGTGGAGCTTCTCAATGCAACGCGCATGGCAGCCGGCTACACGCTGGGCCTTCAACCGAGCGGCCGTGAATCGCTGATCGTCGCCATCAAGGGGACGTTCATCCTGCCGTCGTCTGGCGAACCGCCGCGGCTGCACGAATCGCAGGTGCCGCTGGTGCTGGCAGACACGTTCACCGGGGCCCCTGGACTGAGTTCGCCTTATGAGGAATGTGACTTCGCCGCAGAGAAGGGCGCGTGTGACGTGTTGTTGAACGGCAGCGCCTACGCGCCGCCGGGCAAGGCCGTGGAGCGTACGCGCGTGGCGTTGCGCGTGGGCGCGATGGAGAAGTCGTTCGATGTCGTCGGCGACCGGGTCTGGCGCGCGGGGCGGACCGGCGTTCGAGCCTCGACTCCGAAGGCGTTCACCCGTCAGCCGATCAGCTACGACGTCGCCTTCGGGGGCACTTCCGGCGAGGGCGCCAACGCGATTTCGTACGCCGCGAATCCTGTCGGGCGCGGCTTCCACCCCGATCCGAAGAACAAGAGCGTGGACGGTCAGTCGCTTCCCAATACCGAAGAGGTCGGGCGGCCGGTGACATCGCCTTCGGACAAGCTCAGGCCGATGGCTTTCGGGCCGCTTGGCCGCGGCTGGCAGCCGCGCGCCAGCTTTGCCGGGACCTACGACGAGCGTTGGCGGGACGAGGACTTTCCCTTCCTGCCCCGCGACTTCGATCCGAACTACTACCAGGCCGCGCCCGACGATCAGCAGTTGCCGCTGGTCCGTTCTGATCTCGAGGTGCAGCTCTCGAACTTGACACCCGACGGCTTCCGCCGTTTCGTGATCCCCTACTTCGAGGCGTCCGTGCGCATCTTGCCTCGGCAGGGCGAACCGGAAGACCTCGTCGCGGTGCTCGACACCGTGTTCCTCGAGCCCGACGAGGAACGAATGACTCTCACTTGGCGAGCCGTCCGTCCCCTGCGGCGCAGCCTGTTCGAGATCGCTCGCGTCGTGGTCGGCCGGCGCGGCGCTGCCTGGTGGCGGGAGCAGGAGGGTCTGCCGTTCCCCATCTCGATCCGGGTCGAACCGTTCCACGAGGAGCGATGACCGATGCAGCAGGGAGCCGGCGGGAAAGGAGCGCTCGCGATCGAGGCATGCGGCATGGTGACGAGTGTCGGTCTCACGGCCGCAGCGACGTGCGCGGCGATACGCGCCGGGGTACAGGGCCTGTCCGATACGCGATTCGTCGATTCCGAGCGGCAACCCGTCCGTGCCGGACAAGTACGACTCGAGCGACCGTGGCGAGGCGCCGACAAGATTCGTCGCATGGTGACGCTCGCGGCGCAGGAGTGCCTGTCGTCCGTCGTCACAACCAATCGCGTGCCGTTCGTCGCTTGCCTGTCTGACGATCTAGACGACGATGCCGGAGACGGCCTGTTCGACGCTCTCGCGGCTGCGTCAGGTGTCCGACTCGACGAAGCGAGCTCGCGCATTCTCCGCGCCGGCCGATCAAGCATTGCCTTCGCCCTGCAAGGAGCCCGCGAGCTGTTGTTCGACCGAGGCTTCGATCACGTCCTTGTCGTCGCCGGCGACAGTCTGGTTACTCGCGCCGCGATCGCACGGCTCGAGGACGAAGACCGCTTGCTCGCCGCCGACAACATGGACGGCTTCCTGCCAGGAGAGGCCGCCGCCGCGATAGTGGTGACGAGACCTACGCGCGAGAGCGATCTCGTCTGTCTGGGAATCGGCGCAGCGACCGAGGTGGCCACCATCGCGTCGGAGGAGCCGCGGCGAGCCGAAGGCCTCGTCGCCGCGATCCGCGCCGCCTTGGCCGAGGCGTCGCTCGCGCCAGAGGACATCGACGTGCGCGTCACCGACCTATCGGGCGAGCACTACTACTTTCGCGAGGCTGCGCTGGCGCTCAGTCGCGTGGTGCGGAGCGGGCGGAAGGAAATCCCGCTCTGGCATCCGGCGGAATGCATCGGCGAAGTCGGCGTCGCGGTTGGGCCGATCCTGGCCGGAGTGGCGCTGACATCGACTCGCAAGCGCTATGCACCCGGCGCGAATTTCCTCTTGCACCTTGCTGACGACGGCGGCGCACGAGCGGCGCTTGTCCTGCAAGCGACAAGGTCCGCGCATGGCCAATGATGTGTTCGCCAACGGTCGAGAGATTTCGTGCAAGGCTGCGGACAGCAAGTCGCCGTGCGCTTTTCCGGACGTCTGCCTGACACCGCCGCCGCCACCCGCCGGGCCGTTGCCCATCCCCTATCCCAACACAGGCCTTGCGTCGAACACCGACGACGGATCCAGCTCTGTCAAGCTGGGCGGCGAAGAAGCGATGCTGAAGGACAAGTCCTTCTTCAAAGAGAGCACGGGCGACGAGGCTGCGACAAAGGGGCAAGGCATGGGCGTCGTCACGCACACCATCCAGGGCAAGTGCTATTTCGTCAGCTGGTCCATGGACGTCAAGATCGAAGGCGCGAACGTCGTCCGCCACATGGACATGACGACCCACAACCACATGTCGCCGAAGCCGGGCAATACGCCGCCATGATGCACTTCGGCAAGCAAAAGCCTGCCCAGCTCAAGTGCAAAGGTGTCGATGTCCAGCTCATGCTCGTGCCGTACAGCCCTGGCTGTCCGGACGGGAAGACGCCGCACCACCTCATCCCGGATCGCTGCGCGACAGGAAAGCCGGGCTATTCGCACGCCAAGGCGCCATGCTTGTGCGTCGACGGCAAGAATCAGCACACCGGAAGCCACCGAGGCTGCCACCGCATTTTCGATCCCGTCGAGCGCCATCATTTCAACAAAAAGAAGCCCTTCACCTACGGGAAGGCGCGCAACGCGGCGGCCGCGTCTGCAGGGGGAGGCCGGACGCCGCCGAAGAAGCTCAGCAAGAAGGAGCTCGATTGCGTCAAGGCGCAGCTCGACGAGTATTACAAGAAGCCCCAGCCCGACGGGCCGGGCATGACGAACGGCAGCGCCATGAACAAGTCGGGCGCCCCCGGCAAGGTGAACGAGCTGTCGCCGAAGAGCGCATTGCCGCAGGTCAACGAAATCTGATCGCTCAAGGAATCACATGGCGACAAGAAAGGCGACAGCCTTGTACTTCACAACTGTGTGCGCCTATCCGGGAGACGCAGCGGTCGCCGGCGGCCACCTGCTTCGCGAGGGCGCCGATCCGACCGCGACGCGTTTCGTCCAGATCAACCAGGGCGTGTGGGGCTTTCTCGCCGACGTCGAGCAGGTCGTGTATTCGCAGATCCTCCGCCTGCCGCGCGGAGAAGCGAAACGCCGCCGTTGCGTCCTGGGTCGGGACGGGCTGTATCGCGAGTACGCTGCCGGCAGCGCGCCCGTCGACATACCGATCCCGGTCGCGGAGCCGGGGTACATGGAGTGCCTCTGCGTCGTCGACGACGAGGTTTACGCCTGCGGTGCGCAAGGGCAGGTCTTTCGACTGGCCGGCAGCGCCTGGAAGGCCATGGACCGCGGCCTGCGCCTGAAGTTCGACGGTGAAGAGGTCAAGCGGATGCTCCTGTCCATTTCCGGCTTCTCGGCGAAGGACATCTACACGTGCGGGTTCGAAGGCGAGATCTGGCACTGGAACGGCAGCAAGTGGAGGGAGCTCGATTCGCCGACCAACTACCCTCTGCAAAGCGTGTTGTGTGCGCCTGATGGGCGGGTCTATTTCTGCGGAAGCGCGGGGACATTGATCGCCCGCGACACCGACGGGTCGTGGATCGACCGGGGGAATGGCGAGCTCGGTGACGACACGTTGTGGGACCTTTGCTGGTTCCGCGACCGCGTCCACGTGGCTGCGGACAAGCGTCTTCTGATCGTGGATTCGCTCGCAGTCCGCGAAGTGCCGCCGCCCGGACGCGGCGCCTTTCGGGCGCTTTCGATCGACGCCTCAGAGGATAGGCTCTGGTGCGTCGGCGATGAGGACGTCTTCAGCTTCGATGGCAAAGCGTGGGTGCGCCACGTGTGCCCTGACAATTGAACATCACACCGCACCGGGCATGAACGCCGGCGGCGTCATCCGTTCCCCCATCGCGGCCGTCGTGCGGCAGCATGCCGACGACGCCGCAGCGCTTCGCGTCGTGCGTTCGGTGCTTGTGCGTGCCCCCCACGTTCGGTTGCGCCACCTTGCGCGGCTCGACGAGCGAATTGCGGCCCACCTCGATGGCCTCGCGGTCGCCGGGACCTCGGGCACGGCGGTGTGCACCGCTGCATTGGACAGCCCGGGTCCAGGCCAGGTCTTTGCAGCAGCGATTCGGGCCATCGAAGACCGCGACGATCGTTCGCTGCATCGCTTGATTGCGCTGTCGGTCGCGGTGCTGGACTGCCGGCGAGGGCTCGTGTCTGCATTTGGCTGGGCTTCGGCAGCGACACTGCGCGGCCTGGTGCAATCGCTGCTGGCAGCGAAAGACCCGGAAGCCTGCGCACTGGGCCTTGCGGCCTGCCGTCTGCACCGGGTCGATCCCGGGTCCTTGCTGCGTCGCGCCCTCGACGGCGACGCGCTGGTGACACAGGAGGAAGCGCTGCGAACGGCATCGATGATCGGGCGCACCGACTGCCTGGACGGTGCCCGTCGTGCCCTGTCGGGTCCGCAGCCGAGCGCGACGGCCGGCGCCGTCGCAGCGTGTCTCCTCGGCGATCGCGGCGATGCCTTGGCGCACCTCCAGGGTCTTGTCGGGGCAGGGACCGCGTCCGAACCCGTGCTCTGTCTGGCCATTCTGGCGAGTTCGCATGACTGGTCTCGATCGACGCTGCGCAAGCTCGTCGACGCGGGCAGGGGAGGGGTCGCCGCGAATCGGCGCGCCATTCGCGCCGCCGGCTGGTCGGGCGACGTCGCGGCGATTCCGTGGCTGCTTGCTCAGTTGGCAGACGACCAAGTTTCCCGGCTCGCCGCCGAGTCCGTGTCGCTGATCACGGGCGTCGATCTTGCCGCGCTCGGCCTCGAGCGAAAGCCGCCATCGTTGGCTGGCGCCGGCGACAGCGGCGGCGATGAGGCCGCAGTGGGAATCGCCGACGATGAGAGCTTGCCTTGGCCGGATCCAGAGCGCGTCAATGCCTGGTGGCGCGCCAATGCAGATCGAATGCCCGCGCCGGTTCTCCTACTCGGTGGGGTGCCGGGCCGGCAACAGTGCGAACTTGTCCTGCGCGACGGCCTACAGCGACAGCGGCTCATCGCCGCGGTCCGCCTGAAGCTGTTCGAACCCGAAGCCGCGATGTTCAACGTCGCTGCGCCATCGTGGCGGCAGCAGCGGCTCTTGTCCGCGCCGTGACTTTCGTTCATTGTCCACGGCCCACGCGCCCTCCAACATCGACCGCCACCGCGCTGTCTCAATGCCGCCCATGTCCCTCATCCTGCGCGCGATGTCGCTCAACGAACTGCCGATCACGGAGCCGATCTCGGCCCGCTTCGGCCCCCAGGGCGGCTCGATCGGCCGCGCCGACGGCAATACGCTGGCACTTCCCGACCCCGAGCGCCGCATCTCGCGTCGCCAAGCCGACATCAGCGCCGTCGGCTCGGGCTACGTAATCAAGAACGTCGGCAGCGCCAACCCGATCATCGTGCGCGACCAGTCTCTGGCGCTCGGCGAGTCGGCGGCGCTCAGGGACGGCGACCAGGTGCGCATCGGCGGCTACTTGCTCGCGGTCTCGAGCGACGCGAGCGCCGGCGACGATCGCACGGCCGTCGATGCCGGCCGGTCGTTCGCCGACCCGTTCGCTGCGATCCAGGAGCCCGCTCCGACGCCCATGGCAACGTCCAGGCCACCCGCTTTCCCGCCGTCCTCACCCTTCGCCGACCTGGGCGGGCCCGTTTCGGCGGGCAATCTGTTTCCCGAACTGCTCGGCGACGGCGCTCGCGCGTCGCCGCCGCGGTCGGCCGCGTCGTCGCCCGCGCCGACCCGCCTGCCCGACGACTTCGATCCCTTCGCCGCGCCTGCGCCGCCTCCGCCTGCACCGCCGCGACTGTCGACGTCGACTGCGGGCGGCGCCTTCGAGGACCTCATTCCGAGCGGCGCACCGGCGTCGATCGACGCGCTCTTCGGCCTGTCGCCGAGCAGCTCTCGCGATCCCCTCGCCGACTTTCTCGCCGGCGCGCCGGCGCCCGGCGGCAGTGCGCTCGCCGGCGCAGGTGGGGCCCTGTCGACGGACCCGCTGGCGCTCTTCGGCAATGAGAAAGACGCACGACGACCCTCAACCGTCGGCGAGTTGCCTCCCGATAACACGCCCGAGCTGCGCGCGGCCTTCCTTCCCCCAAAGACGATGCCAGCGATACCCGGGCGGACTCCGGCCGCCAGGCCCGCAGCGCCCCCCTCGCAGCGGCCGATGTCGGACCCGGCTGCGGCAGTGGATCCCGTGCGGCCCGTGGCCGCGGCGATGGCGCCCGTCGCGCCGCGCCCGCCCGCAGCGCCTGCAGCGGCGGCCGCGGTCGCGTCCGCCGGAGGCGAGGAGACCACCGTGCCTCCCGCCACCGGCTGGCCCGCCGACGCCCTCGCCGTCTGGAACGCCCTCTGCGAAGGCGCCGGCGTTCGCCTCGAGCCGCCGGCGAACACCGGCCCGGCCTTCATGCGCGTCGTCGGCATGATGCTGCGGGCTTCGGTCGAGGGCACGGTGCAGCTGATGGCGATGCGCCAAGCGACGCGTCAGGAGCTGCAGGCGCAAGTCACCGTGATCCGGCCGCGCAACAACAACCCGCTCAAGTTCGCCCCCGATGGCCAGTCGGCGCTGGAACAACTCTTGCAGCCCGCGGTGCGCGGCTTTCTTCCCGGCCCCGCGGCCGTCACCGATGCGATGCACGATCTTCTCGGCCATGCGATCGGCACGATGGCCGGCACCCGCGCTGCGCTCGAGGGCGTGCTGAAGCGCTTCGGCCCGCAGGAGCTCGAGGCCAAGCTCGCCGGTCACTCGATGCTGGACAGCGTCCTGCCGATGAATCGCAAGGCCAAGCTCTGGGAGCTCTACCTGCAGCACTACGACGCGATCCGCGACGAAGCGCAGGAGGACTTCCACACTCTCTTCGGCCGCGCCTTCCTGGCCGCCTACGAGCAGCAGCTCGAACGGCTGCGCCGCGAGAAGTCCGCGGCGCCGAAGTGAGCGCCTCGCTCGACATCGCGACCGCGTCGCGCAGCGAGGTCGGGCAGCGCAAGTCCAACGAAGACAAGGTCCGCATCTGCCGCGAGGGCGCGCGCTGGGTCGCCATCCTCGCTGACGGCGCCGGCGGCCATCGCGGCGGCGCCGAAGCGTCGCGCCGCGCCGTCGATTCGCTCGAGGCGGCCTTGTGCGACGAGGACGCCGTGTTCGGCGCGGCCGCGCTCACGGCCGCCGTTCTCGCCGCGCACGACGACGTCGAGGCGGCGCAGGATCAGGCGCACGGCGTCGCCCGCATGCATTCGACCGTCGTCGTCCTCTGGATCGATCTCGATCGCCAGAGCGCCCTCTGGTCGCACGTCGGCGATTCGCGGCTCTATCGCATTCGCCACGGCGCCGCCGTCGCCCTGACGTCGGACGACAGCGTCGTCCAGCGCATGGTCGATGCCGGCCTCATCACGCCGGCGCAGGCCGAGTCGCATCCGCAGAAGAACCAGCTGATCGCGGCGCTCGGCATCGAGGAGGGCGTCGAGCCGCACACCGTCGCTTCACCCGATCCGCTGCGCGAGGGCGATGTCTTCCTGCTCTGCAGCGACGGCTGGTGGGACGCGCTCGACGACGGCGTCATCGCCGCCTCGCTCGCCCGCGCCTCCGGGCCCGACGACTGGCTGGCGACGATGCAGCTGGCGATCGAAGCGCGCGCCGCGCCGCGCCAGGACAACTTCAGCGCCGTCGCCGTCTGGGTGCGCGACCCGATCGACACGACGCGGCCGATGACGATGATCTAGTCGCTTCGCGCCGCCGCGCCGCGCGCCGTCTCAGCCGCCGCGCAGGAGCGAAGCGAAGTCAGCGCCGTTGGGCAAGCCGTGCAGGATGTCGACCGAATCGCCGACGCGGTCTTCGCTGACGCGCCACCACACGCTGCAGCCGGCGAGGCGGCGATTGAGGTCGCGCAGTGCCAGGCCGTGCAGCCACTGGTTCAGCGTCGCCGCCGGCGCGAGGCCGAGGTGGTCGCCATGCAGCGTCTCGCTCGACTTCACCGTCGCCTGTCGGCCCGGCGTCGGCCACGGCGGCGCCTCGAGCAGCGCCGCTTCGAGCGTGTCGAGCGAGCCGTCCTCGTCGCTCAACGTGCGCAGCGCGGCGCGCGCCAGGTGCTCGTACCAGAGCTCGAGGTGATCGAGGGCGATGCGGTCCTCCGGCGCGCGCGCGCGCGGCTGGACGATGACGAGCGGAAAGTAGCGGCCGACGCTGTCGCAGCTCGGCATCAGCAGGCCGAACCACCAGCGCGAGTCGATGATGCCGGGAGCCCAGGCGAAGCGCAGTGCCGGCGCGTTCAGGTAGACGTCGAGCCAGCGCTCGCCGAGCTGCTCGCGGCCGTCGCGCATCGCCGTCGACAGCCAACCGTCCACCGCGCCGAAGATCTCGGTGGGCATGCGTCGCTGCGCGAAATCGCCGAGCGACGAGAGCTTGCCGTACCAGGCGGCGACCTCGCCGATGTCGGCAGGGGCAACGGTCGGGCTCATCGACGGCTCGGCGGCGCGCGGCGCGTCACAGGCCCATCGGGCACTGGAAGTCGTGCAGCTCGGGCAGCTTGAACGGGTTGCGCACGCTGCTCGCGGTGACTTCGAAGACGGCCTTGCGACCGCCGACGTCAAGCACGGCGCGAAACGCCGTCTGCGAGTTGGCGATCGGCTCGAAGCTGATCCGGTCGAACAGGCGCAGCAAGGCCCACGGCCCTTCGTAGAGCGACCCGAAGGTCGTCCCCGATCCCGGTGGATCGACCTGCACGCGCACCTGCATCGTGCCGCGCGGCCCGGGCCACACGACCGGCACCGGGAACTGCGGCCCGTGGTCGTAGCGCACGATCTGGCCGTCGATGTCGATGATGATCGTCTTCAGCGAGTTGTCCATCTCGATCGGCTTGATCGTCAGCGAGAGCTTCGGCACGTTGCCGCCCTGGAAGAAGGTCTCGCGGATCGCCTGGGCGCGCTGGAACTGCATCAGGCTGCCGAGGTCGGTGCCGAGCGGCGCGCCGCCTTCGACCGGCCGGAAGTGCCACGGCCGCTTGGTCGTGTCGATGTAGGGGGCGAGGCGCTGCTGGAACAGCTGGTCGATCTTGCCGCCGGGCGCGAACACGGTCGCGAAGTCGGCGGGCGTCGCGTCGCGCGTCGCGTTGCGGTCGATCGGGTACTTGCCGCCGATCGCCTGCTGGCAGAACTCGCCAACCTGCGAGCGCACCTCGCCGCTCAGGTTCTGGCGCACCATCATCTGCGAGATGCGGGCGCTGTTGTCGCCGAGCGTGTCCATCATCGAGCGCGCCGGCTCGGGCAGGCGCTGCGCATCGGTCTTCAGCTTCAGCGGCACTGGCGAGGGCTGCGGCGCGCCGCCGCTCTTGATCGCGGCATCGGCGGCGTTGAGCATCAGCTGCACCTCGCCGATCAGCGCCATGGTGTCGTCGATCGGTGCCTTGCCGCCGCCGTCGGGCGCGCTCACGAAGCGGCGCAGGCCGATGAAGCGGTCGTCGACGATGCTCTCGATCGGCGCGCCGGCGTCGAGCGGGCGCGGCGCGACCTTGCCGGCAATCGCCTCGCGAACGTCCTTCAGCACGCCGGTCGCCTTGTCGGTGCCCTTGTCGATGATGTTCTTGCCGCCCGCCGACAGCAGCGTCGTCTCGCGCGTCAGGCCCTTCATCAGCGGCGGCAGCGGGCTGTCGGCCGACGAGAGCAGGCGTGCCGTCTGGATCAGCTGGTTGAGGCCGCCGCTGATCGGCACCAGGCGGATGTCGGCGATGAACTGGTCCCAGCGCTGCGCGTATTCGTTGAGGTAGATGCGGCGCACCTGGTCGAGCAGCGGCTCGCTGCCGCGGATCGCCGCGACCGCGTCCTTCGGCGGTTCCTTCACGCCGAGCACCCAGCCCTGTTCGTCGGCGAGCTGCTCGGACACCGACTTCACCGCCTTCTGGAAGCCCTTGTAGTAGCCGTCGTAGGTGAACAGGCCCGGCACGCCCTTGGTCAGCGGCTGGCCGCTCGCGCGCGCGAACGCCAGGGGCGCGTTGTTGCCCGCCGCGCGAACGACGGTGAACTCGGGGAAATCCTTGCCGAGGCCCTGCTGGCGCATGCGGTCGTAGATGCGCTGCGGCAAGGTCACCGCGGCGAGCCGCGAGCGATGGAATTCGACCAGCGCCTTGTCCTCGGCGAGCGGCGACACCGCCGCACCCTGAGCGAGCAGTGCCGTCAGGTGGGCGTCGAGGTCGGCGCGCTCCTCGGCGGTGAGCGAGCGGCCGAACAGCGTGTCCCAGTCGTTCTCGAGATAACTCTTCAGCGCCTCGGGGTCGAAGTGCTGGACGTCGTGCAGCATCAGGTAGGTCTTGAGCGCTTCGTACTGGGTCTCGGTCGCGTTGCTCGCCTGGCGCAGTTGCTCCTCGACGCGCAGGCCGATGCGCGGCAGCATCGCATCGACGAGCATGCGCTGGTAGCTGCTGCGCGCGGCGCTGTCGAGCTTGGGTCCCTGGTAGAGGCGAAAGCCGAGCTTCCACGGCACGTCGTCGCTCGTTCCGGCGAGGCTGCGCGTCGCCGCCAGCGCGGGCAGGATCGGCAGCAGATCGGGCGAGGCGCGGTTGGGCGTGGTCTGGACCAGTTGACGCACCGTGCCGACGCGCTGTGCGACCTCGTCGACATAGCGGCGGTTGTTGGCGTAGCTGATCAGCCAGGCCGCGATCGCGCCGACGGTGAGCACGGCGATCGCCGCGTAGCCGGCGACGATGACGCCGGTGCGGCGCCGTTCCCACTTCAGATCGGTGTTGGCCAGCCCGCTCTCGGCGAAAACCACTTCGCCGAGCAGGCGCGGCAGGAAGTAGCTGCGTCCGCTCGCCTGGTTCGGCGCGATGATCGCGCGCTCGAGCCGGTAGCTGCGCGCGATCGAGCCGAGGACGCGATCGATCGGCGTCCCTTCCTGCGTGCCGCTGACGAAGTAGACGCCGCGCAGCAAGGCATCGGCCTCGTACGGCGAGGCCGAGAAGGTGACCTCGAGGAACTCCTGTAGCACGCCGCGCAGCCCGGCGAACTGGCCGGCGAAGCCGTAGATGCGGGCGCGCTTCTGCGTGTCGCGCTCCACCTGCAGGCGCTCGACGAGCCCGTCCTCGAGGCGCTTCGCGAGCAGGTCGAATTCGTGGCCGAAGCGCTGCAGGTTCTGCGCCGAGCTGGCCTTGACCGGAAAGGTCGCGCCCCACGGCGTCGCGCGCTGGTCCTTGTCGATGGTCGCGAAGTAATCGGTGAAGCCGGCGAGCAGGTCGGCCTTGGTGACGAGCAGGTAGATCGGGAAGCGGATGCCGAGCCCTTCGTGCAGCTCCTGCAGGCGCTGGCGAACGGTGGCCGCGTACTGGCGCCGCTCGGCCAGCGTTCGCGTCAGGAGATCGGAGACCGAGACGGTGACGAGGACGCCGTTGACCGGCTGGCGCGGCCGCGAGCGCTTGAGCATCGCCAGGAAGCCGCTCCAGGTCGACCGGTCGTTGTCGCGGTCGCTGTCCTGGGTCGTGAAGCGGCCGGCGGTGTCGATGAGCACGGCCTGGTCGGTGAACCACCAGTCGCAGTTGCGCGTGCCGCCGACGCCGCGGATCGCGTCCTCGCCGCCGGCGATGTCGGCGAGCGGGAACTTGAGGCCCGAGTGGCGCAGCGCCGTGGTCTTGCCGGAGCCGGGTGCGCCGATGATCAGGTACCACGGCAACTCGTAGAGATAGCGGCCGTTGAGCTTGGCCTTCCAGCCGGCGAGGACGCCGCCGCCGGCGCCGAAGCGGGCCCGCCGCAAGGTGAGGAGCGCCTTCTCGAAGCGCTGCCGCACGGCGAGCATGTCCGGGCTCTCGGTCTCCCTGGCCGCGCCGGCCGGCGCCGCCATGAGCTGGTTGACGACCGCGGTGTTGCCGCGCCGCGCCCGCCACGCGCGCCAGGCGACGACGATCGCGATCAGCGCGGCGAGCGAAGCGATCGTGATCCAGCGCGCCGACTCGGGCTCGAGCGGGAACCACGACGCGCCGGCGCGGTCGGTCAGGCCGACGAGCGGCCCGGCGATCCAGACGACGAGCGAGATCGCCAGGAAGAGGATCGCCAGGAGCACCCAGCGATTGAAGACGAGGCCGAGCAGCTTGGCGATCATTTGCCTTGCGGCCGGCTCGCGCTCGCCTCGGCAGGGCGGCCGACGAAGAGCGTCACCTCGACGCGGCGGTTCAAGGCGCGGTTGCTGACGGTGTCGTTCGGCACCACCGGCTCGGCGTCGGCGCGGCCTTCGGCGCGGATGCGGTCGGCGGCGACCTTGTGGGCGACGAGCAGGTCGCGCACGTTCCTCGCCCGCTCGTCGGAGAGATGCCAGTTCGACGGGAAGCGGGCGCTGCGCGTGATCGGCTGGTTGTCGGTGTGGCCGGTGACGAGGACGTTGCCCGTCACCTGCGCGAGCGCGTCGGCGATGCGGCCGACAAGGACCTCGCGCTCGGGCAGCAGCGTCGCGCTGCCGGTCGCGAACGTGCCATCGCCGCGGATGGTGACGACGCTGCGATCGATCTCGTCGCTGACGCGAACGAGATTGGCCTTGATGTCGGGCTGCAGGAACTGGGCGAGGCGCGGCTTCGGCGCGGGCTGCGGCGTCGCGACGACCGGTGGCGTCAGGCGCAGACCCTGGATGTCGCCGAACACCGGGTCGGAGCGCGCCGCGAGTGACGACGACAGGACCCAGTAGGCAGCGACGAGAAGCAGCGCCGCGACGCCGGCGCTGGCAGCGAGCGGCAGCCAGCTGAGCGTCGCCCTGCGCTTGACCGGCTGCCCTTGCCAGTGCTCGGCGAGGGCATGCGAGTAGTCGCCGCGCTCCTTCTTCAGGATCTGCGCGAGTCGGTCGCGCACCGCGTCGAGCTGGGCGCGGCCGTTGTCGATGACGCGGTAGCGGCCTTCGAAGCCGAGCGTGATCGCGGCGTAGATGAGCTCGAGCAGGTCGCGGTTCTCGGCCGGCTTCTCGGCCAGCCGCGCCATCAGCTGGAAGACCTTCTCGCCCCCCTCGGTCTCGTTGTGGAACATCGCCAGCAGGCTGTGCCGGCCCCACACGCCCGAGCCGCCCCACGGCGTGTCGGACGCGGCCTCGTCGATCATCGTGCAGAGGACGTAGCGCGAGGCCATGACGCGTTCCGGCCCGATCCCCTGGGCCGCGGCGCGCGCGGCGAAGTCGCGGATGCCTTGCGCGAGCGAGGTGCGCAGGGCCGCCGGGTCGGCGACCTGGCGCGTCGCGCGCAGCTGCGGCACGAGCAGCAGCAGGCGGTTGGCCAGCGCGACGAGAGGATTCAGGCCGACATCGGCGATCGCCATCTCGGCGCCGGCACCGGCGACGTCGATGCCGGTCGTCTCGGTCGAGCGCGCCGCGGCGCCGCGGCCGCGCGGGTCGGGCTTGATGAAGGTGCGGGTCTGATCGTCGCGGTCGGCGAACGGATCATTGACGGCCGAGGGATCCATGGAAAGGTCCCCGGCCCGTCATTGGCGAATCGCCCACAGCTCGAGCTCGAGCGCGGGAAAGTCGCCGGCGACGTGCAGCGCCAGGCTGCCGCTCTTCTCGAGCTGCTTCCACAGCTCGCCGCCGCGGTCGAGCTCGAAGTAGTGAAAGCCGGCGTGGAAGGGCAGCTGGCGCGGCGCCGTCGGCAGTGAGCGCAGCGCGACGCCGGGCAGCTGCAGGTTGACGAGGTCGCGCAGCTTGTCGGAAGGGCCGAGCTTCGACTGCGCCGGGAAGCGCGAGCGCAGCTGCTCGGCCGGCATCTGCGCGTTGACGGCGAGCACGAAGCTCGCCGTTCGCGCCAGCTCGGCGTCGGCGAAGACGGCGGTGCGAACGCCGTGGCTGCGGTCGACGAGCTCGATCTGGATCGCGTTCCGCTCGAGCACCGTCGACAGCATCCGGCGCAGGTCGGCGATGACCGGGACGAAGGTCGCGTGCAGGTCGTCGTGGCGATATGGCGGGTATTCGTTCGGGAAGCGCGCGTCGCTGGTGAAGGTCGACAGGTCGCCGGCGAGCTGCAGGCAGGCGAGGTAGAGCTCCTTCGGATGCGTGTTCGGCGCCAGCGCGTGCTGGCGAAACACCGGCTCGGCGCGATTGAGCGCCTGCAGCATGAGGAAGTCGGCCATCTCCGAGATGCCGTGGCTCAGCTGCCCCATGCGTGCCGCGAACGCGCGCGTTCGCTGATGGATGAGGCCGTGCAGCAGCGTCGCGTGCGCCGACAGCTGCTGGGTCGCATCGATCCGCGTCTGCGGCGCGATGTAGAGCGGGTCGAGCAGCACCTGGTTGTCGCTGCGCCGCTCCATGACGCGGGCGACGCCGAGGAGGGCATAGCCTTCGCCCGCCTCCTTGGCGCGAACGAGGCGCAGGTCGAGCGCGCCGGTCTGCACCGCTTCCGGCTCGTCGGCGGCATTGGTGTGGTCGCGCAGCTCCTCGCTGTCGGCCTTCCAGCGGCGCAGCTCGTGCGCCTCGGCATCGTCGAAGCCGACCTGCGTGACGCCTTCGCGCGCGAGCGGCACGGCGAGGCAGACGAGCTCGCCCTTCATGTCGGCCGGAACGTCGAGGGCCATCGGCTGGGCGTCGTGCAGCGGCATCGAGAACGGCGTGCCGTCGGGCAGGATGCCGCTCGCGCGGGCGATGCCGATGCGGCCGATCGCCAGCATGCCGGGGTCGAGCGCGAGCTCGAAGAAGCCCCAGCCGTGCGGGCCGATGCCGCGCATGCGCATGTCGATCGAGTATTCGACGTGCCGGGCCTCTTGCTGGAAGTGATGCGGCAGCAGGAACATTCCCTGCGACCAGACGACCTTGCTGTGCAGGCTCATGAGGCGCGCGAGGTCATTTGCTGATCGCCGCTTCGACGGCGAGCTCGCCGGCCTTCACCATGACTTTCTGCGGCTGGCTCGGCTGGATGGCGACCACGCTGCGCCACTTGGCGTGCTCGAGGTCGCGGTAGGCGGCGACGACGCCGAGGAATCGCGTGTCGGGGGCGAGCGTCTTCGCGAAGGTCTTGGTCTCGCCCGGCGCGAGAACGAACTCTTCCTTGGCGAGCATGTCGGCGGCGAGCTCGGCCTGATCGCGCTGGTAGAGCGACATGAAATCGGCGGCGTTGAAGGCGGCCGCCGATTTCAGCTCGTAGATGCGGACGAGGAGCGGCGACGGCCGCTTGCTCGCGCTCGGGTTGATCTGCGCCGAGGCCTGGATCGTGCCGGTGACGGAGGCCGGCTTGGGCGGCCCGGCGCAGGCCGAGAGAAGCAAGGCGACGACCAGCGCCGCGGCCGGGGGCAGGCCAATGATTCTCACGCGCGCATCTCCCATCGTTCGGCCAGCGAGCATAGCGACAGCCCGCGCCGGGGCTTCGTGACTTAGGTAATCGGCTCGGCGTCGGGATCGTCGTCCTCGTCTTTCGGTTTCGCGGCGAGGCCGTAGGCCTCGCTCGCCCAGGCGCCGAAGTCGTTGTTCTTGCAGCGCGGGCTGCAGAACGGCCGGCACGGATTGCTCGGCGCATAGAGCGCCTCGCCGCCGCATGTCGGGCAGCGGACAATGCGGGGACGAAACGGCACCTCCGTCATGGCAGACCCTCCGCGCCTCGCGTTCCGCTCTTCGCTCGGGCAGCGCCGCGCCGGCTCACGCGCAGAGCGTGAGCTCGAAGCTGCTGTCGGCATCGCTCGGCCGCAGCCGCCCGTCGGCCTCCTGGCGCATCAGGCGCACGAGCATCATCAGGCGGTGGCCGCTGATCTCGGGAACGAGCTGCAGTGCCTTGTCGATGCGCACCCGCGTCAGCTGAAAGACACGCCCGGGCGGCAGGCTTTGCGAGTACTGGCCGCCGACGGCGACGACGTGCTGCGGCGCGCCCGACTCGCGCAGCAGGCCGAGCAGCACCTGCAGCGCTTCGGCCAGCGGCATCAGCGTGCCGACCCATTGCAGCAGGTCGCCGCGCCGGCGCGGAGCGTCGAGCTGCTGCCAGGCGTAGTAGGCCGGCAGGTCGAACTCGCAGGTGCCGCCGGGAATGCTGATGCGGCTCCTGATGCTCATCAGCCATTCGTTGGCGGTGAGCGCGGCGCCGGCCTTGCCGGAGAGCTGGTTGAGACGCGCGAACGCGCCGTCGATGCGGGCCAGCGTCGCTTCGAGCGCGGCTTCGGAAATCGCCGGGTTGCCGCGATAGCCGAGCAGCTGCTGGCGATGCTTCTCGAGCTCCTTCAGCAGGTCGGACTTGAGGTCGGCACGCGAGCCGACGTCCATGATCTCGAAGATCGTCGCCAGCGCGTGGTGATGATCGACCGGCGCGTCGCGCTCGATCAGCTGGCCGAGCCGGTCGAACAGGTGCTCGAGCCGGAGCATGGTCCGGATGCTCTCGTTCAGCGGGTACTCGTAGACGATCAAGGGGAGGGCAGTCGGAAGCCGCGGGCGGTAGGCGCCACCGTCAGACCGGCGGCCGCGCGGATTGTTTCATAGCGAACCAAGCCCGCGCGGGCGCGCGGTCATGACCTCGTCGAGATCGCGTGCCCCCACAGTGCGCGGACTTCAGCCGCCAGCTCGGCAAGCGAGATGCCCTGGTTGTGGATCACGGCGTCGGCGGCGGCTCGGCGCGCCGGCCGCGATGCCTGCTGGGCGAGCACCGCGCGCGCTGCCGCCTCGCTCCAGCCCGGCCGGGCGGCGACCCGCTCGATCTGCAGCGCCTCGTCGCAATCGACCAGCCAGACCGCGTCGACCCGGCCGCGCCAGCGCCCGGATTCGACCAGCAGCGGCACGTCGAAGACGAGCACGGGCGCCGCACCGGCCGCAAGCGCAGCTTGGCGCTCGACCTCGACGCCGATGAGCGGATGGAGGATCGCCTCGAGGCGGCGTCGCGCCTCGGCATCGTCGAACGCGGCCTGGCGCATGCGCGGTCGGTCGAGACCGCCGTCGGCGTCGATGAAGCTCGCGCCGAAGGCGGCGCGGATCGCCTCGATCGCCGCGCCGCCGGGCAGCGCCAGGTTGCGCGCGATCAGGTCGGTGTCGATCACCGCCGCGCCGAAGCCGGCCAGCATCGCGCCGACCGTGCTCTTGCCGCTGCCGATGCCGCCGGTGAGGCCGATCCGCAAGGCCGTCATTGCGAGCGTCGCGCCGGGGCTAGGACCAGCGCAGCCAGCCGAGGACGCGGTCGGGCCCGGCGAACAGGACCACCAGGCCGGCGCCGGCGAGGAAGGGGCCGAACGGGACGTAGCGGCCCTCGCGCAAGGCCGCCGACATCTTCATGGCGATGCCGACGATGGCGCCGATCACCGAGGCGCCGAGGACGATCGGCAGGATCATCTTCCAGCCGAGCCAGGCGCCGAGCGCGGCGAGCAGCTTGAAGTCGCCGAAGCCCATGCCTTCCTTGCCGGTCGTGAGCTTGAACAGCCAGTACACCGACCAGAGCGACAGGTAGCCGACCGCAGCGCCCCAGACGGCGTCGCCGAGCGGGATCGTCCAGCCGAGCGCGGCGCTGACGAGTCCGGCCCACAAGAGCGGCAAGGTGAGGTTGTCGGGCAGCAGCGTCGTGTCCCAGTCGATGCCGGCGAGGGCGACGAGGACGGCGCAGAAAAAGCACCACAGCAAGGCGACCGGCTGGGCGCCGAAGCGCCAGCCGACGAAGGCGAAGAGGACGGCCGTCGTCAGCTCGATCAGCGGATAGCGGGCCGAGATCGGTGCCCGGCACGCCGAGCAGCGCGCGCGCAGCCAGAGCCAGCTCGCGAGCGGAATGTTCTCGTGCCAGGCGATCGCGTGGCCGCACGACGGGCAGCGCGAGCGCGGCGTCGCCAGCGTGAGCGCCGGCGCCTCCTCGTGCGCGACGCCGAGCAGGTCGGCGCTTTCCATTTTCCAGCCGCGCTCGAGCATGAGCGGCAGGCGATGGATGACGACGTTCAGGAAACTGCCGATGCAGAGCCCGAACAGGGCCAGGACGAAGGGAGAAAGGAGGACTTCGGCGAAGGGCATCGGCGCCCTACACGACCTGGCCCAGCTTGAAGATCGGCAGGTACATCGAGATGACGATGCCGCCGATCAAGGTGCCGAGGATGACGATGATGAAAGGCTCCATCAGGCTCGACAGGCCCTTGACGGCCTCGTCGACCTCGTCCTCGTAGAACTCGGCGGCCTTGCCGAGCATCGCGTCGAGCGAGCCCGACTCCTCGCCGATCGCGCACATCTGCAGCACCATCACCGGGAAGACGCCGGTCGCCTGCATCGAGGTCGTGAGCGCGGAGCCGGTCGAGACGTCCTTCTGGATCTTCTCGGTCGCCTCGGCGAAGACGGCGTTGCCGGAGGCGCCGCCGACCGAGTCGAGCGCTTCGACGAGCGGCACGCCGGCCGCGAACATCGTCGACAGCGTGCGGGTCCAGCGGGCCACGGCCGACTTGTTGACCAGGTCGCCGAACACCGGCACCTTCAGCAGCAGGCGGTCCATCGTCCTTTGCATCTTGGGCGAACGACGCCACGACTGAATGAACATGTACACGCCGCCGATCAAGGTGCCGAGGATCACGATGATGAACGGCTCCATCAGGCTCGACAGGCCCTTGACCGCCTCGTCGACCTCGTCTTCGTAGAACTCGGCGGCCTTGCCCAGCATCGCGTCGAGCGAGCCCGACTCCTCGCCGATCGCGCACATCTGCAGCACCATCACCGGGAACACGCCCGTGGCCTGCATCGAGGTCGTCAGGGCGGAACCGGTCGAGACGTCGCGCTGGATCTTCTCGGTGGCTTCCTGGAACACGGCATTGCCGGAAGCGCCGCCGACGGAATCGAGCGCTTCGACCAGCGGCACGCCGGCCGCGAACATCGTCGACAGGGTCCGGGTCCAGCGCGCGATCGAAGACTTGTTGACGAGGTCGCCGAAGACCGGCACCCGCAACAGCATCCGGTCCATGATCTTCTGCATCTTCAGCGAGCGCTTCCACGACTGCATGAAGAAGTAGACGCCGCCGAACAGGATCCCGAAGATCAGGTACCAGTAGCGGGTAAAGAACTTCGACATCGCGATCACGACCAGCGTCGGTGCCGGGAGGTCGGCGCCGAACGACTTGAACACGTCCTCGAACGCCGGGATCACGAAGATCATGATCACCGCCGTGATGATGAACGCGACCGCGATGATCGAGACCGGGTAGAACAGCGCCGACTTGATCTTGCCTTTGATCGCGAGGATCTTTTCCTTGTAGATCGCAAGGCGGTCGAGCAGGGTCTCCAGAATTCCCGCCTGCTCGCCGGCCTCGACCAGGTTGCAATACAGGGCGTCGAAGTGCAGCGGGTATTTCCGGAACGCGGCGGCGAGGGGCGAGCCGGTCTCGACGTCCGTCTTCAGATCCAGCACCAGCTTTGCGACCGCGGGATTGCTCGCGCCCTTGCCGACGATCTCGAAGGACTGGAGCAGCGGCACGCCGGCTTTCATCATCGTCGCGAGCTGCCGCGTGAACAGCGCCAGGTCCTTCTCGCTGACCGAGCCGCCGCTGCGTATGCGCAGCTTCTTGACCTTGGTGACCAGGACGCCCTGGCGCCGCAGCGTCGCGTTGACGTGCGCCTCGCCGTGCGCGCGCATTTCGCCACGCAGCACCTTGCCGGCCTTGTCCTTGCCCTCCCAGGCAAAAGTGAATTCCTTGGGCGCGCCCTTCGCCGCCGCTGCTGCCGCTGCCGTCGCCATCCGAAATGCTCCCTGAGTCCCCGTGACCGGTTGTTACCGCCCACGAGCATAGCGCCCGCCAGCGCTTTTTGTAAAGGCTTAAGTCCCTGTCCTAAGCTTCTGACGACTCTGTATTTTCTACCGGTTCCATGGGCCTGAATATGCGTACCGTCTTCACCGTCCGGCCCTGGGCGTGAACTATCTCCATGGGGACGTTGCCGATCTTGATCGAAACGTCCGCTTCGGGGATGTCCTGCAGGTGCTCGAGGATCAGGCCGTTGAGGGTTTTCGGACCGTCGGTCGGAAGGACCAGCCCCAGGGCCCGGTTGACCTCGCGTACGGCCATGGTGCCCTCCGCGGTGGCGGTGCCGTCCGCATCCCAGGCGAGCAGCGGCACGGGTGAAGGTACCGTGGTGGTGAACTTG
>DASYKC010000072.1:0-21300 GCA_035995885.1 Caldimonas sp. | reverse complement strand
CGGACGACGCGGCGGGGGCTCACCGAACCCGATGCCCCGCATGAACGCTCATTCCCGCTTGCTCCGCGCCGCGCTGTGGCTCACGGCGCTCCTCGCCAGCGCAGCCCTCTGGTGGCCGGTGCCGGCCGAGGCGGCCCGCATCAAGGAAGTCGCCTCGGTGCAAGGCGTGCGCACCAACCAGCTGGTCGGCTACGGCCTCGTCGTCGGCCTCGACGGCACCGGCGACCAGACCACCTCGGCGCCGTTCACGACGCAGAGCCTGACCGCGCTGCTGCAGCAGATGGGCGTGACCGTGCCGCTCGGCACCAGCATGCAACTTAAGAACGTCGCCGCCGTGATGGTGACGGCGCAGCTGCCCGCGTTCGCGCAGCCTGGCCAGACGATCGACGTCAACGTCTCGTCGCTCGCCAACGCCAAGAGCTTGCGCGGCGGCACGCTGATCGCGACACCGCTGAAGGGCGGCGACGGCCAGGTCTACGCCATCGCCCAGGGCAACATGGTCGTCGGCGGCGCCGGTGCATCGGCGGCCGGATCGAAGGTGACGATCAACCACCTGAGCGCCGGCCGCATCCCCGACGGCGCGACCGTCGAGCGCAGCGTGCCGACGCCGATGGCCGAGGGCGACTCGATCCAGCTCGACCTCAACGCCAGCGACTACGGCACGGCGCGCGAGGTCGTTCGCGCGATCAACGCGAAGATGGGCAGCGGCACGGCCGACGCCATCGATGGCCGCGTCGTCCGCGTCCGCATGCCGCCTTCGGCGGACTCGCGCGTCGCCTTCATGGCCGAGATCGAGAACCTCGACATCAAGCAGGCGACGCCGTCGGCCAAGGTCGTGATCAACGCGCGCACCGGCTCGATCGTCATGAACCAGGCAGTGACGCTCGCGGCCTGCGCGGTCGCCCACGGCAACCTGTCGGTGACGATCAGCACGACGCCGACGGCGAGCCAGCCGAGCCCGCTTTCGCGCACGGGCCAGACGGTGGTCACCGAGAAGGCCGACATCACGATCATCCAGCAGGCCGGATCGCTGGTGGCGATGGCGCCGGGGGCGAAGCTCGCCGACGTCGTCAAGGCGCTCAACTCGCTCGGCGCAACGCCGCAGGACCTGCTCGCGATCCTGCAGGCGATGAAGTCGGCCGGCGCGCTGACGGCGGAGCTGGAGGTCATCTGATGAGCATCGCCAGCGGGGCCTCGGCGCTGACCGGCCTCTCGGCCTCTTCGACCTCGGGCGACGCGACCTCGATCGCGGCGCTGCGCTCGGCGGCGGCGCGCGATCCGAAGGCGGCGATCCAGGAGACCGCCAGGCAGTTCGAGGCGCTCTTCATGCAGCAGCTGATGAAGAGCATGCGCGAAGCGACGATGAGCTCGGGAATGCTCGACAACTCGGGGACGCAGCTGGGCACCGAGATGCTCGACACCCAGTACGCGAACAAGATGAGCGGCCTGCCGGGTGGCCTCGCCGCGGCGATCGCGCGCCAGCTCGAGCGCCAGCTCGGCAGCGGTGCGGCGGCGGCGCCGGCGGCAGGCGGCGCGGCAGGCGCGGCGGCGGCGTCATCGGACGCGGCGCCGCTGTCGGCCAAGCAGATCGACTTCATCCGCTCGCACCAGGATGCCGCGCGCGCCGCCGAGGCCGTGAGCGGCATCCCGGCTGCGTTCACCGTCGCCCAGGCGGCGCACGAGTCGGGCTGGGGCCAGCGCGAGATTCGCAACGCCGACGGCTCGTCGGCGCACAACCTCTTCGGCATCAAGGCCGGCGCGGGCTGGACCGGCCCGGTCGCCGAGATCACGACGACCGAGTACGTCGGCGGCGAGGCACAGAAGGTGACCGCGAAGTTCCGCGCCTACGCGTCGACCGGCGAATCGTTCCGCGACTACGCCAAGCTGATGAAGGAGAGCCCGCGCTACGCCGGCGTCGTCGCCCAGGCCGCGCAGGCGCCGGCGAGCGCCGCCTCGGCGCAAGGCTTCGCTCAAGGCCTGCAGCGCGCCGGCTACGCCACCGATCCGGCGTACGCCAGCAAGCTCTCGCGCCTCATCAACACAACGCTGCGCATGCAGAAGGTGATCTCGTGAGCATCTCCTCCCTCCTCACGATCGGCTCGCGGGCGATGACCGCGAACTACGCGGCGCTGCAGACGACGGGCAACAACGTCGCCAATGCGAACACCGCCGGCTATTCGCGCCAGAGCGTCGAGCTGGCGACGGCGTTCAGCCAGCAGACCGGCTCGGGCTTCTTCGGCAAGGGCGTCGACGTCGCCACCGTCAGTCGCGCCCACAGCGACTTCCTCACGCGCGAGGCGGCGACGACGGCGTCGCTCGCCGCCGCCGACCAGGCGCGCAGCGGCCAGCTGCAGCAGCTCGAGAGCGTGTTCCAGACCGGCGAGGCCGGCCTCGGCTACAGCGCGCAGCAGATGTTCAATGCCTTCGTCGACGTCTCGAACAAGCCGCAGGATGCGTCGGCGCGCCAGGTCGCGCTGGCACGCGTCGGCGATCTGGCGACGCGCTTTCGCACCGCCTCGGACCAGCTCGATTCGATCCAGTCCGGCATCTCGCAGGACCTGCGTACCGCGGTGAGCTCGATCAACGCCCTGACGACGCGGATCGCCGATCTCAACCAGCGCATCGCCAACGCCAAGGGAACGGGCCACGAGCCGAACGACCTCCTCGATCAGCGCGACACCGCGATCGCCGATCTCTCGAAGATCGCCCAGGTGACGACGGTCGGTGCCGCCGACGGCACGGTCGGCGTCTTCCTCGGCGGCGGCCAGAAGCTCGTTCTCGGCGCCGAGTCGACGCCGCTCACCGCGCTCGCCGATCCCTACGATCCGGCCAAGGTGCAGGTCGGCATCACCGAGGGCGGAACGACACGCGCCTTCCCCGACGGCTTCATCGCCGGCGGCTCGGTCGCCGGGCTCCTGCGCGTCCAGAACCACGACCTCGGCGACGCGCGCGGCCTCCTCGGCCAGCTCGCCTCGGCGATCGCCGGCAGCCTGAACGCGCAGCAGGCGCTCGGCCTCGACCTCGGCCAGCCCTCGGGTCCCGGCGCACCGCTGCTCGCGGTCGGCGCGGCATCGGTCGCGCCGTCGTCGAACAACGCCAAGGTCGGCGGCGTGCCGGTCGCGTCGTACGTCAACGGCCTCGGCGCTCGCGTCTCGAGCGTCTCGATCACCGTCGTCTCGACCAGCGAGCTGCAGCCGAGCGACTACGAGCTCGTCGCCGATCCGGCGCTGGCCGCGGGCAGCTACCGGCTGACCCGCCTCAGCGACGGCACGGCGCAGACCGTCAGCAACGGCAGCGTCGTCGACGGCTTCCGCATCGACATCGCCGCGCCGGCACCGGCGGCGCGCGACCGCTTCCTGCTCCAGCCGGTCGCGCCGGCGACGCGATCGATCGTGCGCGCCCTCGACGACCCGAAGGGGATCGCCGCCGCGTCGCCGGTCAACGCGACGATGCCGGCGAGCAACACCGGCACCGCGACGGTCGCGTCGCTCGCCGCGGTGAGCGCGTCGATCAATCCGAACCTGACGGCGACGATCACGTTCACCGACAACAGCGGCAACTTCAGCTACAGCCTGGTCGACACGACGAGCGTGCTGCCGACCGTCAACGGCACCGGCAGCCTGGTCGCCGGCCAGCCGGTCTCCCTGAACGGCTTTGCGCTGAACCTGAACGGCATCCCCAAGCTCGGCGACAGCGTCAGCGTCGCCAAGACCGCGTATCCGGCCGGCGACAACGGCAACGCCAACGCGCTGCTCGCGTTGCGCGACGCGACCTTCGTCGGCCAGAAGACGATCTCGCCCGGCGTCGTCGCGCCCGGCGTCAACGTCACCGACGCCTACGCGTCGGCGCTCGCCTCGATCGGCGTCCGCGTCCAGAGCGCGAGCGCCGCCGCCGACCAGTCGGCCGCGATCGCGAGCGACGCCAAGACGGCGGAAGCCGAGAAATCCGGCGTCAACCTCGACGAGGAAGCGGCGCGCCTGATCCAGTACCAGCAGAGCTACCAGGCCGCGGCCAAGATGCTGCAGATCGCGCAGTCGGTCTTCGACACGCTGCTGCAGATCGGCAAATAGAGAGCACTCCCATGCGAATCAGCACCGCCAACGCGTTCGACAACGGCATCGACACCCTCTCGCGCCGCCAGGCCGAGATGACCGCCCTTCAGGACCAGCTCACGAGCGGCAAGCGGATCAGCCGCGCCAGCGACGATCCGGCCGCCGCGGCGCGCGCCGAGCGGGCGATAGCGAGCGTCGGCCGCAGCGAGACGAGCCAGCGCGCCGTCGACGCGAGCAAGGTCCTGATGACGCAGACCGAAAGCAATCTCGGCGACGCCGGCACGCTGCTGCAGCGGGCGCGCGAGCTCGTCGTCTCCGCCGGCAACGCCAGCTTCAGCGACGCCGACCGCACCAGCGTCGCCAACGAGCTGCAGTCGCTGCGCGATCAGCTGTTCGCGGTCGCCAACCAGAGCGACGGCGCCGGCACCTATCTGTTCGGCGGCCAGGGCGCGACCCAGCAGCCTTTCGTCGACACGCCGACCGGCGTGCAGTACGTCGCCGCCACCGGCCAGACCGTGACCGAGAACGGCACCGCGCTGCCGCTGACGACCGACGGCCAGGCGGCGTGGCTGACAGCGCGCACCGGCAACGGCGTCTTCGTGACGAGCGCGGCGGCGACGGTGAAGAACGCGACGATCGACAACGGCCGCGTCGCCGACCCGAGCGCGCTGACCGGCGCCGACTACACGCTCCAGTTCAGCGTCGCCGGCGGCGCGACGACGTATGCGGTCCTGAAGAACGGCCTGGCGACTGCGGTGACGGCAGCGCCCTATGTCTCGGGGCAGGCGATCACCGTCGACGGCATGACGATCTCGGTGAGCGGAACGCCGGCGACGGGCGACCAGTTCCAGATCGCGCCCTCGACGCCGACGCTCGGCGTCTTCGCCGTTCTCGACCAGACCATCGCCGCGCTGAAGTTGCCGGGCCGGACCGGCGCGCAGATCGCGCAGGGCAACGCCGACAGCCTGCGCGACGTCGACGCGGTCCTCGGCAACCTGCAGTCGGCGCGTTCCGCCGCCGGCCAGGTGCTGAACCGGATCGACAGCGAGACCAACCGCCTCGACAGCCAGAAGCTCGCCAGCACGACCGAGCGATCGAACGCCGAAGATGTGGACATGGTGCACGCGATCTCGGACTTTCAGAACAAGCAAAGCGGCTACGATGCTGCGCTCAAGTCGTATGCGATGGTGCAGCGACTGTCGCTGTTCCAGTACGTGAACGGCGGTTGACGGCAGCGGCGCGGGCCGCGCCGGACCGGTCTGGCGGCGTCGCGGGACCGGCCCCAGGGAGCTCAGACTTGCTCGACGTCGCGATCCTCGGCCAGGTGGCCCTCGGCTACTCCCCGTTCATCGACCGCAACCGCACGGTCGCCGCGACGCGCCTCTCGATTTTCCCGCTCCGCTCCGACTCGACCCTCGACGTCGCCCAGCTGCTGCACGCCGTCGGCGACGTCTGGCCGGCGAGCGGCGGCAACGTCTCCCTCAACGTCGTCAGCGAGAGCCTCGTCCACGACCTGCTGCAGGCGAGCCCGTCGGCGAACCTGATGGTCGAGGTGCCGAACTTCATGGCCTCCGACCCGGCCAACGTCGATTCGCTGATCCGCCTGCACGGCGCCGGCAACACGCTGCTCCTGAAGGGCCGGCCGAACGCCGAGCTGCCGCGCGAGATCCTGCCGTGCTTCCGCTACTCGATCATCGACCTCGCCGACGAGCGCCGGATCGGCGAAGGCGCGATCGCGCCGAGCGGCGTGACGCGCTCGATCGCCCACGTCCAGTCGGGCGTTCGCACCGTCGTCGACATGGAGGCGGCGTTCGCGCGCGGCGCCCACGCCGTCCTCGGCTGGCCGATCGACGACGCGATCAGCGCGACCGCGGCGCGCACCGGCCGGCCGACGGCGCAGCCCGACCTGCAGGTCGTCGTCGAGCTGATCCACCGCGTCGACAACGAAGACCCGATCGAGCGGCTCGAGAACACGCTCAAGCGCGATCCCTCGCTCGCCTTCAAGCTGCTGCGCTACATCAACTCGCCGGCGTTCGGTCTGCGCGTCGAGATCAGCTCGTTCCGCCACGCGATCATGCTGCTCGGCTACCAGCGCCTGAAGCGCTGGCTCGCGCTCCTGCTCGCGACCGCCAGCAAGGACGTCAACCTCAGGCCGGTGATGTTCGCGGCGGTGCGGCGCGGCCTGCTGATGGAAGAGCTCGTCGCCGGCAACGGCGACGAGGAGATGCGGAGCGAGATGTTCATCTGCGGCGTCTTCTCGCTCCTCGACCGCATGTTCCAGGAGAGCTTCGCCAAGCTGCTCGGCTCGATCCCGGTGCCCGAGCGCGTCTACCAGGCGCTGGTCAAGAACGAGGGGCCGTACCAGCCGTACATGGCGATGGTCAAGGCCGCCGAAGGCGAATCGGTGCACGACTACCGCGACGCCGCCGAGCGGCTGCTGATGAGCGTCGCCGAGATCAATCGCGCGCAGCTGCGCGCCCTGATGGGCGCCGGCGCGCTCGAATGACGGGGCGACCGGTCGTCCTGCCCGCGGCGGTCCAGGAGACGCTGCAGATCTTCTGGGAGTCGCCGTTCCCGGCGACCCTGCAGGACGAGGACTTCCGCCTCGTCGACGTCAACGACGCCTTCCTAGAATTCAGCGGCCATGCACGCGAGGCGCTGATCGGCCGCGATCCGCTCGAGCTGCAGCCCGAGGAAGACCGTTCCGCCAACCGCGAGAAGCGAAGGACGCTGCAGGCGACGCGCGGCCGCGCCGACGCGCCGGCGCTGAGCGAAGGCCGCCTCGTCGACGCGAGCGGCTTCGTGCGCTGGTATCGCGCCGCGCGCCGCGTCCTCGAAGGCGAGGCCGGCCGGCCGCTCTACTTCGCCGTGCTCCAGGACACGACCAGCGAGCACGCCGCGCGCGAGCGCGCCGACCGCTCGGTGCGCGAGCTCGACGACTGGTTCGACCTCAGCCCGGTCGGCATGGTCCTGTTCGACGACAGCGGCCTGCTCGTCCGCACCAACCCGGCCTTCGACCAGATGGCGGGCAGCGTGCCGGTCTCGCTCGCCGAAGGCGACCCGGGCCTGGCGCGACTGCTCGCCTGGGGCGAAGGCGGCGCGCTGACCGCGCTGCGGCCGGGCGCGCGGCCGATCGAATCGCAGGGCTGGGTCGGCGCGCCGGGCGGGCCGCTGCGCCGCCTGCGCGCGATCGTCCGCTGCTACAAGAGCGCGAGCGGCGAGCGCCGCTACATGGGCATCGTCGAGGACCGCAGCGTCGAGGAAGAGCGCGACCTGGCCCGCATGCAGATCGGCGCGATGATGGACACCGCCGGCGTCGGCATCGCCACCTTCGAGGAATCGTCGGGCTGGGTGCGCCAGCAGCCCGGCGGCAGCGGCTCGTCGTCGACGATGCTGCAAAACATCAACCGCGAGATCGTCGCGCCGGAATCGCTGCTCGAGTACGAGCGGCTGCAGGGCGCGCTCAAGCGGACGCAGCGCGCCGAGGTGCGCTATCGCGTCGTCCATCCCGAGCTCGGTCAGCGCTGGCTCCTCACCCGGGTCGAGCCGGCGACGCTCGCGTCGGGCAAGAAGACGGCGTCGGTGGTCACGCTCGACATCACCGACCAGCACGTCAGCCAGCGCCGCAGCGAGCAGCTGCTGCGCGAGATGACGACGATCCTCGAGAGCACCACCGCGGGCATCGCCTACCTGCGCGGCGGCGCGCTGGTGCGCTGCAACCGCCGCTTCGAGGCGATGCTGCAGTTGCCGCCGAGCGCCGTCGCCGGCTCGAGCCTGGCCGAGCTGCTCTCGCGCCACCCCGATGCCGAGAACGCGGCCGCCGAGATCCGCGAGGCGCTGATCGCCGACCGCATCTACGAGACCGAGTTCGCCTTCGACGGCATCGAAGCCGGCTCGTCGAGCGGCGACCTCGACGACGGCAGCGGCGTCCGCCGCCCGGGGCTGCGCTGGTATTCGCTGTCGGTGCGGCGCGGCGGCGGCGCGACCGGCTTCGACGAGGCGATCGCCGTCCTCTCCGACGTCACCCGGCTCAAGTCGCAGCAGGTCCAGCTCGAGGCGCTCGCGCTCGAGCGCGAGCTGATGGCCGAGCGGACGCGCTCGATCCTCGACTCGGTGCTGGTCGGCATCGTCACCGTCGGCGGCCGCGGCATCGAGTGGATGAACCGCTCGGCGCGGCGCATGTTCGGCGGCGAGCTCGCCGACTTCATCGGCGAGCCGATGGCGATCGTCGCGACGCCCGACGGCGAGCATCCGTTTCGCCGCACCCACTACCTCGACGAGCTCGTCGAAGGCCAGGCCGAGACCTTCGAGTGCCGCGTCCGCGCCCGCGACGGGCGCGAGTTCTGGATCGTCGGCAACGCCGTCGCCACCGGCCGCGCCGCCACCGGCCGCCAGCTCACCTTCGCGCTGCTCGACATCGAGCGGCGCCGCCAGGCCGAGGCGGCGATGTCGACGGCGCAGGCGTCGCTGCGGCGCGTCATCGACGCGGCGCCGCTGGCGATCGCCTTGCTCGACGCGCGCAGCTTCGCCGTCGTCCAGGCCAACGACGTCGCCGCGGCGGCGATCGGCAGCACGCCGGCGCGCCTGCTCGCCAGGAAGCCGGAGGAGATCCTGTCCCCGTCCCGGGCGGCCGCGTGGCGGCGCGACCTGGAAAGCGCGCTCGCGGCGAGCGACGTGACGACGCGCGAGTACCGCTTCCACCTCGACGGCACGGAGCACGTCTGGGACGCGCGCCTGGTGCCGCTGGTCGCCGCCGGCGCCGCGCCCGACCAGCTGCTGCTCGTCGCCAGCGACGTCACCGAGCAGCGCGCCGCGCAGGAGGCGCGCCTCGAGGCGGCGATCGCGCAGCGCGAGATGCTGGTGCGCGAGGTACACCACCGGATCAAGAACAACCTGCAGGGCGTCGCCGGCCTGC
The DNA here is from genome assembly GCA_035995885.1 of Caldimonas sp. Classification (GTDB taxonomy): domain Bacteria; phylum Pseudomonadota; class Gammaproteobacteria; order Burkholderiales; family Burkholderiaceae_C; genus Schlegelella_A. Next base: position 12,333 of record DASYKC010000072.1, on the reverse strand, counting down.
TCCAGCAGATCGCCGAGCGGAAGCCCGAGGTCGCCGCGGCGATCGACGAGGTCGTCGGCCAGGTGCAGGCGATCGCCCAGGTCTACGGCCTGCAGGTCGGCTCGGACGGGCCGCTCTCGATCGTCAGCGTGCTCGAAGCGATCACCGGCTCGGTGCAGCGCACCTTCGGCCGGCCGATCCACTGCCGCGTCGCCGGCGCCGACGCCGCCGGCTGGAGCCTGCCCGAGATCGAGGCGATCCCGATCGCGCTGACGCTGAACGAGCTCCTCACCAACGCCGTCAAGCACAGCGCCCAGGGCGCCGGCGAGGGCACGATCGGCTGCGTCCTCGATTGCGACGACGGCGGCATCCGCGTCGCCATCTCGAACCGCGCCAGCCTGCCCGCCGGCTTCAGCCTGGCGCGGATTCCGAACGGCGTTTCCGGCCTCGGCCTGGTTCGCGCGCTGCTGCCGAAGAAGAGCGCGAGCCTGTCGATCGAGCAGAGCGACGACGACGTCGTCGCCACCATGACGCTGCGCCCCCCGGGCGTGCAGCGGATCGGCGCCGCATAAGATCGCGGTCGGGCGAGAAGCGAGGCGAGCGATGACGACGGCGGCGAGCGACACCAGCAAGGGCACGATCCTCGTCGTCGACGACAACCGGCTCGTCCTCGCGACCTTGAGCGACGGCCTGACGCGCGCCGGCTACCACGTCTACGACGCCGACAACGGCGACGACGCGATCCTGATCGCGCGCACGCACCGGCCGCAGCTCGCGCTCCTCGACATCCGCATGGAAGGCAAGAGCGGCTTCGACGTCGCCCACTACCTGCGCCACCAGTGCGGCATGCCGTTCATGTTCCTCTCGGCGTTCTCCGACGAGCAGACGGTCGCGCAGGTGAAGGCGCTCGGCGCCGTCGCCTACCTGGTCAAGCCGCTCGACATCAAGCAGATCGTTCCGGCCGTCGAGGCGGCCTTCGCGCACATCGAGATGCAGGTCGCTGTGCCGCGCGCGGATCCCGAGCCCGAGCCGGCGAGCGTCGCCGCGGCCGCGCACGACGCGAGCGCGGCGATGGCCGTCGGCGTCCTCATGCATCGGTTTTCGCTGAGCCGCGATGACGCCGCGGCGCGGCTGCTCAGGCTCGCCCGGGAGGCCGGGTTGAGCCTGCACGCGCAGGCCGAGCTGCTGCTCGCCGCCGTCGAGCAGCTCGCCGGTCCGGCCCGGCATTGACGTTCGCTCAGCGTGCCGGCGACTCGCTCGGCGCGAGCGGCAGCGTGAAGTGGAAGCGGGCGCCTTGATCCGGCTCGGACTCGGCCCAGACCTCGCCGTGGTGGCGCCTGACGATGCGCCGGACCGACGCCAGGCCGACGCCGGTGCCCGGGAACTCGCTCGCGCTGTGCAGGCGCTGGAAGGCGCCGAACAGGCGGTCGGCGTAGCGCATGTCGAAGCCGGCGCCGTTGTCGTGGACGGTGAAGCCGGCCGTCTCGCCCGGGCGGCGCGCCAGGCCGATGCGCGCCGCGGCGGTGTTGCCGGTGTACTTCCAGGCGTTGCCGAGCAGGTTCTCGAGCAGCATGTGCAGCAGGGTCGGATCGCCCGAGGCGAGCAGCTGCGGCTCGATCTCGACCTCGACTTCGCGGCCGGGATGCTCGCGGCGCAGGTCGTCGACGACGAAGCCGGCGATCTGCGACAGGTCGACCGGCACGCGCGCGATCGGCTGCGACGACAGGCGCGACAGCTTCAGCAGCGCGTCGATCATGCTGTTCATTCGCGCCGCCGCGCCGAGGACGCGGTCGAGGTGGTCGTGGCCGACGGCGTCGAGGACCTTGCCGTAGTCCTCCTTGACGATCCTGGTGAAGCCCTCGACGACGCGGATCGGCGCGCGCAGGTCGTGCGAGACGATGTAGCCGAACGAGGCGTGGTCGGCTTCGCTCGCCGCCTCGGCGGGCGCGTCGATCGCCGGCGTCGGCGCGGCTGGCGCGTCGGCTTGCGCTGCGCTCGCGGCGCTCGGCGGCGGTGCAGACCAGCGCCGCAGCAGGAGCGCGGCGACGCCGGCGCCGACCGCCGCGGCGAGCGCCATGCCGGCGCCGATCGCGATCGCCAGGCCGAGCCACGTCACGCCGCGCGCTGCTCCGCCGCGGCGCGGCGCAGCGGTCGCGGCGCGCGCGACGGCGAGCTCGAGAAGGCGGCGCCAGGCATGGCGAGAATTGTAGGAGGCGGACGTCGCGTGAACGCGTCAACCGTGTCGCGCCGCACACTGCGCGCCCCTGCGAGCCGGTTCAAGTCTGCCTCGGCTGCGCCGAAAATGCGCTATGCGGTCGCGGCTGCCTGCGCCCTCGCGCGGGCCGCACGAGCGCATGGAGTTCATTCCGCGACACCATGCCCCAGACCGTGAGCGCCACCCTCCTCGACGCCGAAGCGCTCGACCGCCTGCGCGAGCTCGATCCCACGGGCAAGGGCCGGCTCCTCGAGCGCGTGCTGCGCGCCTTTCACTCGTCGGCGACGCGGCTGGCGCTGCAGGTCGGCGAAGCGCGCAAGAAGGACGACATGCAGGCGGTCCGCCACGTCGTCCACACGCTCAAGTCGTCGTCGGCGAGCATCGGCGCCCTCGCGCTGGCGCGACTTTGTGCCGAAATCGAGGCTTCGATCCGTGCCGAGGCGTTCGCGGGCCTGCCCGAGCGCCTCGATGCGATGGACCGCGAGCTCGCCGCCGTGCTACAAGCTGTAACGCCCATGCTGTCCCCGCCGGACACGCCGACATGACCTTGCGCGCCGAGCCCTCCGCTGACGACATTCCCGAGCGGCCGCGCGTGCTGCTCGTCGACGACGACGAGGTCACCCTGCTGCTCACCTCGGTCGCCCTCCAGGACCAGGGCTTCTCCGTCACCGAAGCCGCGAGCGGCGAGGCGGCGATCCGGGTCCTCGCCGACTGGCTGCCCGACATCGTCGTCCTCGACGCCGTCATGCCCGGGCTCGACGGCTTCGAGACCTGCCGCGAGCTGCGCGTCCTGCCCGGCTTCGAATCGCTGCCGGTGCTGATGCTGACCGGCCTCGACGACGACGCCTCGATCACGCGCGCGTACGAAGCCGGTGCGACCGACTTCTTCGTCAAGTCGACGCAATGGAGCCTGCTCGCCGGGCGCCTGCGCTACCTGCTGCGCGCGTCGCGGACGCGGGTCGAGCTCGAGCGCAGCAAGTCGCGCCTGGCGCGCGCCCAGGACCTCGCCCGGATGGGCAGCTTCGACTGGCGCCGCGGCCAGGACGGGCCGGTGTTCTCGATCGAAGGGCTGCGCGTGTTCGGCTTCGGTCCGGGCGACCAGCCGGCATTTCGCGGCCTGCTGCGCATGGTGCCTGAGGAAGAGCGCAAGGCCTTCCTCGAGCTGACGCACAGCGCGATGGACCGCAGCACGGTGCTGGCGACCGACATCCACGCCCGCCTGGTCGACGGCCGCCAGCGCATCGTCCACATCGAGGCCGAGCCCGAGTTCAACGAGCACGGCAACCTGGTCGGCTACACCGGCATCGTTCAGGACGTGACCGACCGGCGCCTCGCCGAGGACCGCATCCGCCACCTCGCCAACTTCGACACCCTGACCGGCCTGCCGAACCGGCGCCAGCTGATCTGGCGCGCCGAGCGCGCCCTCGACCACGGTCGCCGCCTCGGCCACGAGGTGGCGCTGCTGCTGATCGACCTCGACCGCTTCAAGATCATCAACGACACGCTCGGCCACGGCGCCGGCGACGAGCTGCTGATGGAAGTCTCGCGGCGCCTGCGCTCGTGCGTGCGCCACTCCGACCAGGTGCTCGAGAGCTCGCTCGAAAGCGTCGGCGTGCGCTCGCACCGCACGCTCGAGGCAGTCGGCCGGCTCGGCGGCGACGAGTTCGTCGCCCTCCTGCCCGAGGTCGTCGACGAGGCCGACGCCGAGCGCGTCGCCTCGCGCATCCTCGAGGTCATGAGAAAGCCGGTCATGATCGGCCTGCAGGAGTGCTTCGTCACCGCGAGCGTCGGCATCGCCATCTTTCCGCGCGACGGCGCGACCGTCGCCGACCTGTTGCGCAACTCCGACATCGCGATGTACTCGGTCAAGTCGGCCGGGCGCAACTCGTCGTCGCTGTACCGGCCGAACCTCGCCGGCAAGGGCCGCGAGAAGCTCGAGCTCGAGAGCGCGCTGCACAAGGCGATCGAGCGGAACGAGCTGGTCCTGCACTACCAGCCGAAGATCGACGTCCGCGGCGCGCGCATGGTCGGCGCCGAGGCGCTGATGCGCTGGCGCCGCCACGGCCAGCTGGTCGCGCCGGGCGACTTCATCCCGCTCGCCGAGGAGACCGGCCTCATCATCCCGCTGAGCGAATGGGCGATCCGCGAGGCGGCGCGCCAGGCGCGGATCTGGCAGGACAGCTTCGGCTTCGCCGACTCGATCGCGGTGAATCTGCCGAGCCGCCTGTTCGAGCGCACCGACCTGGTCGAGTACATCCACAACGCGGTCACGACCTACGGCGTGCCGCACCACGCGATCGAGCTCGAGATCACGGAGACGGGCCTGATGAAGGACCTGCAGAACGTGATCCCGTCGCTGCACCGCCTGAACGAGATCGGCGTCGAGATCTCGATCGACGACTTCGGCACCGGCTACTCCTCGCTCGCCTACCTGACGACGCTGCCGATCAGCGAGCTCAAGATCGACCGCAGCTTCGTCCGCGATCTCGGCATGACGCCGCAGAGCTCGGCGGTGGTCACCGCGATCATCGCGCTGGCCCGATCGCTCGGCTTGCGCGTGATCGCCGAAGGCGTGGAAAACCTCCGCCAGATGGAGGTTCTCCATCGCCTGGGCTGCGGCATCATGCAGGGGTTTCTCTTCAGCAAGCCGCAGCCGCCGGAAGACATCGAACGCTGGCTGCAGCAGACCGTGCTGCCCAAGAAAGCACCCTGGATCGGGCAGGCACAAATCGGCGACATTCCCGAGCCGTCACGAGCGGTGCGGGCGCGCGAGTCGCGTGCCAAACCCCTCGGCAAGCCCTGATGCGCTTGCCCGTTTGATCGGATCGCCGCCATGAGCCTGACGCGCCCCGCGCCCCTTGCCAAGGCCGAGCTGCCGACCGCCCAGATCGCCAAGGCGGCGCTCAGGCGACTCGCGGTCGAGCGCCTCGAGCCGACGCCCGAGAACTACGAGCGCGCCTATCGCCACGAAGCCGGCGACGCCGGACCCGATGCCACCGAAGCGCTGGCGACGCTGATCGAGCGGATCATCCGCGGCGTCGAGCGGAGCGGCCACAACTGGACGCCGGCGCGACGCAAGGAAGGCATCCAGCGCGTCCTCGCCAGCGGCCGCGGCGATCCGCGCAAGCTCCAGCAACGCCTGTCGCAGCTCGTCAACAGCTGGGAGGGCGATTCGGCGGCCACGCCGGTCGCGCTCGGCGACGCGTCCGCAGCCGACGAGCGGCCCGCGGCAGCGAATGCGCCGTCAGTCGAGGCGCCGGCGGCGCAGCGTGAAGCGACGGCGGCGTGGGAGCGCGTCGCCCGTACCCTCGGCCACGCGCTGCAGCAAGCCCTGCCGGCGCACCACGGCGCCAACCAGGACCTCGCCAAGGAGCTCGGCGCGCTCGTCCAGAAAATGGAGGGCGAGGTCGCGACGACCGCGCTCGCCGACAGCACCGAGGCGCTGACGCGGCGGATCGAGCGCGTCCTGCAGCATCGCCATCACCTCTTCGACCAGCTCGGCAAGCTCTGCCACGAGCTGACCTCGAGCCTGACCGATCTCGCCGAGGACGGCAGCTGGGTCAAGGGCCAGTGCGAGGCGATGAGCGCGAAGATCGAAGAGGGTCTCACCGCGCGCGGCGTTCGCGCCGTCAGCGACATGCTGCACCACGCGAGGAAGCGCCACGCCGAGGTCCGCGGCGAGCGCGAGAAGGCGCGCGACGCCCTCAAGTCGCTGATCACGCAGATGCTTTCCGAGCTCGGCGAGCTCGGCTCGAAGACCGGCAACTTCCACGAGAGCGTCGGCCGCTACGCGGCGGTGATCGAGGAATCGGATTCGCTCGAGAGCCTGACCGGCGTCGTCCGCGAGATGGTCGCGGAAAGCCGTGCCGTGCAGTCGCTCGTCCAGCAGACGCAGGAGCGCTTGCAGGAAGAGCACAGCAAGGCGACCGACCTGACGCAGCGCGTCGTCGAGCTCGAGGACGAGATGAAGCGGCTTTCCGACGAGGTCTCGACCGACCAGCTGACGCAGATCGCCAACCGGCGCGGCCTGATCCAGGCGTTCGAGATCGAGCGCGCGCGCCTCGAGCGCGGCGGCGGCGAGCTCTCGATCGGCCTGCTCGACATCGACAACTTCAAGAAGCTCAACGACGAGCTCGGCCACAGCGCCGGCGACGAGGCGCTCAAGTCGCTGGCGGCGGTGGTGAGCAAGACGCTCAGGCCAACCGACCGGGTCGCGCGCTACGGCGGCGAGGAGTTCGTCGTCCTCCTGCCGCAGACGCCGGCGGCCGAGGGCGAGCAGGTGCTGACGCGGCTGCAGCGATCGCTCACCGGCGGCCTCTTCATGCACAAGGACAAGCAGATCTTCGTCACCTTCTCGGCCGGCGTCACCGGCTACCGGCTCGACGAGCGGATCGAGGATTCGCTCGAGCGCGCCGACCAGGCGCTCTACGAGGCCAAGCGGACGGGGAAGAACCGGACCTGCATCGGCTGAAGCGCCGATGCGGCGCCCGGGTCAGGCGCCGCTCGCCGGAACGCCCGGCTCGCCGAGCAGGCTGAGGGCGCGCTGGACGTCGCGCTCGAACGCCGTGACCGTCGCCTCGGGCGCGGTCGAGGTCATCAGCGCGGTCCGAAACGCCGCCGATTCGCTCGCGTAGAACGCCTGGACGACGACGCGCGCGTCGCTGCTGAGCGCCTCGGTGAGCGAGTTGACGAAGCACTCCATCGCCAGCATCGAGCCCTGCAGCTCGTGAATCTGTTGGCGCAGCCGATCGGTCTCTTCCATGTCTTTTTCTCCGTCGTTCTCGGCGGGTCCTTCGCAGGTCGCGCCGGCGCCGAGCGGTGCAGTCTAAGTCGGCGCGACGCTCCCGCAGGGAGCCGTGCGGCTTGATGCCGCACCGCTCGCGCAGGCGTCGCGCCGGGCACGGCGGTTGCCGCTTCTCGGTTCGACCCTGGACATCAGCTTGCGAACCCCCAGCACAGGCAACGCCTCGCCGCCGGCCGACGCGCGGAAGCCGGCCCGGTCCGGTGCGCCGAAGCCGGCGCGCGCCGGTGCGGAAAGCGTCGCCAGCGACGCCGCCGCCGAGACGCGATCGACCGTCGACGGTCGGCCGGCGCCGCGCCTGCCGCACGAGCGCGACGAATCGTCCGACAGCGGCACCGGCGCGCCGACCGAGCTGATGCGCCGCGCCCGCGACGACGTCGCCGCCGGCAAGGCCGCGACCGACAAGGGCGAGGCGACCGACCCGGTCTACCGGCGCAGCCTGCGCGGCAAGACACCCGGCGCCGAGCGCGACTGACGGCGCCGCCGCTCCGCCTGTCCGGTTGCGGCCCCCCAGAGCGCGGGGGTGGTGCAGGGCCCGCACCCACAAAGTGCGCGGCGGCGGGTATCGTTCAGGCAAAGGGGAATGCGGACCATGGGAAGAATTGCTGATGCTCGCGCCGCCGTGCTGGACTGGAGCCGGACCGTCCTGTCGTTGCGTGGCCGATCGATCGAAGGGCCGAACGCCGACGGCGGCGAGACCACCGAGTTCGTCGACACCGTCTTCGGCGACACCGGCCTGGTGATGACGCCGGCGCAGGCCCCGGCGTTCTTCGCGAGAAGCTCGTCGTGGCGCTGCACCGCGTGCGGCAAGGTGCACGTGTTCGCCAGCCTCGTCCCGGTCTCGGTGGCTTCGCCGTGCACCTGCGCGAACATCGAGTTCGAGCCGCAGCGCGAGCTCGCCTTCTCGTGGGATGTCTCGCCTCGCCTCGTCCAGCTGGTGAACTGACACGATCCGTTCAGTCCGATCGCTCGCGGAGACGGTGTCTGCCGTCGCTGTCCAGGGCTCGCGAAAGAAGACGGGTTATCGCGGTTCGACGCGAACGTGGGTCGGCAGATGCGACAGAACAACGGTGTCCGCTGCGACGTCGGTGATCCGGCCATCGATCGCGACACGGGCATCCCGGCCCCACGGCCCGCGCAATGTCACGCCGCCCGGCGGAAACGAACGAAGGCCGGAGACCCGAACGTCGATGGCGCCGTCAGCGCCGACGCGTGCGCTCCAGGACAGTCGTCCGTAGGGCGTGCGCAGGTCGCGAACCGAGAGTCCCTTGCCGCGCAGCCACGCCATCGGCACGCCGGCCGCCAGCACCAGGGATCGCTCGCTCTCGTCCTCGTAGGCGAAGAGGTCGAGGACGGAGCGGATGTGGTCGGATGCGACCCAGCCGTGCGGCATGTCGCCCAGAAAGCGCGGCTCGCGCGGATTGCGGACGACGACCTCCGCCCACTGGTTCCATCCCTGCGGCCGACGGTCGCCATAGAAGTAGGCCATCGCCTGCTGCGCCCGCTGCCGATCGCCCAGGCGAACGAACGCGCCGACGTTGCGCCACTCGTAGGGCGTGTAGGCGCCGTCGCCGTGGCGAACGCCTGCCGCTTCGTCCTTGCGGCGGGCCTCGAAGTTTCGCCAGTAGCGGTCGAAGGTTCGCTGCACGAGCGGGCGCGGCAGCGCATGGAGCAGGTCGCCCGGGCTCAGCGCGATGGTGCTCGACGTCGGATCGAAGTCGCCGCGGTCGGCGGCGCCGGGCAGGACGTCGAGGCCGAAGCGGGCGGTGCTTGCCGAGATCGACGCCTGCAGGTCGGCGAGAAACTCGTCGCGCTGCGCGGCCAGACGCGACGCGTCGCCATCGAGACCCAAGCCCGTCGCAAGCTTGACGCCGCTTCGGTACCCGGTGTAGGCCCAGAAGTCGTCCCAGTACGAATACGCCGCCTTGTCGGAATAGCCTTCGTGGCTGATCGATGGCGGCATCAGGCCGAAATAGGCGGCGCGCTCGCCCACGCGGTTGGCGTCGACGCGCTCGCTCGCGCGCAACGACTCCATGTGCGCGATCGCCGCGGCGACATGCGGCCACAGCACCCGGGCCGTTGTCTCGTCGCGGCTGTAGCGCCAGAGCTCGGTCGCGGCAAACGCGAATTCGCCGTCGCTGTCGTTCTCGGGCACGGGATCGGCACCGCGCACGGTCGCGCAGCACGGCACCTTGCCGTTCCTGAACTGGAACGGCGCGAACCAGAGCAGGAAGTCGCGGGCGACGTCTTCGTGATCGAGCCGCAGCAGCGCCGATGACGTCAGCGCGCCGTCTCGAATCCACGATCGGGCATAGGCTCGTGCGCCCGGCTGCAAGGCCGGCCCGCTGCGGTTGACGAGAATGTGGCCGAGGGCGGTGCGGAGCGTCCGGGCAACGTCGACGACCTCGCCGGGGCCGTCGATGCCGACCCGGTCGAGCGTGGCGCGCCAGCGCGCCGCGACGCGGGCCTGTTCGCCGCCGACGTCGGCGATCGCCGGCAACGGCGACGCCGTGACCGGCAGGACGACGTTGATGGTCCGATGCTCGCTGGGACCGAGGCGCATGTCGTAGCGCAGCACGGCGTTCGCGAAGCCGTCGGGGTCGCTGACGTTCAGCGCGCGGTCTGCAGGCGGCGCCTGCGCGAGCCAATCGCCGACCGGCCCGGCCGCGGCAGGCTCGACGCGAACGCTGCTCGGCGCCTGCATCGGCTTCAGGCGCGGCGCGCCGTTGACCCAGAGGGCACTGCCGTCCCAGGTGACGGTCTCGATCGGGCTGGCGCCGCCGCGATGGGCGAGGAACTGCGTCGGCGGATTCGCCTGGAAGGGCCGCCAGGCGAGCGCGAGCGCGAGCTTGCGAGCCTGCTTGCCGACGTTGCGCACCGTGTAGCGAACGATCGCTCGCGCAGTGTCGGGCGTGCCGGCGCCGAACGCGGCAATGTCCAGGACGAGATCGCCGACGCGCCAGCGGATCGCCGGCATCGGCAGGTCACCGTCGCGCAAGGAATGGCTGATGCGGGCCTCGGCCCAACTCGCGACGCGGCCGTCGCTGACGAGAAACGGCTCGAGCGCGCCGACCCCCGGCACCGGCTCGACCGCGCCGTCCTCGCTCAGCAGCGAAGCGACGCGTCCGCCGTCGACGCCGAAGACGGTCCAGTACGACTGCTCGCCGATGTAGGCGCGCGGGTACGCGCCGCGGCGTGACTGCCCGGCGATGCGCGTGAAGAAGGCGTTCGCGTCCGCCGCCTCACCGAGCTCGATGGCGGCCGGCTGCGTGCTCGCCAGCACGCGCACCGCGCGCGCTTGGGCATCGGGGAAAAAGTGGTGCTGGACGTCGCCGCGAGCGTGCGCGACGTGGCGCACGGTCCGCCACGACGAGCCGTCGTCGGAGAATTGCACGTCGTAGCGCGAGGGACTCGCGCCGGCTGGCCAGCGCACCGTCACGGCGTCGAACTCGCGCGGCTCGTCGGGCGAGGGCACATCAGCCAGGCGCCTCAGCACGAGGTGGTCGAAGCAGGCGCTGCCCTTGCCGGCGCCGCTGCCCGAGGCGATCACGAGCTCGACCGACGTCGTGCGCCGCAGCGTGCGGTCGGCCGCGGGGCCCCAGGCGAAAGCGATGTCTCTCTGGCGAAACCGCTGCGCCTGCCAGTCGTGCGGGAAGCGGTAGTCGGGTCGATTCGCCCACCACACGTTGTCGCCGCCGGCGTCGACGAGCTTGAGCTGGAGCGCGTTGGGGGGGGCATCGCCGCGCACGTTCAGGGCGAGCTCGAAGCGCGCCGGATAGTCGACCGCCAAGGACCTTCGGGCGCTCACGTAGCCCGTGACCGTGCCGAAGTCGAAGTCGATGCACAAGGCGCTGCCGTGCGGTCCCTGTGCCGGGCGAAGCGCCGCCTTGACGTCGTCGCTGGCCGAGAGGGTCCACGCGGCCGGATCGGCGAAGTCGTCGAGTAGCTCGTCCTGCGCCCAGGCATTCGACGCCAGCGCCAGCAGCAGCGCCGGCAACAGGGCCCTCATCCCTTGACGCTGCCGGCGAGCAGGCCTTCCATGTACTGGCGCTGCAAGGCGAGAAAGAGCAGCAGCACCGGCAGCACCGTGATCACCGAGCCGGCCATCATCAGCTCGTTGTCCTGGACGTGCTCGCGCGACAGGCCGGCCAGGGCGACCGGAAGCGTGTGCAGGGAATCGTCGGTGAGGACGATGAGCGGCCACATGAAATCGTTCCAGCTGGCGAGGAAGCTGAAGACCGCGAGCGTCGCGACGATCGGCTTCAGGAGCGGGACGACCACCGTCGTGAAGATGCGCAGCTCGCCGGCGCCGTCGATTCGCGCCGCCTCGAGCAGCTCGTCGGGGATGCCGCGCGCGAACTGGCGCACGAGGAAGATGCCGAAGATGCTCGCCATGGCCGGCACGATCGCGCCGCCGTAGCTGTTGATCAGGCCCAGCGGCTTCAGCATCAGGAAGAGCGGCAGCATCGCCACCTGGCCCGGAATCACGAGGGCGCCGAGGAGAAGGCGAAAGAGGGCATCACGGCCGCGAAAGCGCAGCTTGGCGAACGCGTAGCCGGCCATGAGATTGAAGGTCACGGAGAGGGCGGTGGCCAGGGTCGCGATCAGCAGGCTGTTGAGCAGGTAGCGGCCCATGCCGGTGCCGCCGAACAGGGTGCGGTAATTCTCCAGCGTCAGCGACGGCGGCAGGATCGGCGTCGGCAGCGACGTCGACGCCCCCGGCGCCATGAACGAGGCCGAGAGCATCCAGAGCAGCGGAAAGAGGGTCGACGCCGCGAGCGCAGCGAGCAGGCCGTTGACGAGCCACACCGCGAGGCGCGGGTTCATTGCCGCCCGGGAGCGTCGCGATCGAAGCGCAGCATCACCCAGCTGACGGAGAAGATCACCACGAAGAGAAGGAACGCCACCGCGGAGGCATTGCCGAGGTTCCACCAGCGAAAGCCCTCCTCGTACATGAGGTAGAGCATGCTGAAGGTGCTGCGCAGCGGGCCGCCCTGCGTCATCACGTAGGGCTCGGCGAAGAGCTGGAAATAGCCCGAGACGGTGAGGATGCCGACGAGAACGAAGGTCGGCACGAGAATCGGCATCGTCACGTCGGTGAAGCGCCGCAGGGCGCCGGCGCCGTCCATTCGCGCCGCTTCGTAGAGCTCGCGCGGCACGGCCTGCAGCGCGGCGAGCAGGATGATCATGTTGTAGCCGAAGTTCTTCCAGGCGGCGAAGGCGATGATCGCCGGCATCGACCAGTGCGGGTCGCCGAGCCAGTCGATCGGCTTCGCGCCCAGATAGACTAGCGCCGCGTTCAGCAACCCGTACCGCGGGTGATAGAGATAGCGCCAGA
>DASYKC010000071.1:0-3120 GCA_035995885.1 Caldimonas sp. | reverse complement strand
GGCCGGGTCTGGGTCGGGCCGCTCGCCGGCGTGCTCGCGCAGTCGATCGGCTGGCCGGCGTTCTTCCTCGCCTCGATCGTCGCGGCGCTGCCGGCGCTGGTGCTGCTCGGCGTGTTGCGGCGGCCGATCGATCTGCTCGAGCACGATCCGGACGGCGGCGACCGGGCGTGAGCGGACCGGACATGGGCGGACCGCGTGTGAACGAGCCGCGACGTGCGCGACCCTTTGGCAGACGATGATCAGCAGGCGTCCGGCAACCAGTGCTCGGCGCCGGGCCGCGACCGAAATGCGGAGCGCAACACGCCCTTCACGGGCGGCAAGACGGCGATCTGCCGCACCAGCGCACGAATGCTCGACGAGCCGGTCTTCTGGCGCATGCTCCCGATCTGGCTGCGCACGGTCGAGATGGCGACGCCGAACTCTCTGGCCACTTTCGCCGGCGGCGCGCCGTTGCAGAGCTCGAGCAGCACACGCGTCTCGGCGCCCGTGAGGCCATGACAGCGGGCGAATCCCTGGACAGAGAGCGATTCGCAGACCGCTCGCTTACCCAGCAAGAGCAGGACGGCGCGTCGCCCACCGCCGGCCGCTTCGAGAGGCACGACCGAGATGCTCGCGCGGTCCGGCTCCTTGCCCAGCGTCAGCAAACGCCGGAAGCCCCGACTCGCGGCATCCGTCACGGCCTCATGAAATCCTGCAACGTCGCGAGCCGCGCGTGCGCGCAACTCGCCATCCTCGACCTTCAAGGGATGGCAGTCGTCGAGCTCGACGCGGGCGACGTCATTGATGTGCAGGATGTGCACACCGTCGAGAAGGAGGACCATTCCGTAGTCGAGCTCGTCGAGCGCCGCCGATAGCCACTGCCACGCCGGCTCCGATCCGGTGCTCGCGCCGCCGAGAACGGAAGAGAAGCCCTTCGGTATCGAGCGTTCCAGGGAGTGCGACGGCGCCGGTGTCGAGAGAGTGTTCAACATGGAAATCCCTTTCGGAAACGTGATGCGAGCGATCGCTCGACATGGCGGCTACCTTAGGGGCGGACTTGCGCCCGGTCATGTGCAGAAGACGGCGACGGCGTGTGGAAAATTCACACCGGCGCGCGACAATCGTCTGGTGCGCTCTTCTCCCGCGACCTTCAACGTGCTCGACCAAACCCTCCTGCGCGAGATTGCAAGTCGGGGTGGGCTGAAGATCTTTCCCGCGAACGCTGTTCTCATCACCGAGGGCGACGATTCGGATTCGCTCTACATCCTCCTGAGCGGCAGGGTGAAGGTTTACTCGACCAACGCCGAAGGCAAGGAGGTCGTCATCGCGGTCCACGGCCCCGGCGAGTACGTCGGGGAGCTGTCGCTCGACGGCGGCACACGCAGCACGTCGGTGATGACGCTCGAGCCGACGACGTGCTCGGTCGTGAGCGGCAGCCACCTGCGCGGCTTCATCGCCGAGCACCCCGACTTTGCGTCGCACCTGATCCGAAAGCTGATCCGCAGCGTTCGCCAGGCGACCGAAACGGTGAAGAGCCTTGCCCTCGAAGATGTCTACGCTCGCGTCGTGCGAGTCCTGAACGACTTGTCCGACACCGGCGCCGACGGCTCGCGGCGGGTGCGCGAGCGGCTCACGCAGCAGGACATCGCCGACCGCGTCGGCGCGTCGCGCGAGATGGTGAGCCGCATTTTCAAGGACCTCACCACCGGCGGCTACATCGCGAGCGAGGCAGGACGGATCGTCATCCTGAAGAAGCTTCCGGCCGGCTGGTAGCCGAACCGACCCACGTGAATATTGCGCACTTCGTGCGCGCAATGCGACGCAGAACCCCCTTTGCCCCGTCCCTAGAGTGACTCCCGGTCGTCGGCGCTCGTTGCCGCCGCCACTCAAGGGGAAATGACATGGGCAGGTTCAGGTTCCGTTCCTACGTCGACGACGCCTTGTTCGTCGTGCTGATCATGGCCGCGGCGATGGCCGCCGCAGCGATGGAAGCGAGCGCCGTGCTGGGCGCATTCAAGGCGGCGGACCATCCGCAGCTCGCCACGGCCGCGCCATCGACGGCAGCGCCGGTCGCCGCGGCGGCTTCGTCGATCGACGGCGCGCCAGTGAGCGTGGCCGCGGCGCGGATCGGCCGGCCCGCGCGCTGAGCGCTAACCGCCCAGCGCGCGCACCAGCCAGCGATTCAAGTCGGCGATCTCGGCGGCGCAGACCGAATGCGGCATCGGGTACTCGTGCCACTCGACCGGGTGGCCGAGCGCGACCAGCGCGTCGCGCGACTGGCGCGCGCGCGCGATCGGGATGACCGGGTCGGCGCTGCCGTGGGCGAGGAAGATCGGCGTGTCGCGGTTCGCGATGTGCCGCTCGGCCTCGACCTTGGCCGCCAGCGGCAGATAGCCCGAGAGGCCGACGAGGCCGGCGAGGCGCTCGTCGTGGCGCAGTCCCGTCATGAGCGTCATGGCGGCACCCTGGCTGAACCCGGAAAGGACGATTCGGCCGGCCGGGATGCCGCGCTCTTTCTCGCGCGCGATCAGCGCCTCGACGAGCGCCTGCGACTCGCGCAGGCCGGCCTCGTCCTCGCGCTGCTGGTGCGAGTCGAGGCCGAGGATGTCGTACCAGGCGCGCATCACGTAGCCGCCGTTGATCGTCACCGGCCGCGTCGGCGCGTGCGGGAAGACGAAGCGCACCGGGCCGACGGCGGCGAGGTCGAGCTCGTGCGCGACCGGCACGAAATCGTTGCCATCGGCGCCCAGGCCGTGCAGCACGATCATCGCCGCGCGCGGCTCGGGCCCGCTGGCGAATTCGATCGCTTCGAGGTTCATGTCGTCGGCTCCGGAAGGTGCGATGGTGCGAGTCTCGGCGGGCCGTGCAGCAATTCGCGCGCCGTGCCGGGCTCAGAGCGTGAAGTCGTAGTCGATGACGAGCGGCGCGTGGTCGCTGAAGCGCTGCTCGAGGAAGATGTACTCGCGCGTCGCCAGCGAGGCGACGGCCGGCGTCGCCAGGTGGTAATCGAGGCGCCAGCCGACGTTCTTGGCGCGCGCCTGGCCGCGGTTGCTCCACCAGGTGTACTGCTCCGGATGCGGGTTGAGCGTGCGGAACACGTCGACGAAGCCGAGCTCCTCGAACAGGCGTGTCATCCAGGCG
>DASYKC010000070.1:0-49675 GCA_035995885.1 Caldimonas sp. | reverse complement strand
CGCCGCCATGCTCTGGATCGCGATCGCCCAGCCGGCGAGCGCGGTGATGCCTTGCGCGATCGGCACGAAGACGAACTGGCCGAACGAGCCGCCGGCGTTGACGATGCCGCTGGCGATGCCGCGCTTGGCCGGCGGCGCCAGGCGCGCCGTCGCGGCGAGCAGCACCGACGGGCCGGCGAAGCCGGCGCCGCCCGCGGCGAGGACGCCGATCGCGAAGATCAGGCCGAGCGTCGTCGTCATCAGCGGCACGAGGGCGGTGCCGAGGCACACGAGGAGCAGGCCGAAGAGGAGGACGCGGCCGGCGCCGTAGCGGTCGGCGACCATGCCGGCGAGCGGCTGCGTCAGGCCCCACCACAGCTGGCCGACGCCGAAGGCGAGGCTGATGCTGGCCAGGCCGAGGCCGGTCGTCGAGTTGATGACGCTCAGGAACAGGCCCATCGACTGGCGCGCGCCCATGGTCACGGCGAAGATGCCGCCGGCCGCGAGCAGGACGAGGCCGAAGGCGACCGGCGCGCGCGCGCGCGACGTCGCGGGGAGGGGTTCAGGCATCGGTGTTCTCCGGCTCCGGTTCGGACAAGGTGGCGAGGCAGTCGTCGAGCAAGGCATGCAGCGCGGCGACGCGGGCGGCGCCGAGGCGCTCGTTGAGGCCGAGCTGGGCGCGCTTCCATTCGCGCTGCGCCTCGAGGCGCTTGGCGCGGCCGCGCGCGGTCGCGACGACGAGGCGCGAGCGGCCGTCGGCGCCGGGACCGATCTCGGCCCAGCCGTTGGCGACGAGCGACTGCAGGTTGCGGGTGAGGGTCGACGCGTCCATCGCCATCGCCGCGGCGAGATCGCTCGGCCGGATCGGCCCGAGCTGCTCGATGTGCGAGAGAAGCGAGTACTGCGTCGTCTTCAGCCCGCAGGCGCTGACGACACGGTCATAGTGCTGGCTGACGCGACGTGTCAGCTGGCGCAGCTTGAAGCTCGTGCAGCCCCTGGGGGCGACGACACCGGCGTGGCTCATGAGATAATTGTAGCTGCAATTGTTCAACGAAGGAGAAGCCTGCATGTCCAAGCCCAGCGACGCCTTGCCCGTCGACCGCCTCGCCGAATGGCAGGCCGTCGATGCGGCCGTGCGCCAGAAGCAAATCGTCTACGGCATCGCGACGCGCGAGCAGGTGGCCGGCAAGTCCGGCCTCGAGCTCTTCCAGGCGATGATCGCCGGCGAGCTGCCGGCGCCGCCGATCTCGCAGACGCTCGACTTCATCCTGGTCGAAGCCGAGCACGGCCGCGTCGTCTTCCAGGGCCGGCCCGGCTTCGCCCACTACAACCCGATGGGCATGGTCCACGGCGGCTGGTTCGCGACCCTGCTTGATTCGGCCCTCGGCTGCGCGGTGCAGTCGATCCAGCCGGCCGGCAAGGCCTACACGACGGCCGAGCTCAAGGTCAACATCGTCCGGCCGCTCAGCGACAAGGTGCCGTTCGTCCGCGCCGAGAGCCGGATCATCCACGGCGGCCAGCGCATGGCGACCGCCGACGCGCGCCTCACCGGCCCGGACGGCAGGCTGTACGCTCACGGTTCCACGACCTGCTTCGTCTTCGACGCACCCTGACGCCATGAGATTCCTCCACACCATGCTCCGGGTCGGCGACCTGCAGCGATCGATCGACTTCTACACGCGCGTGATGGGCATGCGCCTGCTGCGCACGACCGAGCGGCCCGAGCAGGGCTATTCGCTCGCCTTCGTCGGCTACGGATCGAACCCCGAGCAGGCCGAGATCGAGCTCACCTACAACCACGGCGTCGGCTCGTACGAGCTCGGCACCGCGTACGGCCACGTCGCCCTCGGCCTGACCGACATCTACGCGGCGTGCGAGAAGATCCGCGCCGGCGGCGGCGCGGTGACGCGCGAGCCAGGGCCGGTCAAGGGCGGGACGACGGTGATCGCCTTCGTCACCGATCCCGACGGCTACAAGATCGAGCTGATCGAGCGCGACGCCTGACGGCTACTTCGTCGCCAGGCTCGATGCCTCTCGCGCGAGGCGCTCGATGCGCGGCCAGTCGGCCGCCGCGAGCGCGTCGGGCGGCGTCAGCCACGAGCCGCCAACGACCTTGACGTTGGCGAGCGCGAGGTAGTCCGGCGCCGAGGCGGCGGTGATGCCGCCGGTCGGACAGAAGACGACGTCGGCGAACGGGCTCGCCCACGCCTTCAGCATGGCCGCGCCGCCGGCCGCGCCCGCCGGGAAGAACTTGAGGAAGCGAAAGCCCTCTTCCGAGGCGAGCATGAGCTCGCTTGCGGTCGCGACGCCGGGCAGGAGCGCGAGGCCGATCTCGCGGCACGCCGCCGCGACGCGCGGCGACCAGCCGGGGCTGACGGCGAAGCGCGCGCCCGCGGCGAGCGCGGCACGCGCGTCGGCAGCGCTGCGCACGGTGCCGGCGCCGACGATGGCATCGGGAACCGCCTGCGCGATCGCCGCGATCGCCGCGAGCGCCGCCGGCGTCCGCAAGGTCACCTCGAGGACGCGGACGCCGCCTTCGAAGAGCGCGCGCGCCATCGGCACCGCGTGCTCGGCATGCTCGATGACGATGACCGGGATCACCGGCCCATGCGTCGCGAGCTCGAGCGGATCGAGCGGCCCGGCGTGCGCTAGAGCCACGTGCACGCCCCCTCTTCGGCCGAGACGACGTTCTTGCGCATGCCGGCGAAGAGCTCGCGGCCGAGGTCGTGGCCGTTCGCTTCGGCCTGCGCCGGCGGCAGCGTCGCCGATTCCCGGCGCTGCCACTCGGCAGCGTCGACGAGCGCCTCGAGCGTTCCCGCCTGGGCGTCGACGCGAATGACGTCGCCGCTGCGGACGCGGCCGAGCGGCCCGCCGGCGACGACCTCGGGGCTGACGTGGATCGCCGCCGGCACCTGTCCCGACGCGCCGCTCATGCGGCCGTCGGTGACGAGGGCGACGCGGAAACCCTTCTTCTGCAGCGCGCCGAGCGGCGGCGTCAGCTTGTGCAATTCGGGCATGCCGTTCGCGCGCGGCCCCTGGAAGCGGACGACGGCGACGAAGTCGCGCTCGAGCGCGCCGGCGCCGAACGCGGCGAGCATCTCCTCCTGCGAGTCGAAGACGATCGCCGGCGCCTCGACGACCCAGCGATCGGCCGGCACCGACGAGACCTTGATGACCGCGCGCCCGCAGTTGCCGACGAGGAGCTTGAGGCCGCCCTCGTCGCTGAACGGCTCGGCAACATTGCGGACGATCGTCGCGTCGCCGCTTTGCGGCGCCAGCGTGCGCCAGGCGACCCGGCCGGCGTCGTTTTCCGGAATGCGCGTGTAGTCGGCCATGCCACCGGCCGCGACGGTCGCGACGTCGGCGTGCATGCAGCCGCCGGCGATCAGCTCGCGGATGACGAAGCCCGGCCCGCCCGCCGCCTGGAACTGGTTGACGTCGGCGCTGCCGTTCGGATAGACGCGCGCCAGCAGCGGCGTCGCGCGGGAAAGCTCGGAGAAGTCGCTCCAGTCGATGACGATTCCCGCCGAGCGCGCCACCGCGACCCAATGGATGAGATGGTTGGTCGAGCCGCCGGTGGCGAGCAACGCGACCATCGCGTTGACGATCGAGCGTTCGTCGACGAGACGGCCGATCGGCAGGAAGCGCGCTTCGCTGCCCGCCGCCGCCTGCGGCCACGCGGCGTTGGCGAGGACGAGCCGGACCGCCTCCCGGGTCAGCGCGTCGCGCAAGCCGTCGTGGGGATGAACGAAGGCGGCGCCCGGAACGTGCAGGCCCATCGCCTCGAGCAGCATCTGGTTGCTGTTGGCGGTGCCGTAGAACGTGCAGGTGCCGGGGCTGTGGTACGACGCCGCCTCGGCGGCCATCAGCGCGTCGCGGTCGACGCGGCCGAGCGCGAACTGCTCGCGAACGCGCGTCTTCTCGGCGTTGGCCAGGCCGCTTCCCATCGGCCCGCCGGGAACGAAGACGCAGGGCAGGTGGCCGAAGTGGAGCGCGCCGATCAAGAGGCCCGGAACGATCTTGTCGCAGATGCCGAGCAGGAGCGCGGCGTCGAAGACGTCGTGCGAGAGCGCGATCGCCGTGCCCATCGCGATCGTGTCGCGCGAGAACAGGCTCATCTCCATGCCGGGCCGGCCTTGCGTCACGCCGTCGCACATCGCCGGCACGCCGCCCGCGACCTGCGCCGTCGCGCCCAGGGCGTGCGCGGCGTCGCGGATGATCGCCGGGAAGCGCTCGTACGGCTGGTGCGCCGACAGCATGTCGTTGTACGCGGTGACGACGCCGATGTTGGGCGCGCGCGCGGCGACGATGCTGATCTTGTCGGTGGCCGGCAAGGCGGCGGTCGCGTGCGCGAGGTTGGCGCAGCCGAGGCGATCGGGGCCGCGCGGCCGCGCCAGCATCGCGTCGATCCGCGCCAGGTAGGCGCGTCGCGACGCCGTGCTCCGCTCGCGGATGCGGCCGGTGACGTCGACGACGGCCTGTCTCATGGAGACTTCCAGATTTTTCGCCGCAGACCGCCGAGCGCGGCCCGGCGGCTCACTTCAGAATCAGGTCAGCGCGATTGAGCTCGGGGACGGAGACAAGCCCTTTCGGCATCTCGGCAATCGTCCAGGAAATCGCGCCGGTCGAAATTCCATTCTCTTCCAGAAGCTGCCGAACCGCCGTCACCCGCTTGTTCGCGAGCTCACTTTGCTCGTCGCGGTCGCCTCGGATTTCGATCTTCAAGGCGATAACGACGCTGCGGCTCTCCGCCTTGGCCGCCTTGGCGATCCGCGCCAGTTTGGCGATCGCGGACGGGGACAAGAGGTTCGCCTTCGGTGCGAAGACGAGCTGGTTCGGTCCCGCCTCGGCTTCGCCGGGAGGTGTCGGAACGGGCGGGGTCAGCGCCGGAGCGTCTCCACGCGTTGTATCCGGATCGCTCGCGCCTGCCCCCGAAGGGGCGCGGCCGCGAAGTCCCGTGAGCACGATTCCTGCAATCGCGATGACGACGAGCACTGCCACTGCCGCCATGGCCAAAGTGCGTGAAGTATCGCGCGGAGGAGGACTTCGTCGATCTTCGATCACTGTTCGCGGCCTTTCTGCGACCGATTCTAGTTGGCGATGACAGCCCTGCTTCACCTCCCCGGCGCGCGCGATCCCGCGCATCTGCTCGATCGCACGCTCGAGGGCTGGGGCGAGCGCGGCGACCTTTGGATCTTCGGCTACGCCTCGCTGATCTGGCGCCCCGAGTTCGAGGCTGCCGAGGATCGACCGGCAAAAGTGCACGGATGGCACCGCGCGCTGGCGATGCGCTCGCGCGTCAACCGGGGCACGCCGGAATGTCCCGGCCTCGTCTTCGCCCTCATCCCCGGCGGCTCGTGCCAGGGCCGCGCCTACCGCATCGAGCAGTCGCGCGTCGAGACCGAGCTCAGGCGCCTCTGGGGGCGCGAGATGCCGACCGGCGTCTACGACCCGAAATGGCTCGCCTGCCGGACGCCGCAGGGCCCCGTTCGCGGCCTCGCCTTCACGCTCAGCCGGCGCAGCCCCAACCACACCGGCGCGCTCCCCGACGGCGAGCTGGTCGAGATCCTGCGGACGGCCAACGGCCGCTACGGCAGCACCCTCGCCTACCTGGTCGAGACGGCCAGGTCGCTGCGCACGTGCGGCATCCGCGATCGCGACGTCGAGCGGATGCTCGCCCTCGCCCGCCGCCACGCCTTGACCGCGGGCTAGATCGCGCGGGCCGGATCGCGGGGCGAGATCGCGCGCGACTAGATCGGCGCCGGCACCGGCGCGGCCGGCGGCTCGACGAAGCCGCGGCGCAAGGCGTCGAGATCGTCCTCGGTGTCGATGTCGACCAGGACGCCAGGATCGTCGATCTCGACCGCGAACGCGGGATAGCGGGCGATGATGCGGCGCGCGCCCTCGTCGCCGCTCAGCCCGGTGAGCTCGGAGTAGAGCTCGGCCGCGAAGCCGACCGGATGGCCGCGCCGGCCGCGATGCTGCGCGTACGCGACCGGATGCTGATCGAGCGAGCGCGCCACCGCGAGCAAGGTCGCCGGCCGCACGAGCGGCATGTCGCCGGGCAGGACCAGCCAGCCCGACGAATCGGGCGACGCGCTGACGCCGGCGGCGATCGACGCGCCCATGCCGAGCGACGCGACCGCGTCGCTGCCGACGTCGGGCAGGACGACGACGTCGCGCGCCGCGACGCTGCTGCGGGCGACGTCGACGAACGCCGCGGTCGTGACGACGACCGTGCGCAGGTGGCTGGCGATGGCGTGGGCGAGCGTCTGCGCCAGCACGCTCGACGCGCCGAGCGGCTGGGCCAGCTTGTGGCGGCCGGCGCCGAAGCGCTCGCTTCGGCCGGCAGCGAGAACGACGATCGTTCGTGGTGCTGACATGCGGAGAGGATGGAAGAGCGGGGTCGATCGAGGTAGTGGGAGGTCTACGTAAGGCCTTCCCCCTAAGGGCCGGGGTCGCCTCGGCGACATGCGGTGGACGACAGCAAGCGGCGCGCCAGCCAAGGGTTTCTATACTCGCGCATGATCGACATCGCCGCGCTGCGCAAGAGCTACGAGCGCGCCGAGCTCGACGAGTCGGCGTCGGCCGCCGACCCGATGCAGCTGTTCGGATCGTGGCTCGAGCAGGCAATCGCGGCGCAGGTGCCCGAGGCGAACGCGATGACGCTCGCCACCGTCGGCGCCGACGGCCGCCCTTCGACGCGAATCGTCCTGATCAAGGGCTTCGACGCGCGCGGCATCGTCTGGTTCACCAACTACGAGAGCAGGAAGGGCCGCGAGCTGGCGATCCACCCGAACGCCGCGCTGCAGTTCCACTGGGTCGAGCTCGAGCGCGTCGTCCGGATCGAAGGGACCGTCGCGAAGGTGAGCGACGCCGAGTCCGATGCCTATTTCGATACGCGCCCGCTCGATTCGCGCATCGGCGCGTGGGCGTCGCCGCAGAGCGAGGTGATCGCGTCGCGGGCGACGCTGCTCGCCAACGCGGCGCGCTACGGCGCCCGGTTCATGCTCAAGCCGCCGCGCCCGCCGCACTGGGGCGGCTACCGCCTGCAGCCCGACGCCTGGGAGTTCTGGCAGGGCCGCAAGTCGCGCCTGCACGACCGCCTGCGCTACCGCCGCGACGGCGACGCCTGGCGGCGCGAGCGCCTCGCGCCCTGACGGCGCGACGCCGGCGAACTGCGTTCGCTTTCGCAGCTTTGCTGCGCCGCCGGCCGATGCTCCGGCACAATCGCGCCCGCCCATCGGCCGACGCAACCTGCCCAACGTGAACAGCCTCTTTGCATCGCTCGGCATCGAATCGTGGAAGCCGGTGATCACCGCGCTGCTGCTGCCGCCGGTGCCCTTGCTCCTCCTCGTCCTCATCGGTGCCCGCCTGCTCCTGCCGCGGCGCGGCCTCGGCTGGCTGGTGATCCTGATCAGCGTCGTCCTGCTCTGGCTCTCGGCCAGCACCGGCGCGGTCCGTGTCCTCGCCCAGGTGGCGCTTCCGACGCCGGCCGCGCTCAGCTTCGATCGCATCCGCGAGCTGCGCGCCGAGGCGGCGGCGAAGAAGCCGCTGGCGATCGTCATCCTCGGCGGCGGCGGCGAGCCGTTCGCGCCCGAGTACGGCGTCAGCAGCCTGCAGTACCCGTCGCTCGAGCGGCTGCGCTACGGCCTCTGGCTCGCCGGCCAGACCGGCGCGCCGGTCGCCTTCAGCGGCGGCACCGGCCGCGGCCAGGAAGGCTCGACGTCGGAGGCGCGCGTCGCCGCCAAGATCGCCGCCGACGAGTTCGGCCGGCCGATCCGCTGGGTCGAGGCCGATTCGCAGGACACGCGCGAGAACGCGACGATGACGATGGCGCTGCTCGAGCCGGCCGGCATCAACCACGTCATCCTGGTCACGCATGGCTATCACATGGCGCGCGCGCTGCGCGCCTTCGGCGAAGCCGCCGGCGCGGGCGTCCAGGTCGAGGCCGCGCCGATGGGCCTGGCGAAGAACCTGCAGAGGCCGACGCTCGAGTGGCTGCCGAGCTCGTCGGGGTTTCGCGACATGCGCCAGCTGCTGCGCGAGCTGGCCGGCAACGCCGCCGGCGCCTGACCGACGCGGCGCCGCGACCATGGGCTGGCGCGGCTCGCTCGCCCTCGACTATCGCCGCCAGAATGGTCGCACGCTCGTCCACGATCGCCACGACGGGCCGCTGCGCGTCCTGCGCCCGCTCTACCCGGAGG
Organism: Caldimonas sp.; assembly: GCA_035995885.1. Classification (GTDB taxonomy): domain Bacteria; phylum Pseudomonadota; class Gammaproteobacteria; order Burkholderiales; family Burkholderiaceae_C; genus Schlegelella_A. Next base: position 41,489 of record DASYKC010000070.1, on the reverse strand, counting down.
GCGACGGCGTCTGCCACAGCGTCCTCGTCCACCCGCCCGGCGGCATCGTCGGCGGCGACGCGCTGGCGATCGAGCTGAGCCTCGGCGAAGGCGCGCACGCGCTCCTGACGACGCCGGGCGCGACACGCTTCTATCGCAGCAGCGGCGCGACGGCGACGCAGACGCTGCGCGTCGTCGCCGCGGCCGCGAGCCGGCTCGAATGGCTGCCGCTCGAGACGATCGCCTACAGCGGCTGCGAGGCCGGCAATGCGCTCGCCTTCGAGCTCGCGGCCGGCGCCGAGACGATCGGCTGGGACGTGACCGCGCTCGGCCTGCCCGAATCCGATCGTCCGTTCGATGCCGGCCGCTTCACGCAGAGCATCGAGTTGCCGGGACGCTGGCTCGAGCGCGGCACGATCGCCGGCGCCGACACGCGCCTGCTCGACTCGCCGCTCGGCTGGGCCGGCCGGCGCGTCCTCGCGACGATGTGGTTCGCCGCCGGCGACGCGCTCGCGGCGGCGCGCGGCGATGCGCTGCTCGAGGCGGCGCGCGACGCCGCGCGGGCGCACGCGCTCGCCGCGACCACCGGCGCGACGTCGCCGCAGGCCGGCGTGATCGTCGTCCGCGTCCTCGCCGAGCGGGTCGAGCCGGCGATGGATCTGCTGCGCCGCATCTGGCACGCGTGGCGGCCCATCGCCTGGGGCCTCGCTGCGACGCCGCCGCGCGTGTGGTCGACCTGAGCCGAGGCCTCGCCTCAGGTCCCGAGCCGCGCCCGTATCATCGATCCCATCGCCCGGCATTGGCACCGCTCTTGCGGTCGACCGCACCGGATTCGACCCTTCCCACCCGACGCCGATGGACCTGACGCCGCGCGACAAGGACAAGCTCCTCATCTTCACCGCGGCGCTGCTCGCCGAGCGCCGGAAGGCCCGCGGCCTGAAGCTGAACCACCCGGAGGCGGTCGCGCTCATCAGCGCCGCGATCATGGAAGGCGCGCGCGACGGCAAGAGCGTCGCCGCGCTGATGAGCGAAGGCAAGACCGTGCTGACGCGGGCCGACGTCATGGACGGCATCGCCGAGATGATTCCCGACATCCAGGTCGAGGCGACCTTCCCCGATGGCACCAAGCTGGTCACCGTGCACCAGCCGATCGCATGAGCCCGGATCCCGGCCGATGATCCCGGGCGAGCTCTTCGTCGACGCCGGCGACCACGTCCTCAACCCGGGGCGGCGAACGGTCACGCTCGCCGTGCAGAACAGCGGCGACCGGCCGATCCAGGTCGGCTCGCACTATCACTTCGCCGAGACCAACGCCGCGCTGCGCTTCGATCGCGACGCGGCGCGCGGCATGCGCCTCAACATCGCCTCGGGCACCGCGGTGCGCTTCGAGCCGGGCCAGCAGCGCACCGTCGCGCTCGTCGACTTCGCCGGCGCGCGCGAAGTGTTCGGCTTCCGCGGCCTCGTCCAGGGCAAGCTCTGATGGCGACGATCTCGCGCCACGGCTACGCCGAGATGTTCGGCCCGACGGTCGGCGATCGCATCCGGCTCGCCGACACCGGGCTGATCGTCGAGGTCGAGGACGACTACACGCTGCGCGCCGGCGAAGGGCGACGAGACGCCGCCGGCAACGCCGTCGGCTATGGCGAGGAAGTGAAGTTCGGCGGCGGCAAGACGATCCGCGACGGCATGGGCCAGAGCCAGCGCGTCTCGGCCGAGGTCGCCGACACCGTGATCACGAACGCGCTCGTCATCGATCACTGGGGCATCGTCAAGGCCGACGTCGCGATCAAGGCCGGCCGCATCGCCGCGCTCGGCAAGGCCGGCAACCCCGACGTTCAGCCCGGCGTCGACATCGTCATCGGCCCGGGCACCGAGATCATCGCCGGCGAGGGAATGATCCTGACCGCGGGCGGCGTCGATTCGCACATCCACTTCATCTGCCCGCAACAGATCGAGGCGGCGCTGGCGAGCGGCGTGACGACGATGCTCGGCGGCGGCACGGGCCCGGCGACCGGCACCTTCGCGACGACGTGCACGCCGGGGCCGTGGCACATCCACGCGATGCTGAAGGCGGCCGAATCGTTTCCGATGAACCTCGGCTTCATGGGCAAGGGCAACGCCAGCCTGCCCGCCGCCCTCGACGAGCAGGTCGAGGCCGGCGCCTGCGGCCTGAAACTGCACGAGGACTGGGGCACGACGCCGGCGGCGATCGACTGCTGCCTTTCGGTCGCCGACCGCCACGACGTGCAGGTGACGATCCACACCGACACGCTCAACGAGTCGGGCTTCGTCGAGGACACCGTCGCCGCGTTCAAGGGCCGCGCGATCTCGACTTTCCACACCGAGGGTGCGGGCGGCGGCCACGCGCCCGACATCATCAAGCTCGCAGGCTTGGCCAACGTGATGCCGTCGTCGACCAACCCGACGATGCCTTACACGGTCAACACGGTCGACGAGCACCTCGACATGCTGATGGTCTGCCATCACCTCGACCCGTCGATCGCCGAGGACCTCGCCTTCGCGGAAAGCCGGATCCGGCGCGAGACGATCGCCGCCGAGGACGTGCTGCACGACATGGGCGTGTTCTCGATGATGTCGAGCGACAGCCAGGCGATGGGCCGCGTCGCCGAGGTCATCGTTCGCACCTGGCAGGCCGCCGACAAGATGAAGGCGCAGCGAGGATGGCTGGCCCCGGACGGAGCCGGTGCGGGGCTCGCGCCCGATGCCGCGAATGGCGTCGCCGCGTGCGCGCGCGACTCGCGCAACGACAATTTCCGCGTCCGCCGCTACATCGCCAAGTACACGATCAACCCGGCGATCGCGCAGGGCATCGCCCACGAGGTCGGCTCGATCGAACCGGGCAAGCTCGCCGACCTCGTGCTCTGGAAACCGGCGTTCTTCGCTGTCAAGCCCTCGCTCGTGATCAAGGGCGGGATGATCGCGATGGCGGCGATGGGCGACCCGAGCGCGTCGATTCCGACGCCGCAGCCGGTGCACTACCGGCCGATGTTCGGTGCGTACGGCGCGGCGCTCGCGGTCTCGTGCGTCAACTTCGTCTCGCAGGCGTCGATCGACGCCGGCATCGCCGCGCGGCTCGGCTTGGCGCGGCCGCTCAGCGCGGTGCGCGGCACCCGCAAGATCGGCAAGCGCGACATGATCCTCAACGGCGCGACGCCGACGATCGACGTCGACGCGCAGACCTACGAAGTCCGCGCCGACGGCGTGCTGCTGACGTGCGAGCCGGCGTCGGTGCTGCCGCTGGCGCAGCGCTATTTCCTGTTCTGATCCAGCCGCGCGCCCGACACCTTGTCACTGCTCATCGCCAGCAAGCTGATCGCCGCCGGCCGCGGCCTCGCGCCGGCGCTGGTGCGGCGTGCCGGCGTCGTCGCGCTCGACTGGGACACGCGCCAGAAGAGTCGCTTCGAGGCCGTCGATTCGGCCGGCCGGCGCATCGGCGTCTTCCTGGCGCGCGGCCGCATCGTCCGCGGCGGCGACGTCCTCGTCGGCGAGGACGGCTCGCTGATCGCGGTCCGGGCGCTCGATCAGCCGGTCCTGGTCGCCACGGCCGGTCCGGGCCTCGCACCGGACGTCGCGGCGCTGGCGATCGCGAAAGCGGCCTATCACCTGGGCAACCGGCACGTTCCGCTCGAGGTCCACGCCGACCGCCTCGTCCTCGAGCCCGACCACGTCCTCGCCGAGTTGCTCGTCCGCCTGGACCTCGTCGTCACGCCGACCCAGGGTCCGTTCGAGCCCGAGGCCGGCGCCTACGACTCGTCGGCGCCGACGCAGGGACACGCGCATCACGCGGGCGCGGCGCACGACCACCACGATCACAGCCACAGCCACGATCACGCCGGCGCGTCGCACAACCATGGCCATGATCACGACCATGACCACGACGACGGTCACGGTCACGGCCACGGCCACAGCCGTGATCACGACTGCGATCACGATCATGGCGGCGCTCACGGCCACGCGCCTGCGCCCGAGGTGGACTCATGACCGCCACGGCGCGCCCGCAGCGAGCGCCGCGGCGCCGTCCGTTGGTCGCACGATGCCGCGACGCGACGCCGCCGCTCACGCCGGCGGCGCTGCTGCAGCTGATGCGCCTCGCCTCGCCGAGCCTGCCGGTCGGCGGCTTCAGCTATTCCGAAGGCATGGAGTCGGCGGTCGAGGCCGCGCTCGTCGTCGACGAGGCGACGGCCGAGCGCTGGCTCGTCGATCAGCTCCGGCTCGGCCTCGCCCGCGCCGACCTGCCGGTCGTCGCCCGCGCGCTCGCCGCCTGGCGCCGCGGCGACGACGCGCATGTCGACGCATTGAACCGCTGGTTCGCGACGACGCGCGAAACCGGCGAGCTGCTGCGCCAGGCCGAGCAGATGGGCCGCTCGCTCGCACTCTGGCTGCGCCACCGCGGTGATGGCGACGCTCGCCTCGCCCACCTCGAAGCGCTTCGGCCCGCGCCGACCTGGCCGGTCGCGTTCGCCCTCGCCGCCGCCGACAGCGGCGCGAGCTCGCGCGACGTCCTCGTCACCTTCGCTGCCGGTTGGGCCGAGAACATGGCGCAGGCCGCGCTGAAGGCGGTGCCGCTCGGCCAGGCGGCGGCGCAACGGATCCTCGCCGCGCTCGCCGCCGAGATCCCGGTCGCCGTCGACGCGGCGCTCGCCCTGGCGACGAGAGAGATGCAGGCATTCACGCCGATGCTCGCGATCCTCTCGGCGCGCCACGAGGAACAATACTCGCGCCTGTTCCGCTCCTGAGCGGCGCGCACCCCGCCATCACCCCGACCTGCCGAAACGAATGAGCGCCCTGCACGACATCCCGCGCCGCACCCGCCCCTTGCCGCCGCTTCGTGTCGGCGTCGGCGGCCCGGTCGGCTCGGGCAAGACGACGCTGGTCGAGATGCTCTGCAAGACGATGCGCGAGACCTGGGACCTCGTCGTCGTCACCAACGACATCTACACCAAGGAAGACCAGCGCCTGCTGACCGTCGCCGGCGCGCTCGAGGCCGACCGGATCATGGGCGTCGAGACCGGCGGCTGCCCGCACACGGCGATTCGCGAGGACGCGTCGATCAACCTCGAGGCCATCGACCGCATGCTCGCGAAGTATCCCGATGCCGACATCGTCTTCATCGAGAGCGGCGGCGACAACCTGGCCGCGACCTTCAGCCCCGAGCTCTCGGACCTGACGATCTACGTCATCGACGTCGCCGCCGGCGAGAAGATTCCGAGGAAGGGCGGCCCGGGAATCACGAAGAGCGATCTTTTCGTCATCAACAAGACCGACCTCGCGCCCTACGTCGGCGCGAGCCTCGACGTCATGCGCGCCGACACGCTGCGCATGCGCGGCGCCAAGCCGTTCGTGATGACCAACCTGAAGACGCGCGACGGCCTCGGCGAGGTCGTCGCCTTCATCGAGCAGCGCGGCCTGCTGACGGCCGAGCGCCCGGCGCGACCGCGCGCCTGACGCTCGGCGCGACGACGCGCGGCACGGTCAATCCCAGCCGCCGCCGTCACCTCCGCCGCCGCCGTCCCCGCCGCCATCGCCGCCCGCGCCCGCGTCCCAGTCGTTGCCGCCGGTGCCGAAATCGATCGGCCGGTTGTCGAGGTCGTTGGCGGCGTTGCCGCCCTGAGGCGAATCGAAGAAGCCGCCGGGCCGGCCGGTGTCGCGCTCGACGTTGCCGTCGCGATGCGGATTCAGCATCCGCTCCGCGAGCATGCCGGCGGCGAGGCCGCCGGCGGCGCCCAGGCCGACGCCGAGCATGCCGCTGCCGGGCGCCTGCGGTGCGTAGCCCGGCCCATAAGGCGTGCCGCCCTGGCCGGCGCCGACGGGCGGGCCGGCCGGGCCGCCCTGCATCGGCGCGCCGTAGCCGCTGCCGGGCGCGGCGACGCCGCCGGCCATCGGCGCCGCGCGGCTGCGCGAGAAGAAGCGCCAGAGCACGACGGCGAGCGCCGCCAGACCGGCGAGCCACACCCAGCTCGGCACACCGGCGGCCGCAGTGGCCGGCGCGACCCGCGTTGGCGCGATCTGCGCGGGCGCCATCTGCGCCGGCGCCGGCGCCGGCGTGACGGCGGGCGCGGCGCCGAGCGGCGCCGGCCGTGCCGCCTGGCTTTGCGCACGCAGCAGCGTGGCCTCGAAGGTGCGGAACTTCTCCGGGTCGGCGAACTTGACGTCGGGGTCGATCGTGCGTGCCTGGCGCGCCTCGTCGACCGCCTGCGCCAGCTTGCCGTCGTGGGCCAGGATCTCGGCGTAGATGTAGTGGGCGCGGGCGCTGCCCGGCTTGGCGGCGACGACCTCGCGCATCATCGATTCGGCCTGCGCGTAGTGGCCTTGCCGGACCTCGGACTCGACCTGCTGCAGGCTCGGCAGCGCCCACGCCAGGACCGACAGGCTCGCCAGGGCGATGCTCACGATCAATTTCTTCATGCCACTCTCCAGTCAGGCCGCCGAAGCGGCACGCCAACGCAACGATAGTGCCGTCACGTGACGGCCGGCGCGGCCGATTTCAAGGTGGGCGAAGGGTGAGTTCCGGCCGACAGCCGGCGTGCCGGCTCGGGCCGCCTTGCGCAGAATTCCGGCGTCTGGGCGAGCGAGGACATCGATGGGCTTCGGCGTGCTGTTCCTGTTGCTGGTGGTGACGGTCGGCTGGTGGCTCTACAGCCGCTGGTCGGCGATGCGCGATGCCCAGCTCGCGCGCCGCGAGGCCGAGATGCTGTATGTGCTCGAGGCACGCTCGACCGTCGGTGCCAAGCCGCGCGTCACCCCAGCCGCGCCGGTGGCACCGAGCGACTTCTATCCGACCCTGCCGGGCTGAGCGCCGCCGCGGCGCCGCCGGCATGGCGTGCCCCGGCTCGGCGCGAGGCGCCGCAAGCCGGCATTTCGCCACGTCGGGCTTCGCCCCGGGGGCTTCGCGATGTGCACAATCGCGAGGTATCGGCACCTTCCGCGATGCCGACCCGAGGCAACGAATGGATCGCGAAGGAATCAGCAAAGTGAGGCGCGCCGAGCTGCTGGCCCGTCTTTCGGCACTCGAGCAGCAGATCGAGGCCCAGGCGGCGCGGGTCGACCACGTGCGGTCGATGGGATGGGACGTCGCGGTCTCGAAGCGGCGCCTCGACACGCTGCTGGAATCGCGCAACCTGTACCGCTCAGCGTTGAAGCACCTCCTCGGCGACGACATCGCCGGCGACTTCACGCCCAGCGACTGAGTCGCTCGTCGCGGTCGGCCTTGCGCATCGCCGATCCGGTGTCGCGCCTCGGCCGGGAAAATCGACGACCCCACCGGAAGCGTCCATGAGCCCTCCTGCCGTCACTCCCGTTCCGGCGACCCTGATCCCGGGCGACGGCATCGGCCCCGAAGTGGTCCAGGCGACGGTCGAGCTGCTCGAGGCGCTGGGCTCGCCCTTCGTCTGGGACATCCAGCAGGCCGGCATGGCGACGATCACGAGCGTCGGCGATCCGCTGCCGGCGGCGACGCTGGCGAGCATCCGCGAGCGTCGCCTGGCGCTGAAGGGACCGCTGACGACGCCCGTCGGCACGGGCTTCAGGTCCGTCAACGTCAGGCTGCGCGAAGAGTTCGAGCTGTACGCCAACGTCCGGCCGGCGCGCACGCTGATTCCGGGCCGCTTCGACGGCATCGACGTCGTCCTCGTGCGCGAGAACCTGGGCGGCTTCTACGTCTCGCACGAGTACTACATCCCGATCGGCGACAACCCGAAGGCGGTGGCGGTGGCGACCGGCGTCAACAGCCACGACGCTTGCGTGCGCATCGCCCGCTTCGCGTTCGACTACGCAGTGCGCAACGGCCGCAAGAAGATCACCGTCGTCCACAAGGCCAACATCCTCAAGGCGCTGACCGGCATCTTTCTCGAGGCGGCGCGCGACGTGGCGCGCGAATACGAAGGCCGGGTGCAGATGAACGACATGATCGTCGACGCCTGCGCGATGCAGCTCGTCCTCGATCCCTGGCGCTTCGACATGCTGCTGTGCACGAATCTCTTCGGCGACATCCTGTCGGACCTCGTCGCCGGGCTCGTCGGCGGCCTCGGCATGGCGCCCGGATCCAACTTCGGCCGCGATGCGGCGATCTTCGAGGCCGTGCACGGCTCGGCACCCGACATCGCCGGCCAGGGAGTCGCCAACCCGATCTCGCTCATGCTCGCGGCTTGCATGATGCTCGACCACGTCGGCCACGCCGATCTCGCCGAGCGGGCCCGGCGCGCGATCACCGACACGCTCATCCAGGACAACGTCCGCACGCGCGACCTGGGCGGCAAGGCGACGACGCGCGAGTTCACCGCGGCCGTCTGCGCGCGCGTCGCAAGCGACTGAATCGCGGCGCACGGGCCCAGCCGACAACGGTCCGGCCGGCGATGATCACGTTCATCGTTCCGCCAGCGGGCCGCCGGTCTTCCAGGCGTAGTACAGGCCTTGATTGAAGAGCCGGGCGACGTTCTCGGGACTGGCCCATGGATTCCGCGCAAGAAAGACAACGGAGAAGTCCGCGGGCGTGACCTCACTGCCTTTGCGCCTGACCAGGTCGTGCACGGCCTCATGGCCGAAGCGCATGGCCTCTCGACAGGCGGCATCGAGCTCGTCGAGCTCGGTGCGCTGGAGGCGCGGATGCTGCTCCAGCAGGCGAGCCTGAATCGGTGCCAGCCAGCTCTCGCCCCAATCCATCGAAAGCGCGAGCCCGTCGTTGAGCAGCGCTTCGCGCCCGGGCTTGCTGGGCGAACCGAGTCCGAAGCGTCGTACCCAGGCGAACATGGCTGCCCCGCTGCGGCCTACTCGTCTCGATACGCGACCGGATCGCGATAGCGCGGCTCGTCGTGCGACGCCCAGTAGGCGTCCTGCAGTCGCCTCGTGATCGGGCCGGGGAATTCGCCCGTCAGGGCACGACCATCGATCTTCGCGATCGGCAGGACGCCGCCGCCTGTCGAGCTCAGGAAGACCTCGTCGGCGCGGGCGAGATCGGCAGCCGGAACCGGCTCCGTGCGAAGCGGGATGCCGAGCGACGCGCAGAGCTCGATCACCGTGCGCCGCGATATGCCTTCGAGGACGCCGCGCTCGGGCGTGCGGACCACGCCCTTGTCGACCATGAAGACGTTGAAGCCGGGCCCTTCGGCGACGTTGCCGTCGGCGTCGACGACGCAGCTCGTGTCGGCGCCGCGGTCGTAGGCATCGAAGAGCGAGAGGACGAGGTCGATCCAGTGGTAGTTCTTGATGGTCGGATCGACCGATTCCGGGGCGATGCGCAGGCGCGCGCTGACGTGAAGGTCGATGCCGGCCTTCTGCTTGTCGGGCGGCGCAATCCAGACGAAGGGAAGCGCGTAAGCATAGAAGCGGTTGGTCGCCAGGCGCGGATCGCGCGAGCCGGGCGGCGGCACGCCGCGCGTGCAGACCATCGCGACGTAGGCGTCGCGCAGGGCGGCGGCGCGAACGCAGCCGTGCAGGATCTCGCGTACCTCGGCGCGCGCGTATGGAATCGTCATCCGCAGCTTGGCCAGGCTGGCGAAGAAGCGGTCGAGATGGTCGTCGAGACGGAAGAAGGCGCCGTGCCAGACGCTGGCGACGTCGTAGGTCGCGTCAGAGCGGGTGAAGCCCCAGTCGAAGAGCGAGATCTTGCCTTCCGAGAGCGGCCGCCAGTCGCCGTCGATGAACACCGAACCGCCTTCGAACTCTCCGGTCGTCACTCTGCGCATCGCTTCTCTTCCGCTTGCGGCCACAGACCGCGATTCTGAACGGTGAGCGTCAACGGCTCCAGGCCGGAGTCGCCGCCGCCAGGCGCTTGAAGAGAAGGCTGAGCCCGCACGCTGCCACGACGATCAGCCCGAGCCACATCGCCATGATGCCGAGGTCGAACAGTCCCGGCCGCGGCCACGGGGCGCGCCAGAGCACGTCGGCGCGGTCGGCCATCCAGTGCCAGCCGGTGTGGGCGACGATCGCCGACAAGATGATGATGCCGAGGCGTCCGCGCAGCACATGACGCCTGAGCACGGCGAGCACCGGCAACATGAGCGCCAGCACCAGCAGCTGCCCCAGTTCGATGCCGAGATTGAACGAAAAGAGCGACACCAGCAGATGGCTGCCGGCGAACTGGAAGCTCTCGCTGAGCGCGTACGAGAAGCCGAAGCCGTGGACCAGCCCGAACAAGGCGGTGATCAGGATGCGGCGTTCGAGCCGGACACCGACGATGTTCTCGATCGCCATGTAGACGATCGATGCGGCGATCGCCGTTTCGACGAAGGGGGGAAACCAACTTCCCGACGGGGCGAGGTGGAAGGCCGACCCGAGCAGGGTGAACGAGTGCGCGACCGTGAAGACGGTGACCACCGACACGATCTGACGCCAGCCGCGCAACGGCACGATCAGGCAGAACAGGAAGAGCAGATGGTCGTAACCGGTCAGGATGTGCTCGACGCCGAGCCGGATGAACTCGGCGGCGGCGCGGCTCCACGTGGGGTTGAGCGCGACCTGCCCCGACAGGCTCGTGACGACCATGGCCCGACCGTCGCTGCCCGGAGGCAGATAGCGCAAGGCCACCTTGAGCGCATCGCCGAACTCAGGGCCGGCGGTGGTGCGGATCGAGAACTCGGAGGCGGTCGAGCCGATCGGATAGCCGATCCGCGCGTCCACATAGCCTTGGTCGATGACGATGTGCGTGTCCGCCTCGACCGGCGTCGCGATGTGCCGGACCGCCTCCTCGTAGGACAGGAAAGAACGATCCGAAGGCAGCGCGAGCCGCGCCGTCGCGTCGCCGGCGACGAGCGGTCGGCCGTTCTCGAAGACGACGATGTCCTTCTGGATGGCGGCGAGCGATCGCTGGATCGCCGGCGCCGACTGGTCGACGTCGATCTCGATGCCGCCGACGGGAAACCTGGCCGACTTGAAGAGGTAGAGCGGCGCGCGGACGACGAGCTCCGCCCGTCCCGGCTCGACCTTGACGAAGGCGTTGACGACCGCGTCGAGCTTGAACTCGTGCGCCTGCGCGATCGTCGCGCAGGCGGCTGCCGCGACGACCACGCATCGCGCCAGTAGGCGGAAGCAAAGGAAGGTCATGTTGCGGGAGGGGCGGCGGCCGCCCGGCCGCCGCCAGTACCGCTCAGTCGCAGTCGCCCTTGCCGCGGCCGTTGCCGCGCCGGTCGTCGTCGCAGTCGGCGCGCACGAACTTCTGGACGCGGCGGCCGTTGATGGTCTCGCCCGTGTAGAGATTGCCCTTCGAGTCCTTCGCCACCGAATGCAGGAACGTGAACTGGCCCGCCTGCAGGCCCGGCGTGCCGAAGCCGGAACGGATCGTTCCCATGACGCGGTCCATGATGTGCACGATCTCGTTGCCGCCGTCGGCCTCGAACATCAGCGCCTGTGCCCGGTCGTTCGAGAACGCGACGTCCCAGGCCGAGCCCGCCGTGCCGAGCCCGGGCGCTCCGCCGATGCCGAGCGTCAATCCCGTGCCGGGAACGACCGGGATGATCCGCTGCAGGTTGCCCAACTTGTCGAAGACCTGGATACGGTCGTCGGCCCGGTCGCACACATAGAGGAAATGGTCGTTGCCGCCGACGACGCAGTGCGGATGGCCGCCGTCGCCGGACGCGAACAGACCCGGGGAGTCGGTGACGACGTTGACGGTGCCCGCCACGCCACCCCACTGTCGCAGCCATGTCGCGGTGCCGTTGCCGTTGTCCTGGAAGACGACGACCCGATGGTTGCCATAGCCGTCGGCGATGTAGATGCTGCCGCGCCGCCCCGTCACCGGGTCGGGTTCCGGATCGATGTAGACGTTGGCCGGTTCGTTGAGCAGCGTCTTGCTCTGGTTGGCGCTGAGGTCGCTGCCCGAATTTCCGCAGGCATTGTTGTTCGCGGGCCAGTCGCACTTGCCGCGGGTGCCGATCTGCAGCAGCAGCTTCTTGCCGTCGTGGCTGTACTTCTGGACGATGCCGTCGCCGTTGCCGGCGATCCAGATGTTGTCCTGGTAGTCGATGAAACAGCCGTGAATGCCGTTGGGAAGGACGTTGCGATTGCCCCAGGCATTGACCACGTCGCCCGCGGGATTGAACTCGATCACCGGCGCCGCGGGAACCGAGTCGAGCGTTTCGGGTGAATTGACCAGATTGCCGCGCGTGACGATGAACACGTGGTCGCGCGAATCGACGCAGGTCCCGGCGACCTCGCCGGTCGACCAGGGCTTCGGCTTGCCGGTCGCCGTGCTGACGACCAGAGGCGTGCCCCAATCGCCGGCACTCGGCAGCGGCATCTTCGGCCACGACCCGTCGACGGCATAGCTCGGCACGCGCGCGCCGCGCGGCGAATCGGCCTGGGTCAGTGATACGGAGAGGCCAAGCGCCGCGACGGCCAGCGCTCCGGCACCCGTGTATAGATAGGACCTACCTTTCATGGTGTCTCCTCGTGCTCGTGTCCACATTTGCGGTCTAAAGTGCGTAATGACCGGGGTCACGGCGGCGCTGCGATGGCGCCCCGTGAGCAATGGAACGGCCCCTCTGTCGGAGCCTTCGATGCATGCGTTTCGGCGAAGCCGCAGCTTCGCCGTCCTCCTTATTCGCTGGTTGCGCACTCCCGCAAGGTGATCGTAGGAGCGGTCCTGCGCCGGTGTCAACGTCGCCGTCGGCGAAGACCTGGAGAACACGGGCATTCCCATGCCGCGGCGTGGCGGTGCGCGACAAGCCCCGAAGTCGGCTCATTGCGCCTGGGAAAGGCCATCCTCGATATGTGCACCGGACGGCCTGATGTATACCCTGACGATTCGTCAGTACACAAGTTCTAGACTGTGTTGACACGAGTCCGGGGGCCGTCAGCCCGGAAGGAGACCCCGAATGAATCCCGAGAAATGCCGCACCGCTCTGCGAATCTCAGCCTTGTCGCCGCTGTTTGCGGCATGCGCAACCGGCGCACTTCTCGCCGCTTGCGGCGGCGGCGACTCGCCCGCGCCTGCGCCCGCCCCGGCGCCCGCCCCGGTGCCGGCAGCGCTGGCCTGCGACAACTCCATGATCGCGGCATTCAAGCCCGACGCCAACACCACGATCACCGTCGTGAAGGCGTTCAAGAAGGGTGATGCCCTCGCCTTGTCGGGCACGCCGGCGTCGCCGGCGCCGCCGGTCGCCATCAACGACATGTGCCTGGTCAAGATGACCATCGGGCCGGGCAACGCCGGGCCGGCAAGCGCCCCGTCGACGTCCTCTGGCATCCACGTCGAGCTGTGGTTGCCGGCGGCGGCCAACTGGAACAAGCGCATCCACAACATCACGCTGGGCGGATTCGGCGGCAGCGCCGTCATCGGCGATACCACGCGCATCACGAGCGGCACGGCGCCCTACCTGACCGGCGTGACCTGGGGCATCGCCATGAACGAGGGCGCCGTGAGCGCCGTCAACGACGGCGGACATTCGGACCCGGCCGGCACCGGCTCGTTCGCGATGAATCCCGACGGCACGATCAACACCACCCTGTGGACGGACCTCGCGACCCGTGCCACGCACGAGATGACGCTGAAGACCAAGGCGCTCGTCGCCGCCTACTACCTCGCACCGCAGACCTTCGCCTACGTCGATGGCTGCTCGGGCGGAGGTCGGCAGGGCTTCGCGGAAGCTCAATCGTTCCCGAACGACTACAACGGCATCCTTGCCGGCGCTCCGTCGATCGCGCAAACGCGCTTCTTCCCATCGGACCTCTACGCCGGCTTCGTTCAATTCAAGGACCTCGGCAGCTACAGCGCATTGAGTGCCGCGCAGCTCGCGCTGGTTTCCGGGTCTGCCGTCAGCGCGTGCGACACGACGCTCACCGGACAGCACGACGGCTACGTCAACGATCCGGCGACGTGCAACTACGACCCGACCACCGATCCCTCGGTCCTGTGCACGGCCAGCGGCGGCACGAACAACACCGCGAGCTGCGTCACCCTGGCGCAGGCGCGGACCTTCAACAAGGTCTGGTACGGCCCGACGTCCGACGGATCGGCGCCGGCGCCGGCCGCCGACAACGGCGTCAACGTGGTGCGATCGCCGGATCAGCTCTGGTGGGGAGAGCCCAGAGGCGGCAAGTTCGCGCCCGTCCTCAGCTACGGCTTGACCCATCCGCGCGATCAGATCGCGCTCAACCTGCAGAACTCGATCTATGCCCGACCCGCGTTCGTGAATGCGACAGGCAACGGCCAGGACGCATGGATGACATTGAGCTATGCCGGCTTCGCGGATCAGCTCGCTCGCGGCGCGGCCCTCAACAACGCGTTCGGCAACATCGACACCGAGAATCCGGACCTGACCCGGTTTGCCGCCGCCGGCGGCAAGATGCTGAGCTATCACGGCCTGGCCGACCCGTTGGTGCCGCAGGCGCTGAGCTCGCGCAACTACTACGAGAAGGTGTCGGCGCTGGCCGGCGGCTATTCGGCCGTGCAGCAGTTCTATCGACTCTTCCTCGTCCCCGGCATGGGCCACTGCTCGGGCGTCAACTCGGAGAACGGCGTCGCCAGCCCGGTCGCGAACCCGCCGCTTCTGCAAGGGACGCAGGCCTACGACGCCCTGACGAAATGGGTCGAGAGCGCAACGGCGCCCGCGACCTTCACCGTGACGACCGCCGACGCGGCGAGAAGCCGGCTCTTGTGCCTGTATCCGAAGAAGCTGACGTACGTCAGCGGAGACGTGAACGCCGCGGCGAGCTTCACGTGCAAATAACGCGAGGGGACGCCGTGTCGGCACAGGCATCCATTCGTGACGCCCTTCGTGCGGCTGCCGTCATCGACACGACCACGTCGCCAGCATTCGCAGGCCAGTCGTGCGATTCGGCGGCGAGTCCAGCTTGCGACGCTATTCCGGCTCGATTCCAGCAGCCTTGATGACCCTGCCCCACTTCACCGTCTCCGACGCCTGGAACTTCGACAGCTCGTCCGGCGCGGTGGTCCACGGCTCGACGCCGGCGCCTTGATAGAAGGTCTTCGCGGCGGCGCTGTTGCTGGCGTCGACCAGGAGGTCGTGCAGTCGCTTGACGACGGCCGCTGGCGTCGCCGCCGGAACATAGGCCGCGAACCAGTAGCCCATGTCATAGCCTTTGACGCCCGCTTCCGCGATCGTCGGCACGTCGGGCAGGAGAGCGAGGCGCTTGTCGGTGGAGACGCCGAGGGCGCGCAGCTTGCCGCCCTTGATCTGCGGCACACCGGTCGCGGTGTCGGTGATCATCATGTCGATCTGTCCGCCCAGGAGGTCGGTGATCGCGCCGGGATTGCTCTTGTAGGGCACGTGCAGGATGTCCGTGCCGCTCAACTGCTTGAACATCTCGCCGGCGACGCGGCTCGACGAGCTGCCGCTGCCGAAGCTCAGCTTGCCCGGCCGCTTGCGCGCATCGGCCAGCAGGTCGGCGACCGCCTTGTAGGATGAGTCGGTGCGCACGACGAGCACCTGACCGCCCTTGCCGAGGCCGGTCACGGGCAGGAAATCCTTCACCGGGTCGTACGGCAGCTTCTTGTAGAGGTGCTCGTTGGCCGCGTGGGTCGTGTTGGTCGTGATCAGCACCGTGTAGCCGTCGGCCGGAGCCTTGGCAGCCGCGCCGGCGGCCATCATGCCGCTGGCCCCGGCCTTGTTGTCGACGATGACCGGCTGCTTGGTCTCGACCGTGATCGCCTGGCCCAGCGCGCGCGCCAGTTGATCGGTCGCGCTGCCCGCCGCGAACGGAACGATCAACGTGATGGGCTTGCCCGGGTACGGGTCGGCAGCGGCTGCCAGGGTCGTCGACGAAGCGAGCACGATGGCGCCGAGGAGCTTGAAGCGTTGTCTCATGGTGAGGATCTTTGTGGTTGCCGGTCAAGCGGCGGGGTCGGGAATGTCCATGTCGAGCAGCGCGGAGCTGAGCGACTTGCCGTGGGCGTCGAGAGAAAGCGAGCGCGTCACGCCGCCGCCCAACGCGAGCTGCATGACGAAATTGAAAGCGCCGATCTGCGCCAGCTCGTAGCGAACGACCCTGCCGTGAACCAGCTCGGCGAAGAGCCCTTTGACCGTCGCCTCCGTCACGTGCGCCTTCAAGTGCTCGAAGTGGCGAGCGTCGTAGGCGATGAGGGAAATGTTCGACGTGTTGCCCTTGTCGCCGGTGCGCGAGTGGGCGAGCTGACGGAGCTTCATGTCACGCTCCCATCATCTCGAACGACGACACCACGAGCTCGCGCGGCAGAAGCACCGACTGGACCGCGAGCACCTCCTTCGCCGACTGGGTCGCGCCGCCACCGCCGGCAGGGCCGTTGGTATAGAGCGTCTCGACCTCGTTGCCGATGCGCGTCGCCTCGACCATCGACTCGGCGCGGCCGGCGACCCGAAGCCGGACTTCGTACGGTTCGCTCGCGTGCTGCGACAAGGCGGCACCGTGCAGGGAATCGACGCCGATCAGGTCGAACCGCAATTCGCTCGTCGCGATGCCGGTCAGCAGCAGGCGCTCCTTGACGATCTGGCAGGCCAGGCGCGCGCGGTCGACAGCGCCTGGCCCCGCGTACGAAATCTGGCCTTCGCCGATGTAGCCGTCGACGTAGCCGACCGAGACCTTCAGCGACGGCGTCCGCGCTGCCCCTCGACCACCCGTCACGCGAACCCGATCGGCGCCGACCTCGTCGACCCGGACCTGCGAAAAATCGGCGATCACGTCAGGCTGCAGATAGCGCGCGGGGTCGTGGATCTCGTAGAGCAACTGCTCCTTGACCGTCGCAGCCGTGACGCAGCCGCCGGAACCGGGCACTTTGGTGACGACGACGTCGCCGTCGTCGTCGACTTCAGCGATCGGAAAGCCGAGCCGGGCCAGATCGGGAACGTCCTTGAAGCCGGGATCGGCGAAGTAACCTCCGGTGATCTGGCCCGCGCACTCGAGCAGGTGACCGACGACCGTCGCCCGGCCGAGGCGGGTCCAGTCGTCCATCGCCCAGCCGAACGCATGGATCAAGGGGGCCATGAACAGGGCAGGATCGGCGGCGCGGCCGGTGATCGTGACGTGTGCGCCTGCCTGCAGCGCGGCGACGATCGGTCCGGCTCCGAGGTAGGCGTTGGCCGAGACGACACGGTCGCCGAGCGCCGACACCGCGGCGCCGCTCTCCTCGAACCGGTAGTCGCCGCGGCGAACGATCTCGAGCACATCGTCGCCCACGACCGCGGCGACCCTGAGCCCCGGCAAGCCCAGGGCTCGCGCCAGCTCGACGACCTTGCGCGCCGCCGCCACCGGGTTGGCAGCGCCCATGTTCGTGACGATGCGCGTTCCGGCGCGGTGCGCGATCGCGAGCACGGCCTGCATCCGCTGCTCGAGCATCGGGTCGTAGCCCGAGGTCGGGTCCTTCATCCGGGCGCACTGGGCCAAGGCGATCGTCCGCTCGGCCAGGCACTCGAACACCAGGTAGTCGAGACGGCCGTGCCGGGCGAGCTCGATCGCGGGCTCGATCCGATCGCCGGAATAGCCCGCACCTGCGCCGAGCCGAATCGTTCTCAAGCCCTTCGTCCTCGCATCACACCCATCAGGGAAGTATGGGGTTGGCGACCGCTGCCGCGATCGCGGCATCGGCGTCGGCCCGGATCATGAAGCGCCGCGTCACCAGGTCGTTGGCGGCGGCCGTCACGGCGGCGACGTATCCGGCTTGGCTGACATAGCGCTCTTCCAGCGACAGGCGCGGATCGCCGGAGGCCAGCCGTTGGGCCTGCGTCTTCGCATACGGAAAGTAGGCGCCGATGAGCCCGGGCGCGAGCGGGGCGCCGGCCAGGTCCGTCACGCCCGGCTTGTTGGTGTAGTTCCAGCCGGTGTTCGTGCCCTTCCCTGCAGCCACGTCGATGCTTCTGATGCCGGCCTTGTCGTTGCCGTCGGCGTCCACCTGCGGCACGAGGATGGCGTAGTCGCGATTCAGGTTGGCGGGAGGCAACTGGGTCGCGACGCCCGACTCGTCCTGAGGGCGATAGCCCGGGCCCCAATCGAGGAGCGGATAGAGCGTCGCCCATCCCGTGTAGGCGACGCCGGGAATGGCCGGGAACGCGACCGCCGACGGCCGAACCAGGCTGCTGTCGGCGATCCGGGGCACCTGGCTGTCAGGGGGCGCCGTTCCCGCGACGACCCAATCCTCCAGGTCCTGATAGAGCGCGCGAACGACGGAGACCGCCGCCAGGTTGTTGTTCGTCGCGTACAGGTTGCCAACGGCGAAGGGCGCGCCGTTGGAGTTGGCCGGGAGGCTCGGCAGGCCGAGCAGATGGTGCGAGCTCGAGTAGAAATAGATGCGCGCGCTGGCCGGCTGGACCAGATCGCCGGTGCCGAACGCGTTGGTCAGCAGCGGCGAGCCTTGCAAGGCCCAGAACTCGGTGCCGCTGAAGCCGATGAAGAGCTTGGGGCAGGTCGCCGTCGCGGTGCAGCGCTTCAGGATGCCGCCGTTGCTGCGCTGGGAGACGTCGTCGACGTAGTCCGGCGCGAGGCCCCGCGTTCCGGCCTGACCGAACGCGGTGTGGTCGCCGCGAACACCGCCGCCGCCGCCCGGCACGGCGAAGCGCATGTTGAGGTTGGTCTGGCGCGCCGCGATCTGGGCAAAGACGCCGTCGAACACCTGCTTGCCGTCGACATCCTGGTTGAAGCCGAGGTGGACGAACGTCTTGATGAAGTTGCCGCACTGCGACACGCCGGACGCGATCGTCCGGGTGATCTTGCCGAAGACCGGATTCGCCGTACCCGACGCATCCTTGTCCTTGTTGTGGAAGAACGCGATCATGTCGCGCACGGCGGCGAAGCCGAGCCCCATGACCTTCGGGTCCTTCGCGACGTAGATGACCTCGTACATGTAGCGGCCGTCGAAGCCGCCCTTGACGCAGATGTTGGCCGGGTCGGGTGTTCCCGGAAACGCGGCGGTGGCGTCGCACTTCGCGAACTTCCAGTCGCTCGCCGGAACGAGCTCGCGCGCGTCGCTCTCGTTGATCCGCCGCGTCAGCGAATATCCCGGCAACGTGTTGTCCATGCTGGCCGGTGCGTAGGGCGCCATCGCTCCGTTGAAAAGCCCTCCCGGCAAGGTGAGGGAGTTGGCGGTGGTCGCTGGCGGGAACAGCTCGGCCCGATACGGGCCGGTGATGGACGAGCCGTCAGGGTTCTTCACGACCGGGACCGCCAGGGTGACCTTGCCTGCCGCCGCCGGCACATCGCCCTGCCACGCGGAGCTCAGGAACACGTAGCCGCGCGCGGCGAAATACGGGTCGATGGCGACGATGCCGCCTCGATTCGGCGCGTCGTAGCGGAGCACGCCGTTCGCCTTGGTCATGTCCTTCGGCATGAGGAGCACGAAGTCCGCGGTGTACTCGACCTTGCCGTTCGCGTTCAGCGGCGCCAGGCTCAGATCCTGGATGATCGTGTTCTTCGCGTCGCCCGGATCCACCTCGCCGGTGAACGTGCCGGTCAGGCGCTGATAGGCGCCGACGCTGCCGAAGCTGCCGGTCACGTCCTCGGTCTTGGCGACGTTGACCTTATAGACGGCCGGCGTCGCCGCGGCCGGAGCGCTGTCGCCGCCGCATGCCGAGATGAGGAGGCCCGACGCGGCCACGATCACGGCCGCGGCCACTCGTCCGAAACCCAAAACACTCATGTCGTCTCCTGTGGTTTTCCGGGACTGTAAGAACGACGCGCTAAGCTGTGAAATCGAATTTTCAGATCGGATTGATTCGAGATGCAGATAAACCTGTCAACCCGCCAGCTGCGCGCCTTCATCACGCTGGCGGGTGAGAAGAACTTCACCCGCGCCGCGGCGGCCAGTCATCTGTCGCAGCCTGCCTTCAGCGCGCTCATCCGCCAGCTCGAGGAGTCGATCGGCATTCGTCTCTTCGAGCGCACGACCCGGTCGGTCGAGCTCACGTCCGAGGGCGCCGAATTCGAGCCCGCGGCGCGGCGCGTGCTCGACGACTTCGAAACCGCGCTGGCCGGCGTCGATGACCGTGCGGCATTGCGCAGCGGCCAGGTATCGATCGCGCTGCTGCCGTCGCTGGCGGCCGACTGGCTGCCGGCGGTCCTCGCCGGATTTCGCGCGAAACACCCCGGCATCGAGCTGCACGTCGCCGACGTGTTGTCCGAGCCGTGCATCGACGCCGTGCGCAGCCGGCGCGCCGACTTCGCTCTCGCGGCGACCCGCGCCGACACTCCCGAGCTTCGCGCCGAGCGCTTTTGCAGCGACGATTTCCACCTGGTGTGTCCGGCCCGGCATCCGTTGCTCGAGCTCGCCCGGATCCGGCCGAAGGACGTCGCGGCGTGGCCGTTCATCCATCTTTCGCGCACGTCGAGCGTGCGCCAGTACATCGACGCCGCCACGAATCCGCGCACGTTCGCGTCGATCCTCGAAGTCGATCAGCTGGCCACGGTCAGCGGCATGGTGCGGGCGGGCCTCGGCATCAGCATCGTGCCGGCGCTGACCCTGTACCAGTTCAAGTCAGCCCAGCTGGCCACCCGGCCGATCCGCTGGAAGGGCCTCACGCGGCACATCTATCTGGTCCAGAAGAGGGAGCGCGCGCTGTCGATCGCCGCGCAGTCGCTCAAGGACTGGCTGCTTGCGCACCGGCCCCGGATCGCGGCGAGCAGCCCCGCGGGCGGCTGATCGCGACCTTGACGCCGCTTTTCGCGAGCGCCAGGCAGGTCTCCACGCCGATCCCTCCCGAGCCTCCGGTCGCGATCGCCACCTTGCCTTGGAGATCGGGAAACACCGGCATGGCGGCGGGGCTCAGGCATGGCGAGCCGTCGCCATGCAGACGACGGTGACGGTGACGACCAGGAGCCCTGCGGCGAGCCGCTCGGCGAGAGCGATTCGACGTCCCGTCTCGATCGATGCTGCGCCGGCGCGCAGCGAGGCGCCGGCCCACGGCGCTTGCAGCGCGACAGCTCCCAAGGCCGCGACGATGCCGACGCCGAGGACGGTCTCGGCGACGCCGAACGACTGGCGGTGAAACACGGCCCACAGACACGCGCCGGACAAGATCGCCACCGACGCGGCGCCCATCTGCGCACGAAAGAGCGCCGGCGCCCTCCTTGCCGCGAGCTGCAAGTTGAGCACGCCGGCGGTGCCCGTCGCCTTGCTCGAGTCGCTGCCCAACAGGGCAGATTGCAGATGTCATATGGATGCGCCGCGACGCAACAGTCACCACACATGCGGCGCCGATCGTTGCAGCCGCGAGGCGCCCCACGCGCGGCGTGATTCGCCCAGCCCTTGGAGACTTTCGATGAGCCCCGGAACGATCGATCCGACACCCCGCGCAGCGCTCTGGGCTGCAGTGGCCGGACTCTCGCTCGCGCTGCTCGCCTGCACGAGCATGGGCGCGGGCAGCGGTTCGCTTTCACCCGACAACTCGCCGGTCGCGTTCAGCTGGACGAGCAAGGATGGCGGCACCACCGGCTCGATGTCGGCGACGCTGCAGGACGGCACCACGTTCAACGGCCCGTTCCTGCAGGTCACGCAGAACCTGCAGGCCGACTCCTTCGAGCCGATGTGGCGTGGCTGGCGCCGGGGCTGGGGCGACTGGGGTCCGCGCTCCGACTGGCTGTCGGCGACGAGCTATTCGGGTCGGGTCGTCGCCAACCTGCAGAGCACCGACAACCAGCGGCTGCGCTGCCGCTTCGACCTCAACCGGCCGATCGACGGCATGGGAGGCGGCGGCCAGGGCGAATGCCAATTCGGCGGCGGTCGTACCGTCGACGCGGTGTTCCCGCACAGCTGAATCGCCACGGATTCGTCGAGGTGTTCGAGACAGCGCGGCGTCGCTCGCGTGGCGCCGCCGTTTTGTTGCTGGCCGCGTGGGTCTCGTCGTGCGCGATCGGGCCGGACTATCTGCGGCCGGCCGTCGAGGTCCCGAGCGCATACAAGGAGGATGGCCACTGGAAGCCGGCGGCGCCCGGCTCGGTCGACTCGCGCGAGCCCTGGTGGACGGGGTACGGCGATGCGACGCTGGATCAGCTCGTCGTGGCGGCGAACGCGGCCAACCAGAGCGTGCGCCAGGCCGAGGCCCAGTACCGGCAGGCGCTGGCGGCGATCGACGCGGCGCGCGCGGCCGGATTGCCGCAAGTCGGCGTCGACGCGAGCGGCGCTCGCGGCGTTTCCGCGACCACCGCACCGGGCAACGCAAACACGTTGAGCGTCGGCGTCACGGCGAGCTGGGAGCCCGACCTCTTCGGCGGCGTTCGCCGTGCGGTCGAGGCCAGCCGGGCGAGCGCGGAAGCGAGCGGCGACGACCTCGCCGCGGCGCGACTCGCCATCCAGTCGGCGCTGGCGCAGACCTACTTCCAGCTGCGCTACCTCGATGTCCAGCGCGAGCTGTTCGCGGCAACGAACGCCGCCTTCGCGAAGTCGCTGGCGCTCACCCGTGCGCAGTACGGACAAGGTGTCGCGATGCGCTCGGACCTCGCCTTCGCCGAAGCGCAGCTCGAGTCGACGCAGGCCACGGCGGTCGACCTCGACGCGCAGCGCGCCGCGCTCGAGCATGCGATCGCCGTCCTGGTCGGCCGTCCACCGGCGGCCTTCAGCCTGGCCGAGCTGACGCCCGCCAAGGCCTACGCCGCGCGCCTGCCCGACATCCCGCGGGCGCTGCCCTCCGAGCTGCTCGAGCGTCGGCCCGACATCGCGGCTGCGGAGCGGCTCGCGGCGGCGGCCAATGCGCAGATCGGCGTCGCCCGTGCCGCCTACTTTCCGACCCTTTCGCTCTCCGCCAGCGGCGCGCTCGCCGCGAGCTCGCTCAGCACGCTGATCTCTGCGCCGACGCGCGTCTGGTCGCTCGGCGCGGCGCTCGCGCAAACGCTTTTCGACGGCGGCTTGCGCCGCGCCCGCTCCGCAGAAGCCGTGGCCGCCTACGACGCCACCGTCGCAAGCTATCGACAGACCGTTCTCACCGGTTTCCAGCAGGTCGAGGACGACCTCGCCACGCTCGGCGTGCTCGACCAGGAGATCGCGCATCAGGACGCGGCCGTGCGCGCGGCCCAGCTGGCCGAACGACTCGCGCTGGCGCAGTACCGCGGCGGCACGGTCACCTACCTGACCGTCATCACGGCACAGACGCTGTCGCTCTCGAACGAGCGGACGGCGGTCCAGCTGCGCAGCCGTCAGCTCTCGACCAGCGTGGCGCTCGTCGCCGCGCTGGGCGGCGGCTGGCGCGCAGGAGTCGCCGAGTCGGCGAGCGCGGCACCGTTGCCTGCTTCCTCTTCTGCCCGCTAGCCGCATGACTTCAGCCACGCCCACCGATCCGGCCACGCCGCGCGACGAAGCGGCACGCCACAGCACGCAGCCGCGGTGGCGGCGACGGCCCGCAGTCGCGAGCGTCGTCGCCTTGGCGGCGCTCGCGGCGATCTGGGGCTGGCGCCATTTCTTCGCTGCCGGACCGGCGCCGACGCCGCCCGCAGCGCCGATCGCGGTGACGACGGCGAGGGTCAGGGAGCAGGACGTTGCCGTGTTCCGCAGCGGCGTCGGCGCGGTGATCGCGCCGCAGTCGGTGACCGTGAAGGTCCGCGTCGACGGCCAGCTCCAGCGCGTCGACTTCGTCGAGGGCCAGGACGTGAAAGCGGGCCAGTTGCTGGCAGAGATCGATCCGCGCCCGATCCAGGCCCAGCTCGATCAGATGCTGGCGCAGCGCGCCAGGGACCAGGCGCAGCTGGGCAACGCGCGCACGGACCTCGGGCGCTTCACCAACCTGCTGGCGCAGGAAGCGGCGACGCAGCAGCAGGTCGACACGCAGAAGTCGCTGGTCGCGCAGCTCGAGGCGGCGGTGAAGACCGACGAGGCGCAGATCAACTTCCAGCAGGTGCAGCTCGGCTACACGCGCATCGCCGCGCCGATCGCCGGGCGGACCGGCGCCCGCCTGGTCGATGCCGGCAACATCGTCCACGCGGCCGACACCACGGGCCTGGTCGTGATCAACCAGATCGATCCGGTGGCGGTCCTGTTCACTCTCCCCGAAGAGGATTTCCAGGACGTGAACCGAGCGCTGCAGCAAAGCGCCCAGCCGCTGCAGGTGAGCGCCTATCCGCGCAATGGCCAGGTGC
Organism: Caldimonas sp.; assembly: GCA_035995885.1. Classification (GTDB taxonomy): domain Bacteria; phylum Pseudomonadota; class Gammaproteobacteria; order Burkholderiales; family Burkholderiaceae_C; genus Schlegelella_A. The sequence continues at coordinate 17,510 of DASYKC010000070.1, read as the reverse complement.
CGCTCGGCAGCGGCCGCCTCACGCTCCTCAACAACCAGATCGACACCGCCACCGGCACGGTGCAGATGAAGGCGCTGTTCGCGAATCCCGGCCACACCCTCTGGCCCGGCCAGTACGTGAACGTCCGCCTCGTGCTCGGCCACGACGCGCACGCGCTGACGGTGCCGGCGAGCGCGATCCAGCGCAGCCAGAGCGGCCAGTTCGTCTGGGTCGTCGACCCCGACAACAAGGCGCGCGACCAGCCCGTCGAGGTCGACTCGACGCAGGACGACATCGCGGTGATCCGCAGCGGCCTGCAGGCGAACCAGCGCGTCGTGATCGCCGGCCAGTACAAGGTGCGCGCCGGCGTCGCCGTGGCCGAGGCGGCTCGACCCGCCGCGAGCGGTGCGAGCAGCACGATCGGCACGGTCCGTGCACCGATCGCCGCGAGCGCCGCCGCCGGCACCCTGCGCCGGCCGTTGCCATGAACATTTCCGCCGCCTTCATCAGGCGGCCGATCGGCACGCTGCTGCTCGCTCTGGCCCTGCTGCTGGTCGGCATCGTCGCCTATCCGCTGCTGCCGGTCGCGCCGCTGCCGCAGGTCGACTTCCCGACGATCCAGGTCTCGGCGAGCCTGCCCGGCGGCAGCCCGGAAACGATGGCATCGACCGTCGCGCAGCCGCTCGAGCGCCAGTTCTCGCTCATCGCCGGCCTGACCCAGATGACGTCGGTGAGCGGCACCGGATCGACCCAGATCACGCTGCAGTTCGATCTCGGCCGCGCCATCGACGGCGCCGCGCTCGACGTGCAGGCGGCGATCAATGCCGCATCCGGCCAGTTGCCCGCCAACCTGCCGAGCCCGCCGACCTATCGCAAGGTCAACCCGGCCGACGCACCGATGATGGTGTTCGTGGTGCAGTCGAAGACGCTGCCGCTGATCCAGGTCAACGACTACGCCGACAACATCCTCGCCCAGCAGATCTCGCAGATCTCGGGCGTCGGCCTGGTCAACATCGGCGGCGTGCAGAAACCTGCCGTGCGCGTCCAGGTCGACCCGACCAAGCTCGCGGCGCTGGGCCTCGGCCTCGAGGACGTGCGCGGGGTCATCGCCACCTTGTCGGTGAACCAGCCCAAGGGCACGATCGACGGCGCCAACCAGAGCTTCACGGTCTACACCAACGATCAGCTGCTGCGCGCGCAGCCCTGGAACGACACGATCATCGCCTACAAGAACGGCGCGCCGGTGCGCATCCGCGACATCGGCACGGCGGTCGACGCGGCCGAGAACAGCAAGTCGGCCGCCTGGGCCTACGCCGGCGCCGGAAACCCGGCGAGCGGCATCGCCGACGGCCGGGCGATCGCGCTCACCGTCACCAAGCAGCCGGGTGCCAACGTGATCCAGACGGTCGACGCGATCAACGCGGCGCTGCCGCGCCTGAAGGCCTCGATCCCGCCCAGCGTCGACGTCAACGTCCTCGCCGACCGCACCCAGACCATCCGCGGCTCGGTGCACGACGTCCAGTTCACGCTCGGGCTCTCGATCACGCTGGTCGTGATGGTGATCTTCCTGTTCCTGAGGAGCGTCCCGGCGACGCTCATCCCGAGCGTCACCGTGCCGCTCGCCCTTGCGGGAACCGTGGCGGTCATGTACGTGCTCGGCTTCAGCCTCGACAACCTGTCGTTGATGGCGCTGACGATCTCGGTCGGCTTCGTCGTCGACGACGCGATCGTGATGCTGGAGAACATCTACCGCCACATCGAGGAAGGCGTGGCGCCGCTGGAGGCGGCGCTGCAGGGCGCCGGCGAGATCGGCTTCACGATCCTCTCGATCTCGGTGTCGCTGGTGGCGGTGTTCATTCCGCTGCTCCTGATGGGCGGCATCGTCGGCCGGCTGTTTCGCGAGTTCGCGATCACGGTGACGCTGGCGATCGCGGTGTCGGTGCTGGTCTCGCTGACGCTGACGCCGATGCTGTGCTCGCGCTTCCTGAAGAACCAGCGCGACGTTCGCCATGGCCGGCTCTACGCGCTCTGCGAGCGCGGCTTCGACGCGATGCTGGGCGGCTACCGGCGCGGCCTCGAGATCGTTCTCGACCACCAGCGGACGACGCTGGCGGTGTTCCTGCTGACGCTGGCGGCGACGGCGGCGCTCTTCGTCGTCATCCCCAAGGGGTTCTTCCCGCAGCAGGACACCGGCTTCATCCAGGGCTCGGCGCAAGGTGCCCAGGACACGTCGTTCGCGGCGATGAACCGGCGCATGACCGAGCTGGCCGACATCGTGCGCAAGGATCCCGACGTCAGCGGGCTCGCCATGTTCGGCAACGGCTCGACCTACAACGCCGGCAACTTCTTCATCTCCTTGAAGCCGATCAGCGAGGGGCGCAGCGTCACCGCCGACCAGATCATCACCCGCTTGCGACCGCAGCTCGCACGCGTCGAGGGCGCATCGCTCCTGCTGCAGGCGTCGCAGGACATCACCGTCGGCGGCCGGCCGGCGCGAGCGCAGTACCAGTACACGCTGACCGACGCCGACCTCGCCGAGCTGAACGACTGGGCACCGCGCCTGACCGCCCGCCTGCAGCAGATGGCGCAGCTGCGCGACGTCTCCAACGACCTGCAGAACGCAGCCGCGAGCGCGACGCTGACGATCGACCGCGACCGCGCCGCCAGCTTCGGCATCTCGCCCGCGACCCTCGACGCGACGATCAACGACGCCATCGGCCAGCGCCAGGTGGCGCAGTACTACACGCAGCTCAACAGCTACCACGTGGTGATGGAGGTGACGCCGCAGCTGCAGACGGACCCGTCGCTGTTCTCGAAGCTCTACCTCACGTCGCCGCTGACCGGGCAACAGGTGCCGCTTTCCACGTTCGTCAAGATCGACACCAGCGGCACCGCCTACCTCGCGATCAGTCACCAGGGACAGTTTCCGGCAGTGACGATCTCGTTCAATCTCGCGCCCGGCGTCGCCCTCGGTCAGGCGGTGAGCGCGATCGGCCAGGCGCAGGCGCAGATGGGCATGCCGCAGGCGCTCGTCGGCTCGTTCCAGGGAACGGCCAAGGCGTTCACCGATTCGCTCTCGACCCAGCCCTACCTGATCGCCGCGGCGCTGGTCGCCGTCTACATCGTCCTCGGGCTTCTCTACGAGAGCTACATCCACCCGCTCACGATCCTGTCGACGCTGCCCTCGGCCGGCGTCGGCGCCCTGCTGATCCTGATGGCCGGCGGCTACGATCTCTCGGTGATCGCGCTGATCGGGATCATCCTGCTGATCGGCATCGTCAAGAAGAACGGCATCATGATGGTCGACTTCGCGTTGACGGCCGAGCGCGAGCGCGGTCTCGCACCGCGCGAGGCCATCTATCAGGCGTGCCTGCTGCGCTTTCGGCCGATCATGATGACGACGGCGTGCGCGCTGCTGAGCGGGCTGCCGCTGATGCTCGGGCATGGCCAGGGCGCCGAGCTGCGCCGGCCGCTCGGCTATGCCATGGTGGGCGGCCTCGTCTTCTCGCAGGCGATGACGCTGTTCACCACGCCGGTCGTCTATCTCTACCTCGACAGCCTTCACTACTGGTATCTGCGGCGCAGGAACGGCGACATCGGCAAGCGCAAGCCCGGCGATGCCGCCCCGGCCCCCGTTCGCTAGACCAGAGCGCTATCGGGCCGCGTCACGATAGAAGTAATAGGTTGCCGTGTAGGGCACCCTGGCGACCTGCCTGACGTTTGCCGCGGCGCAGGGCTCGGCCGGGGCCACGCCGCCGACCGTGGCGACGCGCTGAACGCTCGTGACTGCGCCGAAAAGCCCCGAGCCGGAGCTCGACTTCGCGCTCAGGAGCAGCCAGGGAATCGCCGAGCGATCCGGGCCCGGATCACTGGCCTTGACTGCGCCCACGACCGTGCTGCCGTCGTCGGACTCCCACGTCGGCCCCGCATAGTGCCTGCCCAGCGATCGGCCCGCACGGTCGGCAAGCGCGGCCTCCGGTGCCTTGAAGACCCACTGGTATCCGGAATCGGACTTCGGCGCGCATTCATAGATTTGCACGCCGGTCGCGAACGCTTCGAGGAACAGGGTCTGACTCGCCGGAGGATGGAGCGCCGCCGGCACTTCGGGAGGTGTCGGCGGCAGGACCGCGGAGCAGCCGGCGATCGCGAAAGCGGCGGCGCCGATCACCGACCGCGCGTGGTTGAAGTGCATCGTTGACCTTTGCTCCGTGCAAGCTCGAGCCGCAGCTTATCGAGCGCACACCGAACCATCGCTACGACCCGGTCGTGCACCGTGACAACCGTAGTGCCGGCCCTGCCGACATGAAGTGAAGCCTGCACACGATCCCTGTCTCGCGTTGCCACGGAACGGGGCCGCGTTTCACAACCAGCTTCATCTGAAACGCGCTTCTCGCCTTTCGCAACTCGAAGGAGACGTGGCTGCGGCCTACTGGCACCGGGGATTCAGCGCGAGCTTCGGCCCGCGCGCCCCAACCGCTCACATCTGAAGGACGAATGATGAACAAGCTCAAGTACTTTGCCCTGGCAGTCGCTGCCGGGGCCACCTTCGCCGCCGCGTCGGGCGAAGCGGCGGCGCAGGTCAGCGTCGACATCGGCGCGGCACCGGAGTGCCCCTACGGCTACTACGACTACGCCCCCTATTCATGCGCGCCCTACGGTTACTACGGCCCGGAATGGTTCGTCGGTGGCCTCTTCATCGGTGCGGGTCCGTGGTTTCACGGTCCGGCCGGCTTTCGCGGCCATGTCGACAGCCGTTTCGATGCGCGACGCGGCTTCCAGGGACCCTTCCCCGGCCACGGCGAGAGGCCCGAACCGTCGATGCATCTGGACCACATGAACGGCTTCCGCGGCAACGAAATGCACGACGGGTTCGGGCACGGGGGTGGCGAGGTCGGCCACGGCGGTGGTGAGGGCCACGGCGGGGGCGAGCGACGCTGAGGCGATGAAGCAGTGATCGCGGCACGCTCTCTGCCGGTCATACGTCCGTCGCTCGAGGCGAATAGACTTCCTCGAGTGACGACCGACCGGATTCGGACCCAGGAAGCGGGTCTGAACCATTTGCCGGCAAACGGCATTCACCGTGAATGGGTCAGCGATGCTTCGCAGCTTCGGGTTGGAGAAGAAGGCCTCGGCGTCGCCGAGGCGAACTGCGCCGGACGCCGACGTCGCGCTCGTCAGCCGCGTGGTCGCCGGCGACCTCCTCGCGTTCGAAGCGCTGTACCGGATCTACTACCCGCGGCTCGACCGCTTCCTCAGCCTGATGACGGCTCGCCGGACCGTCGTCGAGGAAGCCCTGAACGACACGATGCACGTCGTGTGGCGGCGCTCCGCGACGTACAACCAGCAGTGCAAGGTCTCGACCTGGATCTTCGCGATCGCCTATCGCACCGCCCTGAAGGCGCTGCGGAGCCAGGATGAGCCGGTCGAGTCGGGCTCCGACGACGAGCTGCTCTCCGAAGAAGCCGGTCCCGAGCAGCAGATGATGGCGGGACAGGCGCGCTCGACCGTGCTTCGCGCGCTCGACGCCTTGTCGGCGGAACAGCGCAGCGTCCTCGTCCTGACCTACTTCCACGATCTGCCCTATGCGGAGATCGCCCGCATCGTCGACTGTCCGGTGGACACGGTCAAGACGCGGGTCTTCCACGGCCGCCGCCGTCTTCGCGCGATGCTTCAGGGCGGCCCCGAAGGACCCTCGTGAAAGCGCGCATCCTGTCGCTCGACAGCGACGAGCATCGCGCCGCGCAGGAGCTCATGCCGTGGTTCGTCAACGGAACCCTCGACGCCGACGAAGCCGCCCTGGTGACCGGGCATCTTGCTCATTGCAGTCGGTGCCAGGGCGACGCGGCCGAGCAGGCCGAGCTGAGGGTGGCCGCAGCCGGCCTCGCGGTGGGCGGTGGCGACGTCGACCGGGGCTGGATCCAGCTTCGCGATCGGATCGCGGCGCCGCCACGTGCCGCGGCCTCTCAGCCGGCGACGGGCAGAGGCGGTTCGTGGAAGCAGTGGCTGCCGTGGGCGGTCGCGCTGCAGTCGGCGGTTCTGCTCGCGCTGGTCGTCGTGCTTTTCGGCATACCGCGCGACGAGCGCTACCACGCGCTTGGCGCGCCGGCGGCGATCGTCGAGCCGAACGCCGTCGCCGTGTTTCGCAACGACGCGACCAACCGACAGATTCGCGACGCGCTTCGCGCCGCCGGCGCCAGGATCGTCGGCGGACCGACGCTCACCGACGCCTACCTTCTGCGCGTCGAGACCGCCAGTGCCGAAACGCTGGCGCGACTTCGGGCACAGCCCGCGGTCCTCAGCGTCGAGGCGCTTCAGGGCGAGGCGTCGCGATGAGACTCTCGATGTGCCTCGTCGTCCTGTCGCTGCTGTGCCTGACGCGCGTCGACGCGGCGGAGTCGGCGCAATCGGTGCAATCGCCGGCGCAATCGCCGCAATCGCCGCATTCACAGGACTCCTCCCAGCAGGTGCTGGTGCTCTTCCGCCTGCCGCCGCCGCACTACCGCGCGGACGGCAACTACGCAGCAGGCTACGTCGATGCGTCAGGCCGGGCGGCGCGGCGGCGCGTCGCCGAAGCGATGGCCCGAAGCAACGGCCTGCGGCTGACCGACGACTGGCCGCTCCCCCTCCTCGGCGTCGACTGCTACGTGATGGAGGTTCCCTCGCCCGAACGACCCGACGAGACCGCCGCACGGCTCGCGCGCGATCCGCGCGTCGCCTGGGCGCAGCCGATGCATTCATTCCGCCCGCTCGGCCACGACGACCCGCTCTACGGCGTACAGCCTGCCGCCGCCGAATGGCACTTGAGCGACATGCACGCAAGGTCGACCGGACGCGATGTCCGCGTCGCCATCGTCGACAGCGGCATCCAGCTCGACCATCCCGACCTCGCCGGCCAGGTCGTCAGCCACGCCAGCTTCGCGGGCGACGGCGACGAGCGCGCCGAGACCCACGGAACCGCCGTCGCCGGCATCGTCGCCGCGAAGGCCGACAACCGGCTCGGCATCGTCGGCGTCGCGCCGGGCGCGCGCCTCTTGGCATTGCGCGCGTGCCGCGAGCTGTCGCCGCTCGACACCGCGTGCTCGACCCTCGGGCTCGCGCTCGCATTGCACGCGGCGGTGGATCGCGGTGCGCAGGTCATCAACCTGAGCCTCGGCGGGCCGCCCGACCGCTTGATCGAGCAGCTGGTCGCGGCCGCGCTCGCGCGCGGCGTTTCGGTCGTCGCGGCGGCGGACCGCGCCGTGCCGGCCGGCGGCTTTCCCGCCAGCGTGCGCGGCGTCGTGGCGGTCGTCGACGAGGCGACAGGAACGACACCGGCGGGAATGATCGCCGCGCCCGGCACCGACGTGCCGTCCAGTCTGCCCGGCTCGCGCTGGGGCATCGTGTCAGGGCCTTCCTACGCGGCAGCGCACGTGAGCGGGCTCTTGGCGCTCATGATCGAAGCCCAAGGACGGACCGGCGCGCCCGCCTCGCCGCTGCGATCGAGGATCGTCACGCGGGCCGATGGACGCATCGATTCCTGCGCGACCCTCGCCGCTGCCGGTGCAGCCTGCCCGTGCGATTGCGCGCCTTCCTCGCAGATGGCCGTCACGATCAATCGGCCCTGACGTGCGGCTGCAGGGCCCCCTCGTGCGGTGGGTCCCGCGTCTCGCCTGTGCCGTGACCGGCGCGGCGCTGTCGGCGGCGGCGCACGCGCAGCTCGGCGGCAGCGTCGGCCTTGATTCGGACTATCGCTATCGCGGCGTCTCGCTCAACGCTTCGCGGCCGACGCCGCGCCTCTCGATCAGCTACGACGCGCCCGAGCGCTGGTATGCGGGCGCTGCCGCGTCGACGGTGGCGCTGACCCGAACCGGCACGCAGGTGCAATGGTCCGGCGACGCCGGATGGACCGTGCCGTGGATCGACGACCGACATCTCGAGATCGGCCTCCAGGGCTCGCATTTCGGCGGCGTCTCGGGCTACGACTTCGCCGAAGCCTATGCCGGCGTCCTCTCCGATCGTTGGAACGCGCGCGTCTACTACGCGCCCGACTACTACGGTCGGCGGACGCAGGTGGCGTACCTGGAGTTGAACGCCTTCCCGCCGATCGACCGACAGGCGAGGCTGTTCGCTCACGTCGGCGCGCTCGTCCCGCTCGCCGGCGCCGCCGACGACGCGGCCAAGACACGTTTCGACGCCAGCATCGGCGCCGGGCTGGCCCTCGGCCGATGGGACCTGCATGTCGCTGCGGTTGCGGCGACACCGTTCGGGCCCTATCCCGCCGTCTACAGCAGCCGCCGGGCGGCGCTGGTCGTCGGCGCATCGGCCTCGTTCTGAATCGCTTCGCCGCATGAACCGACGACCCGTGGCTCGGCATTGACAGAGACTGACAAGGACTTCGACCGTGAACAGAACGCTTCTCGCATTGCTGAGCTTCCTCTTCTGCGGCGTCGTCGCAGCGCAAACGCCCGAGCCGGCCGTCCGCTTGCGCGGCACGCTCGAACGGGTCGAGGCCACGTCACTGGTGCTCAAGGACCGGGCCGGCCACCTCGTCTCGGTCGGCTACGGCAACGACCTGGCGATCACCGAGGTCCTGCCGATCGATCCGGCGGCGCTGCAGTCGGGGGCCTTCATCGGCACGACCGCCGTGCCGGGCCCGGACGGGTCTCTCTCGGCCGTCGAAGTCCACGTCTTTCCGGAAGAGGCACGCGGCCGCGGCGAAGGCCACCGGCCCTGGGATCTGCAGCCCGGCTCGACCATGACCAACGCCACCGTGACGGCGGTCAAGCCGGGTGCCAACGAGCGGGCGATCACGCTCCACTACAAGGACGGCGAGAAGACGATCCGCGTGCCGAACGGCATCCCGATCGTCACCATGACACCGGGCGACAAGTCGCTGCTCGTGCCGGGAGCGAAGGTCATGGTCACCGGGATCGTGCGCGACGGCCAGCCGTTCGCGACACGGGTCAACGCAGGCAGGAACGGCTTCGAACCGCCGATGTGAGCACAGGACCGGCTCACGTTGAACCTTTCTGTGATCGGCCAGCATTCACCGTCAGGCAACGACGCCCGATCCGCCGCCCGATGCGCTCTCGCCGTCGGGAGCAGATCCTGAACATCCCCATTTTCGGAGACCGAACGTGAACCCGACATTGTCGTCACCCCTTCTCTTGCGCTCGCGCCTCGCCGGCATCGCGGCGCTTTCACTCGCGGCGCTGGGCCTCTCCTCACCGGCAAGCGCCCAGTACGCGCAGACCAACCTGGTCTCCAACATCCCGGGGCTGGCCGCCATCACCGACCCCCGGCTGGTCAATCCCTGGGGCATATCGCGCAGCGCCACCAGTCCGTTCTGGACCTCGAACCAGGGGATGAACTCGAGCACCCTCTACGCGATCACCGGCAGCACGAACGTCAGCCAGGTCCTCGGCGTCAACGCGAACGGGTTCGTCGCCATTCCGACCACGGCGGCCGGCCCGCAAGGGCCGACGGGTCAGGTCAGCAATTCCAACACCGCCTCGTTCCAGTTGACGCCCGGTACCGCGAGCTCGTCGGCGCGATTCATCTTCGCCGACCTGAACGGGACCATTTCCGGGTGGGCCGGCGGCCTGACGTCCACCGTCGGCGCCTCGACGCCGGGCGCGGTCTACACCGGCCTTGCCATCAATACGGCCGGGACCCGCCTCTATGCGGCCGACAGCGCCGGCGGGCACGTCAACGTCTTCGACAGCGGCTTTGCGCCGGTGAGTCTGCCGGGATCCTTCACCGACCCCACCCTTCCTTCCGGGTTCGTCCCGTTCAACGTGCAGGACATCGCCGGCAAGGTCTATGTGACGTACGCGCCGGCCGGGGTCGCGGCGCAGAGAGCGGCCGCTCCGGGCGCGGGATTCGTCAGCGTCTTCGACGAGAACGGTGCCTTCATGCAACGACTCGTCAGCGGCAGCCGGCTCGCGGCACCCTGGGGCGTGGCGCTCGCGCCTGCGGGCTTCGGCCCCTTCGGCGGCGATCTGCTGGTCGGCAACTTCAGCTTTGCCAGCAGCGTGATCAATGCGTTCGACCCGCTGACGGGCCTGTTCCAGGGCTCGATCCCGATCGACGTCGGCGCCGGCAACACGCCGGGGGGACTCTGGGGCCTGATGTTCGGCAGCGGCGCCGGCAGCGGCGGCGATGCCAACACGCTTTATTTCCTCGATGGCATCAACGGCGAAACAGCGGGGCTGTTCGGGGCAGTGCAAGCGGTTCCCGAGCCCGAAATCCTGGCGCTCCTCGGTGTCGGCCTTGCCGCCATCGGTTGGCGCAGACGCAGGCGGATGCAGGCGAAGGGTTCCTGACATGACGAAGGCCGACGGCTCGCATGCGCAGACCCGATACCTGCGCGAGACCTTCATCGCCGCCGCGCTCGCCGCCATCGCCGTCGGCGCCGCGGCCGAGCCGGCCGCGTACGCCATCGATCCCGGTCACACCGTCGTCACGTTCGAGGCGCTTCATCTCAACACCTCGACGCAGCGCGGCCGCATGCAGGCCAAAGAAGGCAGCGTCGTCCTGGACCGCGCGGCGAAGTCGGGCAAGGCCGACATCACGATCGACCTGACGACCTTGAGCGCCGCGTCGTCGTCGCTGGAAGGCACGTTGAAAGGCGAGCGCGTCTTCAACGTCGCGCAGGGCCCGACCGCGCGCTTCGTCGGCGACACCTTCACCTTCGACGGCGACAAGGTCGCGTCGGTCGCCGGCACGCTCACGATCCTCGGCAAGTCGCAACCCGTGACGCTGAAGGCGATCCGCTTCAACTGCTACGAGAACGCGCAGCTCAAGCGCGAGGTCTGCGGCGGCGACTTCGGCGCGACGATCCAGCGAAGCCAGTACGGGATCGGCTTCCTGCCCAACGTCACGCCCGACAGCATCCCGCTGCTGATCCAGGTCGAGGCGATACGGCAGTAGCGGCGCGTCGGGCCCGCCCGACGCGCGTCCTTACCCTGGCGAAGCCGGTGAGGTGAGCTCCTCGTGCATGCGTCTCAGCCCTTCGACGAGCTCGGACACGGGGCCCACCAGATTCATTCGGACGTGGCCCTCCGCTTCCTTGCCGAATGCAATGCCCGGCGTCAGGGCGACTCCCGCCCGCTGGATCATGCGCTCGGCGAAGGCCTCCGATGAGGCGTCATGGGCGCTCACGTCGACGAAGGCGTAGAAGGTGCCTTCCGTCGGCGTGAACCGGATTCCGGGCATGCGCGCCAGGGCCGTCGCAGCGACCTGCCGCTTCAGCCGGTAGTGCTCGATCAGCTGCTCGGTCCACTCCGCTTCCGTGGCGAGCGCAGAGAGCGCGACGGACTGCATCATCGGGCTGACGCAGGTGATCACATGCTCGTTGAACCTGACGACCGCTCGGCACAAGGGCGCCGGCGCAGCCAGATAGCCGACGCGAGCACCGGGAAGCGCGAATGCCTTGGAGAAGCTCTGGATCACGACCGTCCGCTCGCGCATGCCTTCCAGGCCGGCGATGCTCACATGCCGATTGCCGTCGAAGACGAACTTGTCGAAGCTTTCGTCGGAGAAGAGCCAGAGGTTTCGATCTGCGGCGACGCCTGCCACGCCGGCGAGCTCTTCGTGCGTGAACACGCGACCGGTCGGGTTGTGCGGGCTGTTGATGATGATCGCGCGCGTTCGCCCGGTCACTGCCGCCGCGATCGCGCTTGCATCGAGACGGAACGCGCCGTCGCGACGCAACGAGACCGGGACGGGAACGCCGCCGGCGAGCCGGATGACCGGGGCGTACGTCACCCAGCACGGATCGAGAACCAGCACCTCGTCGCCGCTCTCGAGCATGGCGAGCAGCGTCGGCAGGATCGCCTGCTTCGCACCGGTGGTGACGACGATCTCGGTCGAAGCGTCGTAGGCCAGGCCCTGGTCGCGCAGGAGCTTCGTCGCGAGGGCCGCCCGCAAGTCGGGCTCGCCGGCAGGATCGGCGGCGACGTTGCGCTGCGCTGCGAACGCGATCGGCGCCTTGAGGCATGTCGGCGCCGGCTCCGCCATGCCGCCGCTGAGGTTGACGATGCGAAGACCGCGATCGCGCAGCGCCCGCACCTTGAGGCCGACGGCCATCGTCCCTGAAGGCGGAAGCGCTTCCAGGCGCGAGGTCAGGCGCGGGATCGTGGGATGGGAGAGCGAGGTGTTTTTCATGCCGTCCTGGCAATTCGTATCGAACAAGAACCGGGGTGGTGGTGCCCAGCGTTGCAGCCGTCCTAATACTCTTGGAACATGCGTTCGATCGCGCAGCGGTCGTTGGTGCGCGTCAACGCGAGCATCGCCAATAGGCGCGCCTTCTGGGGATTCAGGTTGTCCCCGGCGACGAAGCCCATCGCCCGATCGCCGCTCCGCGGAACGATTCGACCGCTGCCGGCGCGGCTGCACTGAACGACGAGCACGCCGTCGCTCGCCGCTCGTGCGAGTTCCGCGCTCTGCGCCGGCGACGCACGCCCCGGCGGCATGCCCGCGAAGACGATGCCGCGACAGCCGTCCTCGACCAGCGCCGCGACCGGCCGGCCGCTCGCGCCCGCGTACGAATAGACGATCTCCACCATGGGCAGCTCGTCGAGGCCGCCGACATCGAACTCGGTCGCGGGCGCGTGGCGCCGGAGGGGCCGCCGATACATCGCGACGTTGCCGTCGGGATCGATGCCGCCGAGACCGCCGAAGTCCGGTGAGCGAAAGGCCTGCAGGCCGAAATTGGACGACTTGACGACGTCGCGCGCGGAATGCACTTCGTCGTTCATGACGACGAGCACGCCCGCGTCGCGCGCCGCCGGCGCTGCCGCGACACGCAGGGCATTGAGGAGGTTGATGCCGGTGTCCGAGCTGACTGCGTGAGGCGGACGCTGAGCGCCGACGACGACGACGGGCACCCGGACCTTGAGCGCCAGATGAAGGAAATACGCGGTCTCCTCGAGCGTCGACGTCCCGTGCGTGACGACGACGCCGACGATGGAATCGTCGCTCGCAACCGTTTCGGTGATGCGACGGTTGAGGTCGAGCCACACGGAGGGGCTCATGTCGACGCTGTCGATGGCGCGAAAGCGCACCGGAAGCAACTCGTGGCCGACCAGGACGCGCGCGAACCGGTCGAGCAGCTCGTCGACCTCCATGGGCTTGGAGAACTGGCCGTATTCCCATGCGTCGAGGTCGTGGCGGGCCGGCGTCGAGATGGTGCCGCCGGTACCGATCACTGCGATGCGTGGCGCCATCTGTCTGTCCTCGGAGTTGTTCTGCGACGCGTGCCCGGACGAGATTGACGGGTGCGGGAGTTGTTGTATGATAAGACAATGTTTCGACTTCGACGCCGAGATTCGACGAGCCGATGTCGAAGCCGGCTCGTCCATGCGTCGGTCCGGCCGCGATGACGGATTCGCGGCGCTCGGTCGGCACGCGGCCGGAATTCCTGAACCTGTTTCCCCTGTACCTTCAGGTTCGAAACATCCTCATTCGTCGGCTGGGCGACGGCTTCGCCGTCGGCGATCGCTTTCCGACCGAGCACCAGCTCTGCGACGAATTCGGCGTCAGCCGCGAGACGATCCGCGAAGCCCTCCGCGGCCTCGAGAGCGACGGCCTGATCGCCCGACATCGCGGCAAAGGCAGCTTCGTCGCGCAACTGCCCGACACCTCGCAGGACGAACGCCTGACAGGCATCGCCGAGAACTTCACCGAGCTCAAGCTCAACACCGACGTCGAGGTGATCAAGACCGGCGTCGAGAAGGTCCCGGCGAGGGTCGCGACCGCGCTTCGGCTGGACCCGGGCGAGCAGCTGTTCCGCATCCGCCGATTGCGGCGCGTCGACAACGAGCCCCTGGCGTGTCACGACGCGTTCATGCCTCGCGACTTCGGCGCGGCGTTGGCTCGCCTCGACCTGACGCACACGACCTTGTTTCGAGAGCTTCGCCAGACGCTCGGGCTGAAGCTGGTCGAGATCTATCTCCACGTCGATGCGATCACCGCCGACGTCGTGCTCGCCAAGCTCCTGAAGATCGAGGTGGGCATGCCGATCCTCGTGACGCGCCGGGCGATCAGCCACATCCGGTCGGGGCTGCCGACGATGTTCTTCGAAGGCTACTTTCGAGCCGACCGGTACTACTACTCGGTGCAGCCGGATGGCGAGCGCGCCAGGCGCACGCCGCGTCGGCGCCCGTTGACCCCGCCTTCTTCGCGTGGCCACGAGTGATGCCGGACGCCGTGCCCATGGTCGAGCTCGACCGCGTCGACAAGTGGTTCGGCTCGACCCAGGTGCTCAGGCAGGTCAGCCTTCGCGTCGCTGCCGGCGAAGTGATCGTGATCTGCGGACCCAGCGGCTCCGGCAAGAGCACGCTCTTGCGTTGCGTCAACGGACTCGAGGGCATCGACGGCGGCAGCGTTCGCATCGGCACGCCGCGAACCGGCGGCGCACGCGATCCGCGCGGAACGGGCACGTCGATCGGCATGGTGTTCCAGCAATTCAATCTGTTCCCTCACATCACCGTCCTTCAGAACCTCATCCTCGCACCCGTGAAGGTACAGAAGCGCCCGCGCGCCGAGGCGGTCGCCCTCGCCCGCAGGCACCTCGAACGGGTCGGGATCGCCGACAAGGAAAACGCCTTTCCGAACACCCTGTCCGGCGGTCAGCAGCAGCGCGCCGCGATCGCCCGCGCCCTGTGCCTCGAGCCGAGGATCATGCTTTTCGACGAGCCGACATCCGCGCTCGACCCGGAGATGATCAACGAGGTGCTCGACGTCATGCGCGATCTCGCGCGCGATGGCATGACCATGTTCGTGGTGACGCACGAAATGGGATTCGCGAGAGAAGTCGCGCATCGCGTGATCTTCATGGACCAGGGCGAGATCCTGGAAGTTGGAGAGCCCGCCGCCTTCTTCAGGAACCCGAAAGAGGATCGAACCAAGAAGTTCCTCGGCAAGATCCTGTCGCACTGACCTTCCTTCTCTTTCAGCCCGCCCGACCCGCCACCGCAAGGAGATTCCCATGTTCGATAGAGACTCGAAGCGCCAGCCCCTCACCAATGCCGAGCCCGCGCGCCGCAGGTTCCTCAAGGAGGTCGGCGCGGCGACCGGAGGAGCGGCGGCTGCGCTGGCGCTTCCCGCCGCTGCCGCCGAGTGCCCGAAGTCGGCCGCCGACACCGTCAAGGAAACAGGCGTTCTGAAGGCGGGAGTGACCAAGGAGGTTCCCTATTTCGGCTTCATCGACGAGCGCGGCAATCACGTCGGCTTCGAGTGCGATCTGGTCGCCGAGATCGCCAAGCGCCTGAACGTCAAGCTCAACATGACCCAGGTCACGTCGGCGACCCGCATCCCGACCCTCCAGCAAGGCCGGATCGACCTCGTGGCGTCGACCATGACGCACTACCGGAGCCGGGACGCCGTGGTCGACTTCTCGATCGCCTATTTCTACAGCCCGCAGACCTTGCTGGTCAAGACGAACAGCGGCATTCACAAGGTGGCCGACCTCTCCGGCAAGCGCGTCGGCGCCGTGATCGGCTCGGGGACCGTCAAGTACTTCAAGGAAGCGGTGCCCAAGGCGACGATCCAGACCTTCGAAGGACAGGGCGAATCGTTTCTCGCCCTCGAGCAGGGGCTCGTCGACGCCTTGGCCACCGACACCGTGATCCTCGCCGGGCTGCGCGGCGGTGCCAAGAATCCGCGTGACTACGTGGTCCTCGGCAAGGAAGGCATCTATGGCGGCGGCCCCTACGGCCTCGGCGTCAGGGAGAACGATTCGAAGTGGCGCGACTCGATCAACTTCACGCTCCAGGACATCTGGAACGACGGCACCTGGGACAAGCTCTTCGACAAATGGGTGGGACCGAACACCAAGCTGCAGCTGACCAAGGAGCTCCTGGGTTTCGAGATGGAAACCTGGCACTAGGCACCGCCGCGAAGGGACACGGCGGTGACCTATCACTTCGACTGGAGCGTCCTGCGGGGCGAGTGGGGCCTGCTCCTCCTCGACGGGCTCCATGTCACGCTGAAGCTCGCCTCGGTGACGCTGCTGTGCGCCTTCGTCCTCGGCTTTTTCCTGGGAATCGTCCGCTGGACCGGCAACAGGTACCTCGCGCCGATCTGCGGCCTCTACGTCGACTTCGTTCGCAACACGCCGCCGCTGGTCCAGATCCTGTTCTGGTATTTCTCCGCCGTCTACATCCTGCCGGACTGGCTGTTCGGCTACATGCGCGAGGTCGGCTTCCAGTTCGCGGCGGCGGCCTTCGCCCTGTCGATCTACCACGCGGCCTTCGTCGCGGAGACGGTGCGCGCCGGGCTCAATTCGGTCAGCCAGGGTCAGGACGAGGCGGCGCGTTCGCTCGGACTCGCTTTCAGGCAGCGCATGGCGTACGTGATCCTCCCGCAAGCCATTCCGATCCTGGTTCCGCCGCTGACCAACGAGGCGGTGAGCCTGACCAAGAACACGAGCCTGGCGATGGCGATCGGCGTCGCGGAGATGGCCTACCAGACGAAGTACATCGACACGTACACGTTCCGCGGCGTCGAGGTCCTGGTCGCGTCCAGCGTCCTCTACATCTGCGTCTGCCTCCTGATCGAGGGGCTCGGGCAGATCATTCATCGGCTCTTCTCGCGGCATCTCGACACGCGCCGAGCGATGCAGCCGGCGTTGGTGAGCGAGTAAGGCCATGGACTGGGCCAAGGTCTGGACGCCGATCAACCTCGAGCGGCTGCTCGTCGGCGACCTGTTCACGCAAGGCCGTGTCGGCGGACTGCTGCTCACGATCACGATCGCCGCGATCGCCATCGTCGGCGCCACCGTGCTGGGCGCCGTCCTCGGATTGATGCGCGCCTCCGCCAACCGCCTGCTGCGCTATCCGGCGCTCGTCTACATCCAGATATTCCGAAGCGTGCCTCTCCTCATCCTCGTGTTCTGGGCCTACTTCGTTCCTCCCTATCTCGGCATCGAGACCTCGAAATCGTTCAGCGTCACGGTCGCGCTGACGGTGTTCACCGCCGCCTACATCGCCGAGTACGTTCGCGGCGGGATCCTGTCCATCCCCGACACCCAGCGGGAGGCGGCCAAGACATTGGGTCTGTCCAACCTGCAGGTCCAGCTCTACATCGTGCTTCCGCAGGCGTTCTTCAACATGATTCCGGCCATTGCCGGCCGATACGTCGTGACGGTGATGAACACGTCGTTGGCGTTTCTCATCGGCCTCTCCGAGCTGACCGACATCGGCAAGCAAATCAACGTCCGCCTGCAGACCTCGCCGATCGAGGTCTACATGACGCTGATGGTGATCTATTTCGTGGTGACCCGGAGCTTGTCGGCCGGGATGCGCCTGCTCGAGCATCGACCACGATTCAACCGGCTGTTCCTGAGGATCTAGGACAACGCGCGGCCCCATAACCAAGATGGAGAAATACGTGAAGCAAGACCTGGCGACAGACGCACCTTTCAAGCAAGCGGCCCCGCCGCAGACCGACCGTTTCGGCAACCCGCTCGATCCCATCGTCCGCTACGCGCGCGGCCGAATCCTGAAGAGCTCGGACGAGGAAGTGCAGCGCATGCTGCACGCCCGCCA
>DASYKC010000069.1:0-13363 GCA_035995885.1 Caldimonas sp. | reverse complement strand
CGGCCCCTTGCCGCGGCAGAAGAGCGGCCGGATGTAGGCTGGCACGAAGCCAGGAAACGCGAACGCGTCGGCGAGGCCTTCGTCGAACGCGACCTGGCGGATGTTGTTGCCGTAGTCGACGACCGGGATGCCGAGCGACTGGAAGTCGAGCATCGCCTGCACGTGCGCCCTGCAGCTCTTCGCCGCCGCGTCGCGCAGCGCGGCGTGCTGCGCCGGCTCGGCCTGCGCCGCCTGCCACTGCGCGACGGTCCAGCCCTCCGGCAGGTAGCCGTTGACGAGATCGTGCGCCGACGTCTGGTCGGTGACGAGGTCGGGGCGGATGCCGCCGGCCTGCGCCCGCCGCAAGAGGTCCGGCAGCAGATCGGCGGCGTTGCCGAGCAGGCCGACCGAGACCGCGCGCTTCGCCTTCGTGTGTCGCTCGATGCGCGCGAGCGCGTCGTCGAGGTCGCTCGCCTGCTCGTCGAGGTAGCGCGAGCGAAGCCGGAAATCGATGCGCGACTGCTGGCACTCGATGTGGAGCGACGACGCGCCGGCAAAGGTCGCGGCGAGCGGCTGCGCGCCACCCATGCCGCCGAGGCCGGCGGTGAGGATCCAGCGGCCCGCGAGATCGCCGCCGTAGTGCTGCCGGCCGGCCTCGACGAAGGTCTCGTACGTGCCCTGGACGATGCCCTGGCTGCCGATGTAGATCCACGATCCCGCCGTCATCTGGCCGTACATCATGAGGCCCTTGCGGTCGAGCTCGTGGAAGTGCTCCCACGTCGCCCACTTGGGAACGAGGTTCGAGTTGGCGATGAGGACGCGCGGCGAATCGACCGTCGTGCGGAAGACGCCGACGGGCTTGCCGGACTGGACGAGCAGCGTCTCGTCCTCGCCGAGCTCGCGCAGCGCTTTCAGGATCGCCTCGAAGCTCGGCCAGTCGCGCGCCGCCTTGCCGATGCCGCCGTAGACGACGAGCGCGTCCGGGTTCTCGGCCACTTCGGGATCGAGGTTGTTCTGGATCATCCGATACGCCGCTTCGATGAGCCAGTTGCGGCAGGTGATCGCGGCGCCACGCGGCGCGCGCACGGGATGCGGGCCGACGAGAGGCGGCGAGGTCGAGAGGTCGGGCATGTCGGGCTCCGGCAGCGACGGTCGGTTCCCGACTTTAGGCCCTCGCGAATGCGCCCGACGGCGGCGGGAGACGCCGGGGTTGGTATAAGACCGCGTGCAGCCGAGACCGATCGTGCGAACCGCCGACGTCCCCGCCCAGCCGTGGCTGAACGGCGGCGGCGTCACGCGCGAGCTGCTCGCGCGGCCGGGTCGCGACGGCTGGCAGGTGCGGGTCAGCGTCGCCGACGTCGAGGCCGACGGGCCGTTCTCGGCGTTCGCCGGCGTCTCGCGCTGGTTCGCCGTGCTCGACGGCGCCGGCGTCGTGCTGACGACCGATGGCGTCGAGCACCGCTGCGGGCCGCGCGACGACGCGGTCGCGTTCGCGGGCGACGCCGCGACGCAGGCCCGCCTCGTCGACGGGCCGACGCGCGACCTCAACCTCATGCTGCGCGGCGTTCGCGGCGGGCTCGCGCGCGTCGTTCCCGGCGCGACCTGGCGGCCGGGCACGCGCGAATGCGGCCTCTACGCGACGACCGCGGGGAACTGCGCTGAGGTCGCGCGCAACGACTCTTTCGAGGCCGCGTCGTCGTCGGTGGGAGTCCCCGCATCGGCATCGGCGTCGGCGTTTGCCTCGGCGTCGGTGTCGGCATCGGTGTCGGCGTCCGCCTCGACATCCGCATCGATGCCCGCGCACGCGCTGCGCTGGTGGCCCGACGCGCCCGCCGCGATCGCCTTCGACGGCACGGGCTGGTGGCTGAGCGCCGACACCGAGCCCGCGCCATGACGACGACGCTCTGGCGCAACGCCCGCCTCGTCACCCTCGCCGACGCGCGCGGCTGGGGCCTGGTCGAGCGCGGCGCCCTCGTCGTCGACGGCGACGCCATCGCCTGGGCCGGCGCCGACGCCGACGTGCCGGCGAGCACCCGCGCCGACGCCGAGATCGACCTCGGCGGCACCCTCGTCACGCCCGGCCTCGTCGATTGCCACACCCACCTCGTCTACGCCGGCCAGCGCGCCGGCGAGTTCGAGCAGCGCCTCGAAGGCGCGAGCTACGAGGACATCGCCCGCGCCGGCGGCGGCATCCGCTCGACCGTCGCGGCAACGCGCGCGGCGAGCGACGAGACGCTCTTCGCGACCGCGCGCGAGCGCGCCCTCGCCCTGATGAGGGAAGGCGTGACGACGCTCGAGATCAAGTCGGGCTACGGCCTCTCGGCCGAGCACGAGGCGAGGTGCCTGCGCGTCGCGCGCCGCCTCGGCCGCGAGCTGCCCCTCGACGTCCAGACGACCTGCCTCTCGGCGCACGCGTTGCCGCCGGAATACGCCGGCCGCGCCGACGCCTACATCGACGCCGTCTGCGCCTGGCTGCCGACGCTGCACGACGAAGGCCTCGTCGATGCCGTCGATGCGTTCTGCGAGCGGATCGCCTTCTCCGTCGCGCAGACGCGGCGCGTCTTCGCGGCCGCGCGTGCGCTCGGCCTGCCGGTAAAGCTGCACGCCGAGCAGCTCAGCGACTCGGGCGGCGCCGCGCTCGCCGCCGAGTTCGGCGCGCTCTCGTGCGAGCACCTCGAGCACCTCGGCGACGAAGGCGTTCGCGCGATGGCGCGCGCCGGCAGCGTCGCCGTCCTCCTGCCCGGCGCCTACTACTTCCTGCGCGAGACGCAGGCGCCGCCGGTCGCGGCGCTGCGCGCCGCCGGCGTGCCGATCGCGATCGCGACCGACCACAACCCGGGCTCGTCGCCGACGCTCTCGCCGCTCCTGATGCTGAGCATGGCGTGCACCCTCTTCCGCCTCACGCCCGAAGAGGCGCTGCGCGGCATGACCGTCAACGCGGCGCGCGCGCTCGGCCTCGGCGATCGCGGCGCGCTCGCCGCCGGCCGGCGCGCCGACTTCGTCGCCTGGAACGTCGACCATCCGAACGAGCTCGCCTACTGGTTCGGCCGCAACCCGTGCCAGCGCGTCGTCTTCGCCGGCGTCGAGCGGGCGCGATGAGCGAAGCGGTCTTCACGCTCGAGCGCGGCACGGCGCCGCTCCTGCTCAGCCTGCCGCACGTCGGCGCCGCGATGGCCGACGACCTCGCGCCCGCCTTCGTGCCGCGCGCGCTCGCCCTCGAGGACACCGACTGGCATCTCGCCGAGGTCTACGGCTTCGCGCGCGAGCTCGGCGCGAGCGTCCTCGTGCCGCGCTTCTCGCGCTACGTGATCGACCTGAACCGGCCGCCGGAGAACGCGCCGATGTACCCCGGCGCGAACAACACCGAGCTCGTGCCGACGCGCTTCTTCAGCGGCGCGCCGCTCTATCGCGACGGCCGCGTCCCCGACGAGCGCGAGATCGAGCGTCGGCGTCGGACCTACTGGCGCCCGTACCACGACGCGCTCGCGGCCGAGCTCGCGCGCCTCGTCGCCGCCCACGGCCATGCCGTGCTGTGGGACGGGCACAGCATCCAGGCCGAGCTGCCGTGGCTGTTCGAAGGGCGCCTGCCGGACCTCAACCTCGGCACCGCCGCCGGTGCGAGCTGCGCGCCGGCGCTGCGCGATGCGCTGAGCGCCGTGCTGGCGGCGCAGACGACGTTCAGCCACGTCACCGACGGCCGCTTCAAGGGCGGCTACATCACGCGCCATTACGGCCGGCCGCGTGAGCGGGTGCATGCGGTCCAGCTCGAGATGGGCCTGGCGACGTACATGGACGAGACGCGCGCCGCGCTGCCGGTCGCGCCCGCCGACGGCGCCCGCCTCGCGCGCCTGCAGCCCGTGCTGCGCGCGCTCCTGCAGACGACGCTCGACTGGCACCCCGATGGGCGCTGACGCGTCGGCGGCGTCGCCCGCGCTGCTGTGGACGCCGCTCGCCTGGCTGCCCGCCGGCTGGGGCGAGAACGTGCTGCTCCGCATCGGCGCCGACGGCCGCTGGGCCGAGGTGACGAGCGACGTCGCGACGGCGCCCGAAGGCGCGTGCGTCCTCGCCGGGCCGCTTCTGCCCGGCGTCGTCGACGCGCACAGCCACGCCTTCCAGCGCGCCTTCGCCGGCGCCGCCGAGCGACGCGACGCCGCGAGCGACGACTTCTGGTCGTGGCGTGAGCGCATGTACGCGGTCGCCCTGCGCATCGGCCCCGAGCAACTGCGCGCCGTCGCCGCGCAGCTCTACGTCGAGCTGCTGCGCGGCGGCTACACCCACGTCTGCGAGTTCCACTACCTGCGCCGCGATCGCGACGGCGGCGACTACGCCGATCCGCTCGCGATGTCGTGGGCGCTCGCCGACGCCGCCGCCGACGCCGGCATCGGCCTGACGATCCTGCCCGTGCTGTACGAGCGCGCCGGCTTCGATGCGTCGGGCCTGCGCGACGACCAGCGGCGCTTTCGCGCCTCGCCGGGCGAGACCTTCGATGCCGCGCGCCGCATCCGCGGCGCCGGCCGGCCGCTCGTCGACGCCGGTCTCGCGATCCATTCGCTGCGCGGCGCGAGCGCGGCATCGATCGCCGCGCTGCGCACGCTCGCCGAAGGCAGCGACGCGCCGATCCACATCCACGTCGCCGAGCAGACGGCCGAAGTCGACGAGTGCGTCCGCACGACCGGCCGGCGGCCGATCGAATGGCTGGCTGGGCATGGCCTCCTCGACGCGCGCTGGCAGCTCGTCCACGCGACCCACGCGGTGGCGCAGGAGATCGACGCGGTCGCGGCGAGCGGCGCCGGCATCGTCCTCTGCCCGAGCACCGAAGCGAACCTCGGCGACGGCCTGTGCGACCTGCCGCGCTGGCTCGGCGCCGGCGTGCCGATCGCGATCGGCTCCGACAGCCAGGCGACGCGCGAGTGGTGCGAGGAGCTGCGTCTGCTCGAGTACGGCCAGCGCCTGACGCGGCGCCAGCGCAACGTCGCCGCCGCGCCCGAGATCGGCGTTGCCTCGAGCGCCGAGCGGCTCGTGTCGCGCCTGCTCGCCGGCAGCGCTGCTGCGGCGGGCCAGCGCGCATGGGGGCTCGTCGCCGGCGCCCGCGCCGATGCGATCGTCGTCGACCCGTGCGCCGATGCGCTGCTCGGCGTCGCGCCGGCGCGGTCGCTCGACGCGCTCGTCTTCAGCAGCCCGACGCCGCCGTGGCGCGATGTCATGGTCGCCGGCCGCTGGCGGCTTCGCGACGGCGTCCACGCCGAGGCGAGTGCGATCGGCGAGCGCTTCGCGGCGGCGATGGCCGGGCTGGTCTAGCGCGGCGTCACTTGCCGATCGTCACCCAGGACACCTCGAACCAGTTGTCGGCGCGGTGGACGACGTTGACGTTCGCGCGCGCCGCCCACGGAATCACCTGGCGGTGCAGCGGCAGCGTCGTGAACTGCTCCTTGAACTCCGTCAGCGCCGCCTTGACAAGCGCCTCGCGCTTCTTCGCGTCGGCCTCGCTGCTCGACTGCGCCGCGAGCGCGTCGAGCTTGTCGTTGCGCGCGTGGCCGTAGTTGTAGAAGCCGATGCCCTTCTCGCCCAGGTTGTTGCGCATCACCGGCGTCAGCGTCGTCTCGGCGTCGGTGACCGAGCCGCCCCAGCCGAGCATGTACATGCTGAAGTCGTACTTCTCGAGGCGCGGGAAATAGGTCGCGCGCGGCTCGCCGGCGACCTTGACCTTGACCTTGGCCTGCGCCCACATGCCGGCCAGGGCGATGCAGATCTGCTCGTCGTTGACGTAGCGGTTGTTCGGGCAGTTGAGCTGGACCTCGAAGCCGTCCGGATAGCCAGCGTCGGCGAGGCCCTTCTTGGCGGCGGCCAGATCGAACGGATAGCGCTTCTCGAGCGCAGCGTCGTTGTAGGTGCCGAGCGGCGACGGCGTCATCGCCCCGGTCGGGAAGCTCTGCCCGTTCATGAGCTTCTTCTGCATCGTCTCGATGTCGATCGCCTGGTAGAGCGCGCGGCGGACGCGAACGTCCTTGAACGGATTCTTGCCCTTGACGCTGCTGTAGAGCAGCTCGTCCCGGCCCTGGTCCATGCCGATGAAGACGATGCGGTTCTCGGGCCCGTCGGTCACCTTCACGCCGGCGGTGCTGCGCAGCTTGGCGACGTCGCGCGGTGCCGGGTCGAGGACGAAATCGACCTCGCCCGAGACCAGCGCCGCCAGGCGCGTCGCGTCGTTGCCGATCGGCGTGAAGACGACGTCCTGGACGTTGCCTTCGATCCGGCCCCAGTAGCCCGGGTTGCGCTTGTAGACCGTCTTGATGCCGGGCGCGCGGCTGACGAGCATGTACGGGCCGGTGCCGTTGGCGTTGAGCGCGGCGTAGCTCTCTTCCTTGTTCTTGAAGTCGAGCGGCCGGGTGACCTTGTACTTCTCGCTCCAGCTCTTGCTCATGATCCAGAGCGCGTCGAGGTGCTCGAGGAAGATCGGGTTCACCGCCGCGAGGGTGAACTCCACAGTCTGTTCGTCGATCTTCTTCGCGGTGCCGACCGACGAGGCGTAGTTGTTGATCTGCGAGGTCGGCGCCTGGCCGCGCTGGACCGAGTAGACGACGTCGTCGGCCGTCAGCGGCGAGCCGTCGTGGAATTTGACGCCGGGGCGCAGCTTGATGCGCCAGACGAGCGGGCCGACCTGCTGCCACTCCGTGGCCAGGCCGGGAACGATCTTGAGCTGCCGGTCGCGGCTCGTCAGCCGCTCGTAGACCTGGCCGTTCATCATGTTGGTCATGGACTCGTTCTGCGAGTGCGGGTCCATGGTCTGCGGATCGCCCTGGCTGGCCCAGCGCAGCGTCTGCGCGTTCGCGCCGAAGGCGATGAGCGCTCCCGCGAGCGCGAGGGTCACGAGTCGATGCATGAAAGCCTCCGGGGAAGCGCGGGCGAGTCGTCCGCAAGCTAGGCGCAGCGGCGCCAGCGGCGCGCCTACTTGAAGCGCGGCTGCGGGACGGTCTTCAGGTCGCTCGGCAAGTCGCCGAGGTACGCCGCGATCGCCTTGATCTCGGGATGGGTGAACGGCCGCGCCATCCCCATCATGATCGCGTTGCTGCGGCCGACGTACTGGTTGTGATCGGTCTGGTAGGCCTTGAGCGCGGCGTAGAGGTAGTCCGGATGCTGGCCGGCGAGCTTGGGATATGACGGATCGATCGGGCTCGAGAAATCGGCGCCGTGGCAGGCGACGCAGTTCGCCTGCGTGAGCAGCTTCGCGACATTCGCGGGCGGTTGCGGCGCCGGGCTGGCGGAGCGCGTCGTCGCCGCGTCGGCGCCCGGGTTCTTGCCGAGCCGCTCGTAGTAGGCGGCGAGGTCGGCCATGTCCTGATCGGACAGGCTGCCGGCGATCGCGCGCATCGTCGGGTGCTTGCGCTCGCCCTTGCGGTAGGCGGTGAGCGCCGAGACGATGTACTTCGCGTTCTGGCCCGCGATCATCGGCACCTTGTAGACCTCGGGGAAGCTCGCCTGATAGCGCGGCAGGTTGTGGCAACCCTCGCACATGGCGGCCTTCTTCTCGCCCGCGACGACATCGCCTGGCTTGGCTTCCTGCGCGCCGGCGGCCGCGCCGAAGCCCAACGACAGGGCAATGAGTGCGTTCGCGAACGACAGGACGAGCGGCTTCTTCATGGTGCGAGGGCGAGTGGTGGCGACGCGCGCAAACCGAGAATTATAGGGGCGCCCTTATACTGAATCGCTCCTCTGCAGAGTGCGCTCCATGAAGTTCAAAGGCTCCGAAACCTACGTCGCCACGCCCGACCTGATGCTGGCGGTGAACGCCGCCGCGACGCTCAAGCGGCCGCTGCTCGTCAAGGGCGAGCCCGGCACCGGCAAGACGATGCTCGCCGAGGAAGTCGCCACCGCGCTCGGCATGCCGCTCATGCAGTGGCACATCAAGTCGACGACCAAGGCGCAGCAGGGCCTGTACGAGTACGACGCGGTCAGCCGATTGCGCGACAGCCAGCTCGCCGGCGTCGAGGGCAGCGACAGCGGCGAGCGCGTCAAGAGGATCGAGAACTACATCGTCCGCGGCGTCCTCTGGCAGGCGTTCACCGCCGCCGAGCCGGTCGTGCTCCTGATCGACGAGATCGACAAGGCCGACATCGAGTTCCCGAACGACCTGCTGCGCGAGATCGACCGCATGGAGTTCTACGTCTACGAGACGCGCGAGCTCGTCAAGGCCAGGCACCGGCCGCTCGTCTTCATCACCTCGAACAACGAGAAGGAGCTGCCCGACGCGTTCCTGCGCCGGTGCTTCTTCCACTACATCAAGTTCCCCGACGCCGAGACGATGAAGCAGATCGTCGGCGTCCACTTCCCCCATCTCAAGAAGGAGCTCCTCGGCGCCGCGCTGAAGAGCTTCTACGACGTCAGGAACCTCCCCGGCCTGAAGAAGAAGCCGAGCACCTCCGAGCTGCTCGACTGGCTGAAGCTCCTCGTCGCCGAGGACATCCCGCTCGAGGCGCTGCAGAGCAAGGACGAGAAGGTGGCGGTGCCGCCGCTGGTCGGCGCGCTGCTCAAGAACGAGCAGGACGTGTCGCTGTTCGAGAAGCTCGTCTTCATGCAGCGCCACAACCGCTGAAGCGCGGCTTCTCCTCCACGCGCCGATGCTGAACGTCGCCCCGGTCACGCTGGCCGACGAGCGGATCCGCCTCGTCCCGCTCGGGCTGGAGCACGTCGAGGGCCTGAAGCGCGCCGCCGCCGACGGCGAGCTGTGGACGATCCGCGTCACCAGCGTCCCCGAGCCCGACGACACGCGCGGCTACGTCGAGCGCGCGCTGACGGCGTTCGCCGAAGGGCATCGGCTCGCGTTCGCGGTGCTCGACGCGGCGAGCGGCGAGGTGATCGGCTCGTCGAGCTATCACGACATCGTCGCCGCGGTCGAACGGCTCGAGATCGGCTACACCTGGTATGCGAAGAGCCGGCAGCGAACGCACGTCAACGCAAGCGCCAAGCTGCTGCTCATGACGCACGCGTTCGAGACGCTCGGCGCGAAGCTGGTCGGCTGGCGTACCGACAACTTCAACTTCGCGAGCCAGCGCGCGATCGAGCGGCTCGGCGCGAGGAAGGACGGCGTCCTGCGCCATCACGCGCTGCGCCGCGACGGCAGCGTGCGCGACACGGTGATGTACAGCATGAGCGCCGGCGAATGGCCGGAAGCGAAGGCCGAGCTGCGCGCCCGGCTGGCGCGCGACCCTTCCTGAAGACGGCGTCATGCGCCACGGCCCGCTTCGTCGACTGTTCAAGGCGGCCGCCTCGGCCGCCGTCCTGATCGCCGCGGCGCTGCCGGCGCACGCGCTCGAGCTGCGCATCCTCTCCGGCGGCGCGGTCGAGCCCGGCTTGCGGCCCGCGCTCGCCGCCTTCGAGCGCGCGAGCGGCCACACGACGCGGATCGCGTTCGCCGGCTCGCCCGTGCTGCGCAGCGCGGTCGCGGGCGCGCCGAGCGCCGACGTCGTCGTCCTGACGCAGGGCATCGTCGACGAGCTCGCGGCGAAGGGCACGCCGCTCGGCACGCGCGCGCCGATCGGCCGCGTCGGTGTCGGCGTCGCGATCCGGCCGGGCGCGAGCGTGCCCGACATCGCCAGCGCCGAGAGCCTGAAGGCGGCGCTCGCCGGCGCCGACTCGGTCGTCTTCAATCGATCGTCGTCGGGCCTCTACGTCGAGCGCATGCTGGCGCAGATCGGCATGAGCGACGTCGTCAACGCCAAGGCGGCGCGCGAGCAGGACGGCGCGTCGGTGATGCGGCGCCTGCTCGCGGGCACTGCGCCGCGCGAATTCGGCTTCGGCGCGACGACCGAGATCCTGCTCTTTCGCGACCAGGGGCTGACGCTGGTCGGGCCGTTGCCGGCGGCGTTGCAGAGCTACACCAGCTACGTCGCGCTGCCGTGGCCGGGCGCGCCGGCCGCCGACGCGGCGCGCGCCGATGCGGTCGAGGCGCTGATCCGCCACCTGCAGAGCGCCGAGATGCGCGCCCTGTTCGCCAACGCCGGCATCGAGCCGACGCCATGAGGGAGAAACGCGTGAACGCCATCCGCTCGACCCCGGCCGCCGCAGCCCACGACGGCGCGAGCGCCGACCGCCTCGGCTACCTGCGTCATCCGACGCTGCACGGCGATCGCATCGCCTTCGTCGCCGACGACGACGTCTGGACGGTCGCGGCCGCGGGCGGCGTCGCCCGCCGCCTCACGGCCGGCCTCTCCGAGCCGTCGACGCCGAGCCTCTCGCCCGACGGCCGCTGGCTCGCCTTCGTCGGCCGCGACGAGCATCACCCCGAGGTCCACGTCATGCCGGCCGAGGGCGGCCAGGCGCGCCGGCTCACCTGGCTCGGCACCGACACGATGGTGCGCGGCTGGACGCCCGCGGGCGAGATCGTCTACGTGACGACGCAGGGGCAGCCGTTCTTCCGCAACCACCAGGCCTTCGCCGTCGCGCCGAGCGGCGGGCCGGCGCGCGCGCTCGGCCTCGGCCAGGTCAACCACATCGCCTTCGGCGCCGGCGGCCGCGTCGCGATCGGCCGCAATACCGAGGACCCGGCGCGCTGGAAGCGCTATCGCGGCGGCCGGGTCGGCGCGATCTGGATCGACGCCGAAGGCAGCGGCGCGTTCCGCCGCTTGAGCGAGCTTGCCGGCAACGTGACGACGCCGATGTGGATCGGCGAGCGCCTCTGGTTCCTCGGCGACGGCGAAGGCGTCGGCAACCTCTACTCGTGCCGCGCCGACGGCAGCGACGTGCGCCGCCACACCGACCACGACAGCTACTACGCGCGCCAGGCGCAGAGCGACGGCCGGCGCATCGTCTACGCGTGCGGCGCGCGCCTCTGGCTGTTCGACCCGGCGCGCGACGCGAGCGAAGAGCTCGCGATCGAGACGCCCGCGCACCGGACCCAGGCGGCGCGCCGCTTCGTGCCGAGTGCCGATCACCTCGAGTCGTTCCGGCCGCATCCGCAGGGCCACTCGATCGCCGTCGTCGCCCGCGGCCAGCTGTTCGCGATGCCGCTCTGGGAGGGCGCGGCGACGCGGCGCATCGATGAGCCGGGCGCGGCGAGCGCGGCGAGCGCGGCGAGTGCGGCGAGTGCGGCCAGTGCGGCGAGTGCGGCGAGTGCGGCGAGTGCGGCGAGTGCGGTAAATGTGGGGAGCGCTCCGAGGGCCGGGCGTGCCGCGAGCGAGGACGCCACGCCCGCCGCCCGCCTGCGCCGCGGCCAATGGCTCGCCGACGGCAAGACGATGATCGCCGCGAGCGACGCCTCGGGCGAGGAACGCCTCGTCGTCTTCGACGCGGCCGGTGCGCGCACCTTGCCGTGGGACACCGGCCACGTCAGCGCGCTCGTCGCCGCGCCGGTCGGCACGCAGGTCGCGTTCGCCAACCATCGCAACGAGGTCTGGATCGGCGACGTCGCGAGCGGCGCGCTCGCTGCCGTCGACAGCAGCGAATACGGCCGCAGCGAAGACCTCGCGTGGTCGGCCGACGGCGCCTGGCTCGCCTACACCTTCGCCGCCGACATCCGCCACGTCGCGCTCAAGCTGTATTCGGTGGCGACGCGGACGAGCACGCCGCTCACCGAGCCCGAGTTCCGCGATTCGGCGCCGGCGTTCGACCCCGAGGGCCGCTATCTCTACTTCGTCTCGGTGCGAACCTTCGATCCGGTCTACGACAACGTCCGCTTCGACCTCAGCTTCCCGCGCGGCGCGCGGCCGTACCTGATCGCGCTGCAGGCCGGCGGCCGGCCGCCGTTCGACCCCGAGCCGCGTGGCGTCGGCAGCGAGGCGAAGGGCAAGGCCGGCGCGAACGGCAGCGACGACAAGAAGGCGAAAGGTCCGGGCGCGGTCGCGCCGGTGCGGATCGACCTCGACGGCATCGCCCGCCGCGTCGCCGCCTTCCCGGTGCCGGAGGGACGCTACGGCCGCATCGCCGGCGTCGCCGGCGCCAAGGTCGTCTGGAATGCGCAGAACATCGTCGGCGCGCACGGCCGCGGCGGCCACAAGGAAGCGGCCGGCAAGCTCGAGCGCTTCGACTTCGCGACCGGCCGCACCGAGACGCTGGCCGAGAAGATCGACGACTTCGCGCTCGCCGCCGACGCGGTCTCGCTCGTCTATCGCGACGGCAAGACGCTGCGCGCGATCGCCGCCGACGGCAAGGCCGACGCCAAGCCCGATCCCGCCGACGCCGACGGCCCGCCATCGCGCCGGAACGGCCGCATCGACCTCGACCGCGTCCGCGTCTCGGTCGAGCCGCGACGTGAGTGGCGCCAGATGCTGCGCGAGGTGTGGCGCCTGCAGCGCGACCAGTTCTGGTCGGCGGATCTTTCCGGCGTCGACTGGGACGCGGTCTGGCGCCTCTACGCGCCGCTGCTCGACCGCATCGCGACGCGCGCCGATTTCTCCGACCTCGTCTGGGAGATGCAGGGTGAGCTCGGCACCTCGCACGCCTACGAGATGGGCGGCGACCATCGCAAGCCGCCGGCCGTCGCACTCGGCCACCTCGCCGCGGCGACGCGCTGGGACGAAGGGCGCGGCGGCTGGGAGATCACCGGGATCGCGCGCGGCGACGCCTGGGACGCGACCGCCGAATCGCCGCTCGACGCGATCGGCGTCGAGGCGAAAGTGGGCGAGCGGATCGTCGCCATCGGCGGCCAGCCGCTGACGAAAGCGCTGCCGCCGGAAGCGCTGCTCGTCCATCGCGCCGGCCAGAAGGTCGAGCTCGTCCTCGCCGGCGACGACGCGCAAGGCGGCGAGCATCGCCGCCAGGTCGTCGTCACCGCGCTCGCCGACGACGTGCCGGTCTACTACCGGCAATGGGTCGAGAAGAATCGCGCCTGGGTGCACGAGCGCTCGCAGGGCCGCGTCGGCTACTTCCACCTGCCGGACATGCAGGCCGCGGGCTTCGCCGAATTCCACCGCTACTTCGGCAGCGAGTGCGAGCGCGACGCGCTGATCGTCGACGTCCGCTACAACCGTGGCGGCCACGTCTCGCAGCTGCTGCTCGAGAAAGTCGCGCGGCGGCGCGTCGCCTTCGTCCACTCGCGCTGGATGAACGTCGGCACCTACCCGGAGGAAGCGGTCGCCGGCCCGGTCGTGACGCTCACCAACG
Source organism: Caldimonas sp. (assembly GCA_035995885.1). GTDB lineage: Bacteria > Pseudomonadota > Gammaproteobacteria > Burkholderiales > Burkholderiaceae_C > Schlegelella_A. Next base: position 289 of record DASYKC010000069.1, on the reverse strand, counting down.
AGCACGCCGGCTCGGACGGCGACATCTTCTCGCACAACGTCAAGCTGATGAAGATCGGCCCGCTCGTCGGCACGCGCACCTGGGGCGGCGTCGTCGGCATCTGGCCGCGCCATCGGCTCGTCGACGGCAGCGAAACGACGCAGCCGGAGTTCGCGTTCTGGTTCAACGACGTCGGCTTCGGCGTCGAGAACCACGGCACCGACCCCGACATCGAGGTCGACAACGCGCCGCAGGACAGCGCGGCCGGCCGCGATCGCCAGCTCGAGGTCGCGCTGCAGACGGCGCTCGA
>DASYKC010000068.1:0-5935 GCA_035995885.1 Caldimonas sp. | reverse complement strand
CGACCTTGTGCGCGGCGACGGGCACCGGGTGGACGCGCCGCTCGAGGACGAGGATGTCGAGGTCGGCGAACGTCTGCTTCAGCTGCAGCGCCAGCGTCAGGCCGGCGAGGCCGCCGCCGGTGATGACGACGTCGTGGCGCGAGGCGGCGCGCGTGTCGGGCGACGAGGATGCGGAGCCGGCCATGGCGCCGATCATGACGCGGCTCGCGCCTTGCCTGGAGAGAGCGCCCGCGTGCTCAGCACGAGCGAGAGAGAACGCGCCAGCGGCAGCGCGCTCGATCCCGGGCCCGATCCGATGCCGTCGTCAGGGCCCGCGCCGGCGAGCGCCTCGAGCAGCGGCAGGGCACCCGCCATCGCGTTGCCGCCCAGGCTTCGCGCCGCCGCCGAGCGGATCGCGGCAGCGCCGCTCTTGCCGCTCGCGAGCGACCAGTCGAATGCCGCCACGGTCCTCTCGCTCGCGCGCGGCGCGAGCACGAACGCGCAGGCGAGGAGGCCCGTGCTCTTCGTCACCGACGCGAGCGCGCCGCTCGCGGTGACGTCGAACGCGACCAGCAGCACCGGCCGCGCATCGGCCTGGCACTGGCTCGCCGCTTCGAGCAGGCCGGCGCCGAAGCTCGCGTCGAACGCGGTCAGCGCCGTGCTCGCCTCGTGGCAGCCGGTGCCGATCGTCCAGTAGCCGGCGGCGGCGTTGTGGACCGAGTTGTGGAACCGGGTCGGCGAGATCGCCGTCGGCTCGCTCGCCAGCGTCGCGCACATGTAGTCGTTGACCGCGAGGTCGCCGTGCGTGGAGGCGAAGATCGATGGCAGCGTCGTCGCGTCGAGCCCCGATTCGCGCACCGCCGCAGCGGCGACCTCGAGCGCGAGGGCGACGGTGTCGGGTGCGCGCCGTCGTTCCGCGGCCGCGAGGATCTCGGGCGCCGGGCGCCTGGCCGGCGTCGCCAGCGGCTCGGCCTCGCCGCGGAAGGCGGCGCGCGCGATGGCCCAGCCCGGCAGCGTCGGCGCCCAGAAGGCGATGCCGTCGACGAAGAACGTGCCGCCGCGCGCCGGGCCGCTCATCGGCGCCCGCCCGCATCGGCGCCGGCGAAGACGAGCACGCAGTTGTTGCCGCCGAAGCCGAACGAGTTGCTCAGCGCGATCCGCACCGGCGCTTGCGCCGCGTCGATGCGAACCTGCGGCCCGCACGCCGCGTCGAGGACGCGGGTATTGACGGTGCCCGGCCGGAGCGAATGCTCGATCGCGATCAGGCTCGCCGCTGCCTCGACGATGCCGGCGGCGCCGAGCGTGTGGCCGGTGATTCCCTTGGTGGAGCTCGCATGCGTCGACGCCGGGAAGCGGCGGGCGACGAGCGCCGCCTCGACCTCGTCGTTCTTCGCGCTCGCCGTGCCGTGCAGGTTGATGTGGTCGACCGCGGCCGCCTCGATGCCGGCGCGGGCAAGCGCGTCGTCGAGGGCGCGCTCGGCGCCGAGGCCTTCGGGATGCGGCGTCGACATGTGGTGCGCGTCGCTCGACTCGCCGTAGCCGATGAGGCGCAGCGCGGCGTCGCCGTCGCCGTCATCGTCGCGCTCGAGCAGGGCGTAGCCGGCCGCTTCGCCGATGCTGATGCCGCTGCGCTCGGCGTCGAACGGCCGGCACGGCTCGGCCGAGACGAGCTGGAGCGCGTTGAAGCCGAAGAGAACGCTGCCGCACAGCGTGTCGACACCGCCGACGACGGCCGCGTCGACGAGGCCGAGGCGCAGCATCCGCTCGGCCGTCGCGAACACCTTGGCGCTCGACGAGCACGCCGTCGACACGGTGACGCACGGGCCCTCGAGGTCGAGCGCCTCGTGGACGAAACGGGCGAGCGAGTGCGGCGTGTGGACGATCGGGTTGCGGTTGTCGGCCGGGAACTCGCCGTTCGCGTCGAGGTGGCGGTAGGCGTCTTCGGTGGCGCCGATGCTCGACGTCGACGTGCCGAGGACGACGGCGACGCGCGCCGCGCCATGGCGCTCGCGCGCCGCATGGACGGCGTCGATGAAGGCGTCGCCGTGGAGGCCGAGCCAGGCGAGCCGGTTGTTGCGGCACTCCCAGGCGGCGAGCGGCTTCGGCAGCGGCGCCGCCTCGACGCTGGCGACGCGGCCGACCCAGGTCGCGAGCGGCGTCGGCCCGAAATCGTTGGCGGTGAGCGCGCTGCGGCTGTCGCGCAAGGCGGCATGGAAGGCCGCCTTGCCGGCGCCGGCGGCGCTGGTCACGGTGTAGGCGGCGATGCGCAGCGGGGCGATGGGTTCTGGCACGGGCGCAGCGACGGCAATCGGGCTGGCGATTATCGCGGCGCTGCCCGGTCGCGCCGCCGGCCAACCGCCCGTCCGCGGGTCAGCCGGTCGCTCGTGACAGGCCGGCCGGACGTCGGTCGATGACCCGGGCGACGACGACGCGGCCGAGGACGACGATCACCGCGGCGACGGTCAGCAGCGCCGGCCGCTCGCCCAGGCCGTGCAGCAAGGCGCCGAAGACGAGCGGGCCGAGGCCCTGGCCGATGAAGAAGCCGCACGCGAACAGCGCCACCGCCGAGCCGCGCGCCGACGGCGCCAGCTCGGTCGCCTCGGTCTGCATCGAGTTGTGCAGCATGTAGAAGCTGACGCCGGCGACGAGCATCGCCAGCGCCGCGAGCCACCAGGTCGGCGCGAAGGCGAGCGCGGTGTAGCACGCCGCGGTCGAGCCCGAGCCGATCAGGCACATGCGGCGGACGCCGAAGAGGCGCAGGAAGACGCGAACGCCGACCGCATAGAGCAGGCCGCCGACACCGAACGCGCCGAGGACGACGCCGGTGATGGCGGCGATCGAGCCGCCGGTCGGGTGCGCCGTCGCCCGCAGCAGCTCGCCCATGTAGGGGAAGAGGCCGTAGAAGAACATGCCCTCGACGGCGACGCCGCCGATCAGCCACGGCGCCTTCAGGTTGGTGAGGACGCGGCCGTAGAGCGTCGCGAACGAGCCGCTGTCGCGGCTCGCCGCCGCGCTCGCGCCGGCCGGCATCGCGAACCACGCGACCGCCGTCGCGAGCGTGCCGATGCCGGCGCCGATGAAGAGCGCGGCATGCCAGCCGAAGGCGTCGTTGGCGAAGCCCGAGACGACCGAGCCGAGCATCTGCCCGGAGATGATCGCGAACAGCATCCGGCCGATCATCACCTGGCGCTCGCTCATGTCGTAGGTGTCGCCGAGGCCGGCGAGGACGAGCGGGATCAGGCCGCCGGCGAAGATGCCGGCGCCGATCCGCGTCGCCATCAGGAGCGCGAAGCTCGGCGTGAAGGCGCCGAGGAGAAGCATGACGGCGAGGCCGGTGACGCAGACCTGGATGCAGCGCGGCTTGCCGAAGCGGTCGCCGATCGGGCCGAGGAAGGGCTGCGCCAGCGCGTACGGCAGCGCGTAGGCGGTGTTGAGCAGCGCCGCGGTGGTCGGCGTGATCGCGAAGTGCGCCGCGACCGGCAGGACGATCGGATCGGCCAGGCGCAGCGCGAAGCCGCTCGCGAAGGCGCATGCGGCGAAGACGAGGAAGACCGGCATCAGCCCGTCATTCTGAGCGGAGCGAAGAATCCCGACTGGCGATGCGCCGGGATCCTTCCCTGCGCTGAGGATGACGTCAGGGGCGCGACCGCATCAGCGCTTCGATCTCGGCGGCTTCGACCGGCGCGCCGCGGCTGATCAGCTCGCAGCCTTCGGCGCTGACGACGGCGTCGTCCTCGATCCGGATGCCGATGTTCCAGTAGCGCTCGGGAACGCCCTCGGCCGGCCGCACGTAGAGACCCGGCTCGATCGTCACGACCATGCCCGGCTCGAGCTTTCGCGACGGCTTCTTGACGACGGTGCCGCCGAGCCAGTCGGGTTGCTCGACCGGCGCCTCGTCGGCCTGCTGATAGTCGCCGACGTCGTGGACGTCGCGGCCGAGCCAGTGGCCGGTGCCGTGCATGTAGAACTTGCGGTAGGCCGCCGACTCGATCACGGCGTCGAGATCGCCGACGGCATTGCGGTCGAGGAGGCCGGTGTCGAGCATGCCCTGGGCGAGGACGCGAACCGCCGCTGCATGGGCGTCGCGCAGGCGCGCGCCCGGCCTGGTCGCGGCGACCGCCGCCGATTGCGCCGCGACGACGATGTCGTAGAGCTCGCGCTGCGCCGCGCTGAAGCGGCCGTTCGCCGGGAAGGTGCGGGTGACGTCGCTGGCGTAGCCGTCGAGCTCGGCGCCGGCGTCGATCAGGCAGAGCTCGCCCGCCTTCAGCGGCGTCGCTCCCGGCGAGTAGTGGAGGATGCAGGCGTTCGAGCCGGCGGCGACGATCGAGCCGTACGCCGGCCCCTCGGCGCCCGAACGGCGGAACTCGTGCAGCAGCTCGGCCTCGATCTCGTACTCGGGGATCGCCGCGAGCGGGTCGGCGCCGAAGCGGGCGCCGCAGAAGCGCATCGCCCGCACGTGCGCCGCGGCACTGATCGCAGCCGCCTGGCGCATGGTGGCGATCTCGCCGGCGTCCTTCCTGACCCGCATCGCCGCCAGCAGCGGCGCCAGGTCGTGCTGGACGCTCGGCGCGTCGACGCCCATCCGGCTTTTGGCGCGGACGCGCTCGAGCCAGCCGTCGATGCGCGCGCCGAGGCCGGGCGTGTCGAAGCTCCACCAGACCGCGGGCTGGTCGGCGAGGCGATCGACGATCGTCTCGTCGAGGCGGTCGAGCGCGACCGCGTCGTCGACGCCGAGCGCCGCCGGCGCGGCTTCCGGGCCGAGGCGGATGCCGTCCCAGAGCTCGCGCTCGACGTCCTTCGGCCGGCAGGCGAGCGTCGTCCGGCCGTCGCTGCCGATGATCAGCCAGGCGCCCGGCTCGGCGAAGCCGGTCAGGTAGTGGAAGTCGCTGCCGTGCCGGTACGGGTGGTCGTTGTCGCTGTTGCGCTGTCGCTCGGGCGCGGTCGGGACGATGGCGACGCCGCCGCCGGCATCGCGCATCGCCGCGGCGATCCGGGCGCGCCGGGCGACGCAGGGCGAGGGGGTGGAAGCGCTCATGACTTCGACTGTAGCGGGCCGGCAGGGCCAGAATCGCGTCCGCGAGTTCGAACACCTACTGGCGAGGGGAACACCATGCCCATGCAATACCGGCGTCTCGGCGCGAGCGGCCTCAGGCTGAGCGAGCTCTCGCTCGGCTCGTGGATCACGTACCACACCCAGGTCGACGTCACGGCGGCCAAGGAGATGCTCGCCGCGGCGATGGACGCCGGCGTCAACTTCTTCGACAACGCCGAGGTCTATGCGCGCGGCCAGAGCGAGGTCGTGATGGGCGAGGCGATCAAGGCGCTGAAGTGGCCGCGCCTCAACTACGTCGTCTCGACCAAGTTCTTCTGGGGGCTCGAGCGCGAGGGCAACACCACGAACCGGATGGACACCCTCAACCGCAAGTACCTGACGCAGGCGATCGACGGCTCGCTCAAGCGGATGCAGCTCGACTTCATCGACCTCGTCTTCTGCCACCGGTCGGACCCGCACACGCCGCTCGAGGAGACCGTCTGGGCGATGAGCGACATGATCACGCGCGGCAAGGCGCTCTACTGGGGCACCAGCGAGTGGAGCACCGCCGACATCCGCACCGCCTGGGACATCGCCGACAAGCACCACCTGCACAAGCCGGTGATGGAGCAGCCGCAGTACAACGTCTTCCACCGGAAGCGCGTCGAGCAGGAGTACGCGCCGCTCTACGCCGATATCGGCCTCGGCCTGACGACCTGGAGCCCGCTCGCCAGCGGCCTGCTGACCGGCAAGTACCGGAAGGGCATCCCGGCCGGCAGCCGCGGTGCGCTCGAGAGCATGTCGTGGCTCGCCGAGCGCCTCACCGACCAGGCCAAGAACGACGCCGTCGACAAGCTCGAGGGCATCGCCGCCGAGATCGGCGCGAGCGTCGGCCAGATGGCGATCGCCTGGGCCCTGAAGAAT
>DASYKC010000067.1:0-3434 GCA_035995885.1 Caldimonas sp. | reverse complement strand
GCATCTTCGCCGGCCCCGAGAGGCCGAAGAAGTTGTCGAGGACGAGCTTGCCGTGGCCGAACTCGCCGACCGTCGGCACGTCGGGAGCGAGCGGCGAGCGCTGCGCCGAGGTGACCGCGAGCGGCTTGATCTGGCCGCTCTTGAAGTAGGGCACGAAGGCGGTGATGACGTCGATGCCGACCGGGATCACGCCGGAGATCAGGTCGGTCGTCATCGGTGCGCCGCCGCGGTACGGCACGTGGCCCATCTTGATGCCCATCGTGCGCACCATCAGCTCGCCGTAGATGTGGCCGATCGAGGCCGGGCCGCCGGAGCCGAACTGCATCGTGCCGGACTTGCGCGCGGCGTTCTCGAGGTCGACGATCGTGTTGATGTGGGTCGCCGGGTTCGCCATCACGACGCACGGCGCCGAGCCGATCGAGGCGATGTGGGTGAAGTCGGCGAGCGGGTCGTAGGGCTGCTTCTCGAGCGCGAACGGGCCGATCGAGATCGGCGTCGAGTTCGAGAGCATCAGCGTGTAGCCGTCGGCCGGCGACTGGACGACGTTCATGCCGCCGACGCTGCCGCCGGCGCCGGGCCGGTTGTCGACGATCACCGCCTGGCCGAGCTTCTTGCCGATCTGCTCGCTGATGACGCGGGCGACGATGTCGCTCGCGCCGCCGGGCGCGAAGGTGACGACGATGCGGATCGGCTTGTCGGGGTAGGCGGCCCACGCCGGCCAGGCGAGCGAGGCGGCGCCGGCGGCGCCGGCACGGAGGCAGTCGCGGCGGCTGAGGCGAAAGTTCATGGTCTTTCCTTCAATGGCGGGGGAGGGGCGTGGCATCACGCAACTCCCGCGCCATCGCCGCCGCCGCGGGCATCGAACGGATGGACGGCGCGCCAGTGGCGGGCGATGTCGATGCGGCGCGCGATCCAGACGCGCTCGTGCGCCTGGACGTGGTCGAGGAAGCGGCGCAGCGCGCCGATCCGTCCCGGCTTGCCGAGCAGGCGGCAGTGCATGCCGATCGACATCATCTTCGGCCGGTCGAGGCCTTCCGGGTCGCCTTCGGCGTAGAGCGTGTCGAAGGCATCGCGCAGGTAGGCGAAGAAGTGCTCGCCGGTGTTGAAGCCCTGCGTCTGCACGAAGCGCATGTCGTTGGTGTCGAGCGAGTAGGGAACGACGAGGTGCGGCGCCTTGCTGCCATCGCTCTTGTCGACGACGGTCCAGAACGGCAGGTCATCGCCGTAGTAGTCGCTGTCGTAGTCGTAGCCGCCGTGGTCGACGACCAGGCGGCGCGTGTTCGGGCTGTCGCGGCCGGTGTACCAGCCGAGCGGCCAGGCGCCGCCGCTCAGCGCCTTCAGCGCCTTGGTCGCGATGTCGAGGTGGCGTCGCTCGGCCGCTTCTGGCATGTTCTGGTAGTGGATCCAGCGCAGGCCGTGGCAGGCGATCTCGTGATCACGGCGCATGAACTCGCCGATCAGCTCGGGGTAGCGCTCGAGCGCCATGGCGACGCCGAAGACGGTGAGCGGCAGCTTTCTCGCGTCGAACTCGCGCAGGATGCGCCAGACGCCGACGCGCGAGCCGTACTCGTACATCGACTCCATCGTCATGTGGCGGTTCTCGTACGCCTGCGCGGTGACGAGCTCGGAGAGGAAGGTCTCCGAGACCGCGTCGCCGTGCAGCACGTTGTTCTCGCCGCCTTCCTCGTAGTTGAGGACGAACTGGACGGCGATGCGAGCGCCGCCCGGCCAGCGCGCATGCGGCGGGTCGGCGCCGTGGCCGCGAAGATCGCGCGGATAGGCAGGAGCAGAAGCGGCAGCGTTCATGAACCGACCGGCGACGATACACTTTTGCGCAGTGCCGGCGGACCTCCGCGGGGCAGGGAAGGCCCGATGGGAAAGCTCACGACGCACGTCCTCGACACCGCCCACGGCTGTCCGGCGGCGGGGATGCGGGTCTCGTTCTTCCGCATCGACGGCGGCGTCTCGCGCGAGCTGAAGACGCTCGTCCTCGACGCCGACGGCCGTGCCGACGCGCCGCTTCTCGAAGGCGCCGAGCACCGGCCGGGTCGCTATCGCCTCGTCTTCGCCGTCGCCGCGTACTTCGCGGCACGCGGCGCGCAGCTCGCCGATCCGCCGTTCCTCGGCGACGTGCCGATCGACTTCGGCATCGCTTCGGCCGATCAGCACTACCACGTGCCGCTGCTCGTCAGCCCCTGGTCGTACTCGACCTACCGCGGCAGCTGAGCGCGCGATGGACACCTACCTGATCGACTGGGCCAATCTCCTGCTCAGGTGGGCGCACGTCATCACCGGCATCGCCTGGATCGGCGCCTCGTTCTACTTCGTCGGCCTCGATTCGAGCCTGACGCCGCCGGCCGACGAGAGCGACCGCGCCAAGGGCATCGGCGGCGAGCTCTGGGCGGTGCACGGCGGCGGCTTCTATCACCAGCAGAAGTACCCGGTCGCGCCGGCGCGCCTGCCCGATCGCCTGCACTGGTCGATGTGGGAGAGCTACTCGACCTGGCTCACCGGCTTCGCGCTCTTTGCCGTGCTCTATCTCTTCAACGCCAGCACCTTCCTGATCGACAAGACGGTGTTCGACTGGTCGCCGCCGGCGGCGATCGCGACCGCGCTCGCCTTCTTCGTCGCCTTCTGGCTGATCTACGACGCGATCTGCCGCGTCTTCGGGCCGCGCCGGAACGGCGACCTGATCGTCGGCGTGCTCGTCTTCGCCTTCATCGTCTTCGCCTCGTGGCTGTCGTGCCACCTCTTCGCCGGCCGCGCCGCGTTCCTGCTCGTCGGCGCGATGATGGCGACGACGATGACCGCCAACGTCGCCTACTGGATCATTCCGGGCCAGCGCAAGGTCGTCGCCGCGCTGCGCGAAGGCAAGCCGGTCGACCCGGTTCACGGGCAGCGCGGCAAGCAGCGCAGCGTCCACAACACCTACTTCACGCTGCCGGTCGTCTTCACGATGATCAGCAACCACTACGGCTTCGTCTTCGGCGCGAAGAACAACTGGCTCGTCCTCGTCGTCCTGATGCTCGCCGGCGCCCTGGTTCGCGTCTCGTTCGTGCTGCGCCACAAGGCGCTGGTCGAGGAGCGGCCGGTGCCGTGGCGCTACGCGATCGCCGGCACGCTCGTCGTCGTCGCGACGGTCGCGCTGCTGCTGCCGGCAGCGCCGGCGCCGGTGGCAGCGCAGGCCGCGCCGCCGCCGTTCGCCGAGGTCGAGGCGATCGTCCAGCAGCGCTGCAGCGTCTGCCACAACGCGGCGCTCGCCAACAAGAACGTCCGCCTCGATTCCGGCGCCGAGATCCGCGCTCACGCGCAGGCGCTCTACCAGCAGGCGGTCGTCCTGAAGCTGATGCCGATGAACAACGCGACCCAGATCACCGACGCCGAGCGCGCCGCGCTCGGGCGCTGGTACGAGGCCGGCGCGCGCTGAGCGGCCG
>DASYKC010000066.1:0-17459 GCA_035995885.1 Caldimonas sp. | reverse complement strand
TGCCGAACGCAGCGGCAGCGCGCCGGCCGAGGATCGCCTGAAGCTGCTCCTCAACGCCGCGTCGAAGCAGGGCGACAACAACGCCTACGTCTTCGCGATGGAAAAGCTCGTCACCTACTACCCGAGGAAGGAGTACTGGGTCGACCTTCTGAGCCGGATGCAGAGGAAGCCCAACTTCTCCGACCGGCTCTCGCTCGACGCCTACCGGCTTTCGCTCGCCACCGGCAGCATGTCGGCGCCGACCGACTACATGGAGATGGCCCAGCTCGCGTTGCAAGCCGACTTGGCCAGCGAGGGCAAGGAGGTCATCGAGAAGGGGATGAGCAGCGGCGCCTTGAGCACGGGCGCGCAGGCCGATCGCGCCAAGCGCCTGAGGGCCCTCGTCGACAAGAAGCTCGCCGAGGACACGGCCTCCCGCGCAGAAGACGAACGCCAGGCCGCCGCCGCCAAGAGCGGCGACCCGATGGTCTCGCTCGGCATGAGCCTGGTCTATTCCGGTCAGGCCGCCAAGGGTGTTCAGCTGATCCAGCAGGGCATCGCCAAGGGCGGCCTCAAGCGCCCCGAGGACGCCAAGCTGCATCTCGGCATCGGCCAGCTCGTCGCCGGCGACAAGGCCAAGGCACAGGCGACCTTCAAGACCGTGCAGGGCGCCGACGGAACCGCCGACCTCGCCCGCCTGTGGGCGCTGTACGCGCGCCGAGGAGCGGCGTAGCCGCTCCTCGGCGCGCTTCGCCTAACAGGACCGCGCTCCCTCCCTGCTTCCCTCCCCTCCCTCCGAGACGGAGGGGCCGGCCGGCCCCGCTGGGGCCGCTTTCAGGTCGGCTCGCTACTTGGGAGCCACTCTGGGTGCTGTACGCGCGCCGCAACGGCTGAGCCGGGAAAGCGGCCCCAACGGGGCCGTCCCCTCCCTCTCGGAGGGAGGGGAGCGAAGCGGGGCGGGAGCAGTCCTGTCCAGCGCCACCGGCGCGATCGTCTCGCGCCTACTTAGGCGCGAGACGTATCGCTCCGTCGAGGCGGATCACTTCGCCGTTCAGCATGTCGTTGGTGACGATCTGGTGGACGAGCTTGGCGAAGTCGGCCGGCGTGCCGAGGCGGCTGGGGAAGGGCACGCTGGCGGCGAGCGCCTGCTGCACGTCGTCGGGCATCGTGAAGAGCATCGGCGTGCCGAAGATGCCGGGCGCGATCGTCATGTTGCGGATGCCGCTCTTGGCCAGGTCGCGCGCGATCGGCAAGGTCATGCCGACGATGCCGCCTTTCGACGCGGAGTAGGCGGCCTGGCCGATCTGGCCGTCGTAGGCGGCGACGCTCGCCGTCGAGATGAGGACGCCGCGCTCGCCCGTCGGCTCCGGGTCGTTTTTGCCCATCGCCTCGGCCGCGAGCCGGATCATGTTGAAGCTGCCGATCAGGTTGACGGTGATCACGCGCGTGAACAGCGACAGCGCGTGCGCGCCCTGCTTGCCGACGGTGCGCGACGCCGGGCCGATGCCCGCGCAGTTGACGAGGCCGAAGAGCTTGCCCGCGCTGGTCGCTTCGGCGACGACGCGCTGGGCGTCGGCCTCCTGGCTGACATCGCAGCGGACGAAGCGGCCGCCGATCTCGGCCGCGACCGCCGCGCCGCGCTCGTCCTGCAGGTCGGCGACGACGACCGTGGCGCCCGAGTCGGCGAGCATCCGCGCCGTGCCTTCGCCGAGGCCCGAGGCGCCGCCGGTGACGATGAATACCTTGCCCTTGATCTCCATGCGTTTCTCCTTCAGGCGAGCGCGGCGAAGGCACGCGCGGTGACGGCATCGACGTCGCCGGTGCCGCTGATCCTGCGATAGGCCGGCGCGTCGGGGTCGCCCGACGCCGCCCAGCGCTCGTAGTAGTCGACCAGCGGCCGGGTCTGCTCGGCGTAGACGGCGAGGCGCTTCTTGACGGTCTCTTCCTGGTCGTCGGCGCGCTGGATCAGCGGCTCGCCGGTGACATCGTCGACGCCGGCGATCTTCGGCGGGTTGAAGCGATCGTGGTAGGTGCGGCCGGAAGCGGCGTGGACGCGGCGCCCGCTCATCCGCTCGACGATCGCCGAGTCGGGGACGTCGATCTCGAGGACGTGGTCGAGCTTGACGCCGGCCGCCTTCAGCGCGTCGGCCTGGACGATCGTGCGCGGGAAGCCGTCGAAGAGGAAGCCGGCGGCGCAGTCGGGTTGGGCGATCCGCTCCTTGACCAGGCCGATGATGATGTCGTCGCTGACGAGCTGGCCCGAATCCATGACCTTCTTCGCCGCCAGGCCGAGCGGCGTGCCGGCCTTGACCGCGGCCCGGAGCATGTCGCCGGTGGAGATCTGCGGGATGCCGAAGCGCTTGCAGATCTGCGCCGCCTGCGTTCCCTTGCCCGCGCCGGGGGCCCCCAACAGGATCAGTCTCATGGCTTCGGGCCTCGGTGGGTGGGCGTGGGATGAGCCGGAATAATAGGTGGCGACGACTTTGCGGCCGCCGGGCCGCGCTCAGGCAAAACCCGCACCAGCGGCAGCGACGATCCGGCGCGCCTCGGCGAGATCGTCGGCGGTGTCGACGCCGACGCCCGGCGCGAGCTCGCTGACGTGGACGGCGATCCGCTCGCCGTGCCAGAGGACGCGCAGCTGCTCGAGCCGCTCGATCTCCTCGAGCGGGCTGTGCGCGAGGCGCGGGAAGCGGCGCAGGAAGCCCGCCCGGTAGGCGTAGAGGCCGACGTGGCGAAGCGGCGCGAGCGCCATCGCTGCCGGTGCCGCGGCGCCATCGTCGCGCGGCCAGGGGATCGGCGCGCGCGAGAAGTAGAGCGCGTGGCCGCGCGCGTCGAGGACGACCTTGACGATGTTGGCGTTCTCGAAGTCGGCGCGGTTGTCGATCGCGTGCGCGACCGTGCTCATCACGCATTCGGCGCGCGTGGCGAGCAGCTCGGCGCAGGCATCGATCAGCGCCGGCTCGAGCAGCGGCTCGTCGCCCTGCACGTTGACGACGATCTCCGCGTCGTCGAGGCCGAGGGCGTCGCTCGCCTCGGCGATGCGATCGCTGCCGTTGACGTGCGCCGGCGACGTCAGCAGCGCCGCGACGCCGTGCGCCTCGCACGCGGCGACGATCTCGGCATCGTCGGCGGCGACGACGACGCGGGAGGCGCGCGAGCGCGCGGCACGGCGGGCGACGCGGACGATCATCGGCACGCCGCCGATCTCGGCGAGCGCCTTGCGCGGCAGGCGCGTCGAGGCGAGGCGAGCCGGAATGAGGACGACGAACGCCACGCGTCAGTCGGCGGCCGTCGCCGGCGGCGTCGGCGCCGTTTCGCGGCCGAGCGCGCGCGCCTCGCCCTCGAGCATCACCGGAATGCCGTCGCGCACCGGGAAGGCCAGGCCGTCGGCGTTGCAGACGAGCTCCTGGCGATCGTGCTGTGGCGGCCGCCAATGCTGCAACGGGCCCTTGCAGAGCGGGCAGACCAGGAGGTCAAGCAGGCGTGTTTCCATTCGCGTCGATCGATGAGGGAGCCGGCAGCAGCGCCAGCAGCGCCGCGTCGAACGCCGGCTCGGGAACGAAGTCTAGCCGCGCGACCCAGACGCGCGTGCCGAGAGCGCGCGCACGCGGCAGCTTGACGGCGTCCTTCTCGGTCAGGACGACGTCGGTCGCGCCTGGTGGCCAGGGCAGGGTCGCAAAGTCGGCATGGTCGCCGGGGGCGCGTTCGACGATGCGAAGGCCCTGCGCACGCAGCATGGCGAAGAAGCGCCCGGGCCGCGCCAGCCCGGCGACGGCGACGACGTCGCGATCACGCAGCGCGTCGAGCGCCTGATGCGAAGGCGCCGCACCCTCCCACCAGGCATCCAGCGGCGTCACGCCGGCGAGCGTGCGCCGCGCGACATGGCCGGGCAGCGGCGTCGTCGGCGCGTCGGCGTTGTAGAGGACGATCTGGTTCGGTCGCAGCGCATCGGGAACGCGCTCGCGCAGCGGCCCGGCGGGAAGCAGGCGGCCGTTGCCGGCGCCGCGCTCGTCGAACACGAGGACCTCGACGTCGCGCCCGAGCGCCAGGTGCTGCAGGCCGTCGTCGCTGACGACGACGTCGATCCCGGCGTCGGCGCGAAGAAGGGCGTGCCCGGCGGCGACGCGATCGGCGCCGACGGCGACCGGCGCGCCGGTCCGGCGCTGCAGCAGCAGCGGCTCGTCGCCGACCTGCTTCGCGTTCGCGTCGGCAGCGACGACGACGACGTCCTCATCGTTTCGCCCGTATCCGCGCGAGACGATTCCCGGCGTGTAGCCGGCGCGGCGCAGCAACTTGACGATCGCGATCGTCGTCGGCGTCTTGCCCGCGCCGCCGACGACGAGGTTGCCGACGACGATCACCGGCACCGGCAGGTGCGACGACTCGCGCAGGCCGCGCGCGAACAGCTGCCTTCGCGTCGCGGCGAGGGCGCCGAAGGCCCAGGCGGGGGGCAGGAGGGCCGCGCTCAGAACGCCGCGTCCTTCCCAGACGCGCTGCAGCGCCCCGGCGGTTCGTTCGCGAATCGTCGCCGCAACCGGCGCGACCATGCCGCGTCAGTGCGCGGCGCCGGCCGAGGACTGCGTCGCGAAGGTGAGCTTGGCGATGCCGGCGCGGCGCGCCGCGTCCATGACGTTGATGACGCTCTGGTGCGCCGCCGTCGCATCGGCCGACACGATCAGGATCATCTCGCTCGAGCCGCCGGCAGCGGCCGTGAGCTCGGCGGCGAGCGCCTCGACGCTGCGCCCGTCGACCGGCTTCCTGTTGACCGCGTAGCGACCGTCCGACGCGACCGCGACGATGATCTCGTGCGGCCGGTCGCGCGCCTGGTCGGCGTCGGCGATGGGCAGGCTGATCTGCAGCTCGGTGAACTTCGAGTACGTCGTCGACAGCATCAGGAAGATCAGGATGACGAGCAGGACGTCGATGAACGGGATCAGGTTGATCTCCGGCTCCTCGGGCCGCTGGCGCCTGAAATTGAGCGCCATGGCGTCAGGCGCTGCGCGGCACCGCGAAGCGCATCAGGTGCGGGACGAGGCGATCCGAGGCCTGCTCCATCTCGAGCGTGTAGCTCTCGACGAGGCCGCGAAAGTAGCGATAGAACATCAGCGCCGGGATCGCGATCATGAGGCCGAAGGCGGTGTTGTAGAGCGCGACCGAGATGCCGTGCGCGAGCAGCGCCGGGTTGTTGCCGCCGCTCGGCGCCTGCGACCCGAAGATCTCGATCATGCCGATGACGGTTCCCATCAGGCCGAGCAGCGGCGCCGCCGAGGCGATCGTGCCGAGCGTGTTGAGATAGCGCTCGAGCCGGTGCACGGCGGCGCGCCCGGCCGACTCGAAGGCGGCGCGCAGGCCGGCCTCGGTGATGCGCGGCTCGGCGATCACCGCACGCAGGCCGCTGGCGAGGACGGTGCCGAGCACCGAGTTCTGCGACAGCTTGTTGACGACATCGGGCGCCGGAAGGTGCGCCCGCGTCACCGAGATCACTTCGTCGAGCAACCGGGTGGGCGCGACGCGGATCATGCGCAGACTCGAGAATCGTTCGATGATCAATGCCAGGGCGGCGATCGAGCAGATGAGCAGCGGCCAGATCGGCCAACCAGCGGCTTGTATGATCGAAAGCAATATGGCCCTTTCCGTCGAACGAAGGCGGGCTGAGCCGCACCGATCGCCCGAATTATGGCGTGCCGCCGCGGGCCCTCGAAACTGCGTGCGTCCACGCGTGACATTCCGGACACGGCGCGCCTTGCGAACTACGTCGTCGGCGTCCCTGGGCAGGTGGACAACTTTGTGGACAACCGCGTTTCGCGGCACCGAAGATGAGCGTGGTCGAGGCCGGGCGGCTCGTTGCTCTAAAAAACGGCACGAGAAAACCCTTGTATATCAACGACTTGCAGCACAACCCCGCGGCGTCAGAGGTCATATCGGTCCGCAACGCCAGTATCGGCGCGGCTGTGGAGTTGTCGCCTCGCGCCGGCGGGTGCTCTGTCGATGGGTGAGCCCTCCGGCAATCGACTGCCGGGCCGCATCTGGGGCGTCGCAGCGCTGGTCCATGCGGTCGCATCCTTGCTCGAGCAGGAGCTCGCCGCATGCACCGTGGGCGGCGAGATCTCGGGCTTCTCGCGGGCGGCGAGCGGCCACTGCTACTTCACGTTGAAGGATCCCGGCGGCGGCGCCGCGCTGCGCTGCGCGATGTTCCGGCGCGCCGCATCGCTCCTCGACTTCGCACCGATCGAGGGCCAGCGCGTCGAGCTGAGAGGCCGCATCGCCGTCTACGAGCCGCGCGGCGAGCTGCAGTTCATCGTCGAGGCGATGCAGTCGGCCGGCGCCGGCGCGTTGTACGAGCGGTTCCTGCGCTTGCGCGCGAAGCTCGAAGCCGAGGGGCTGTTCGATCCGGCATCGAAGCGCGCGCTGCCGGTTCACCCGCGCGCGATCGGCGTGGTCACGTCGCTCGCCGGTGCCGCGCTCCACGACGTCGCGACGACGCTCGCGCGCCGCTCGCCGCACGTCCAGGTCGTGATCTACCCGAGCGTCGTCCAGGGCGCCGACGCCCCAGCCGCGCTGTGCACGGCGATCGCCATCGCGGCGCGGCGCGGCGAGGTCGACGTGCTGATCGTCTGTCGCGGCGGCGGATCGCTCGAAGACCTCTGGGCCTTCAACGACGAGCGGGTCGTGCGCGCGATTCGCGCCGCGCCGATGCCCGTCGTGAGCGGCATCGGTCACGAGACCGACGTGACGCTCGCCGACCTCGCCGCCGATCTGCGCGCGGCGACGCCGACCGCGGCGGCCGAGCTCGTCGCGCCGGCGACGGCGGCGCAGGAACGCGCGTTGCAGGGGCTCGAGGTCGCCCTCGCACGGCGAACCCTTGCCGGCCTCGAGACACAGGCGCAGCGCCTCGACCGGCTGGGGTTGCGACTGGCGCGGCCGAGCGAGGCGCTGGCGCGGCGCGCCCACGTCCTCGACCTGCTCGAGCAGCGCCTGGCAGCGGCGCCAGCCCGAGCCCTGAGCGCCGGCCGGTCGCGCTCCGACGCCGCGGCGGCGCGCCTGGGCCACGCCCTGGCGATCGCCCGCTCGCGCATCGCCGGCCGGGTCGATGGCGCCGGCCTGCGCCTCGAGGCGCTCGACCCGCAGCGGGTGCTGGCGCGCGGCTATGCGCTGCTCGTCGACCGCGACGACCGGCCCGTCACTTCGGTCACCCGCCTGGCGGTCGGCGACGCGGTCATTGCCCGCCTTGCCGACGGCCGCGCCGAGCTCACGACGACCGCGGTCGAGCCGGCGCAAGGGCCGCGCTGACAGCGTCGGCAGCGCGGAAAAGGAAGCTCCCTACAATCGCCGAAACAAACCACAGCCCCTCGAGAGGACTCTCATGGAACACACGCTGCCCCCCCTGCCGTACCCGATGGACGCGCTCCAGCCGCACCTGAGCAAGGAGACCTTCGAGTACCACTACGGCAAGCATCACAAGGCCTACGTCGACAACCTGAACAACCTCCAGAAGGGGACCGAGTTCGAGTCGATGGCGCTTGAGGACATTGTCAAGAAGGCGACCGGCGCGATCTACAACAACGCGGCGCAGACCTGGAACCACACCTTCTTCTGGAGCTGCATGAAGCCGGGCGGCGGCGGCGAGCCGAAGGGCGCGCTGGCCGAGAAGATCAAGAGCAAGTGGGGCGGCTATCCCGCCTTCAAGGAAGCGTTCGTGAAGAGCGCGGTCGGCAACTTCGGCTCGGGCTGGACCTGGCTCGTCAAGAAGGGCGACGGCAGCGTCGACATCGTCAACATGGGCGCTGCCGGGACGCCGCTCACCACCGGCGACACGCCGGTGCTGACGATCGACGTCTGGGAGCACGCCTACTACATCGACTACCGCAACCAGCGGCCCAAGTTCGCCGAGACTTTCCTCGGCTCGCTCGCGAACTGGGACTTCGCCGCCAAGAACTTCGGCTGAGCGGCACCGGCCTGCGTCGCCGACCCCGCTCGGCGGCGCGGCAGGCCGGGCCGGTCCGGCGCCGGCCGGCTAGTTGGCGAAGGGTGCGCCGCGCAGCCGGCTGCCCGCCTTGATGCCGCGCTTGGCGAACCAGCCCTCGTTCATCTCGAGGACGAAGCGGACCGGCTTGCTCGAGCAGTGACCGTCGAGGGTCTGCGGCTTCATGTCGTCGATGTTGACGACGCTGCCGTCGTCGCCGAGGAAGGCGACCGAGAGCGGGATCAGCGTGTTCTTCATCCAGAAGCACTGCTGCCCCGGCCGCTCGAAGACGAAGAGCATGCCGTCGTTGGTCGGCATCGCGGTCCGGAACATGAGACCGATCTCACGCTGCTCGGGCGTCGCCGCGAGCTCGGCATTGATGTTGTGGATGCCGGCGTTGAGGCGGATCTGCGCCAGCTTCTGCGGGCCGTCCTGCGCCGCGGCGAGCGCGGCGAAGCAGAGCGCGGCGGCGGCACCGGCCCAGCGGGCCCATCGGTCATTCATCATGCGTCATCCGACTTAGAATTTCCGGCTGCATTGCCACCACGGCCGAGCCCAGCGGAGCCCCATTTTCATGTATCAGCACATCAAGGTGCCCGACGCCGGGCAGAAGATCAAGGTCAACGCCGACTTCTCGCTCCAGGTGCCTGACGAACCGATCATCCCGTTCATCGAAGGCGACGGCACCGGTCTCGACATCACGCCGGTCATGATCAAGGTCGTCGACGCGGCGGTCGCCAAGGCTTACGGCGGCAAGAAGAAGATCCGGTGGATGGAGATCTACGCCGGCGAGAAGTCGACGCGCGTCTACGGGCCCGACGTCTGGCTGCCGCCCGAGACGCTCGAGGTCCTGCGCGAGTACGTGGTCTCGATCAAGGGCCCGCTGACGACGCCGGTCGGCGGCGGCATCCGCTCGCTCAACGTCGCCCTGCGCCAGGAGCTCGATCTCTACGTCTGCCTGCGGCCGATCCAGTACTTCAAGGGCGTTCCCTCGCCGGTCAAGGAGCCCGAGAAGACCAACATGGTGATCTTCCGCGAGAACTCGGAGGACATCTATGCCGGCGTCGAGTTCGAGGCCGAGAGCGAGAAGGCCAAGCGGCTGATCAAGATCCTGCAGGAAGACTTCGGCGTCAAGAAGATCCGCTTCCCGGCGACGTCGGGCATCGGCATCAAGCCGGTCTCGCGCGAAGGCACGGAGCGGCTGGTCAGGAAGGCGCTGCAGTACGCGGTCGACCACGACAAGCCCTCGGTGACGCTCGTCCACAAGGGCAACATCATGAAGTTCACCGAGGGCGCGTTCCGCGACTGGGGCTACGCCCTGGCCGCCAAGGAGTTCGGCGCCCAGCCGATCGACGGCGGGCCGTGGAGCAAGTTCAAGAACCCGAAGAGCGGCAAGGAGATCGTCGTCAAGGACGTCATCGCCGACGCCTTCCTCCAGCAGATCCTGCTGCGTCCGGCCGAATACTCGGTGATCGCGACGCTGAACCTGAACGGCGACTACGTCTCCGACGCGCTCGCCGCCCAGGTCGGCGGCATCGGCATCGCCCCGGGCGCCAACATGAGCGACTCGGTGGCGATGTTCGAGGCGACCCACGGCACGGCACCGAAGTACGCCGGCAAGGACTACGTCAACCCCGGCTCGGAGATCCTCTCGGCCGAGATGATGCTGCGCCACATGGGCTGGGACCAGGCGGCCGAGCTGATCATCAGCTCGATGCAGAAGTCGATCCTGTCCAAGAAAGTCACGTACGACTTCGCTCGCTTGCTCGACGGCGCGACCCAGGTGTCGTGCTCGGGCTTCGGACAGGTGATGATCGACAACATGTAGTCGCCTCGGTGCGGCCGCGCCCCGGGAGGGGCGCGCCGGGGTGCCGTCGGCCGCCGCGTGCGACTTGCGACACGGCCCGGTCCTCGCCGAACAGGCAGGCAAGGGCGCCGCGACGCCCCCTTGTGAAAAAGTCCCCGAGGGGCATATGAATTCGACTGAAGCGTGAGAGCGCCAACTCGATAGAATGAATTCATGCCCGCCGACAAACCTCCCGTTCCTGTCGTCCGGCCGCGTACCGACGACGGCCAGGGAGCGGTTGTTGCCGAGCGCAAGGAGCAGAAGACCGAGCCGCCGCCGATGTTCCAGGTGGTCCTGCTCAACGACGACTACACCCCGATGGAGTTCGTCGTCATGGTGCTGCAGGAGTATTTCAACCGGGATCTCGAAACGGCGACGCAAATCATGCTGAAGATCCACCACGACGGTCGCGGCGTTTGCGGCGTCTATTCGAAGGACGTCGCCGGGACCAAGGTCGAACTGGTGCTCGCCGCCGCGAGGCGCGGCGGCCACCCGCTGCAATGCATTATGGAGTCCGCATGATTGCGCAAGAGCTAGAAGTCAGTCTGCACATGGCCTTTGTCGAGGCCCGGCAGCAACGCCACGAATTCATCACCGTCGAGCACCTGCTGATGGCGCTGCTCGACAACCCGTCGGCGGCCGAAGTGCTGCGCGCCTGCTCGGCCAATCTCGACGACCTGCGCAAGAGCCTGCTCGGCTTCATCAAGGAAAACACGCCCACCGTCGGCGGCGCCGACGAGGTCGACACGCAGCCGACCCTGGGCTTCCAGCGCGTCATCCAGCGCGCGATCATGCACGTCCAGTCGACCGGCAGCGGCAAGAAGGAAGTGACTGGCGCCAACGTCCTGGTCGCGATCTTCGGCGAGAAGGACTCGCACGCCGTCTACTACCTGCACCAGCAGGGCGTGACGCGCCTCGACGTCGTCAACTTCATCGCCCACGGCATCAAGAAGAGCGATCCGCCCGAGTCGGCCAAGCCCGGCGAGAACGGCGGCGCGAGCACCGAAAGCGAGAAGGAAGAATCCGACGGCAAGGGCTCGCCGCTCGACCAGTTCACCCAGAACTTGAACCAGCTCGCCCGTGACGGCAAGATCGATCCGCTGATCGGTCGCGAGCACGAGGTCGAGCGCGTCATCCAGATCCTCTGCCGGCGGAGGAAGAACAACCCGCTCCTGGTCGGAGAGGCCGGCGTCGGCAAGACCGCGATCGCCGAGGGCCTGGCGTGGCGCATCACCCAGTCGGAAGTGCCCGAGGTGCTCGCCGAGTCCGTCGTCTACGCGCTCGACATGGGCGCCCTGCTCGCCGGCACCAAGTACCGCGGCGACTTCGAGCAGCGCCTGAAGGGCGTGCTGAAGAACCTCAAGGACCAGCCCAACGCGATCCTCTTCATCGACGAGATTCACACCCTGATCGGCGCCGGCGCCGCGTCGGGCGGGACGCTCGACGCCAGCAACCTCCTCAAGCCCGCGCTCAGCTCGGGCGCGATGAAGTGCATCGGCGCGACCACCTTCACCGAATACCGCGGCATCTTCGAGAAGGACGCGGCGCTGTCGCGGCGCTTCCAGAAGGTCGACGTCGTCGAGCCGTCGATCGAGCAGACGGTCGAGATCCTGAAGGGGCTGAAGAGCCGCTTCGAGGAGCACCACAGCGTCAAGTACGCACCGGCGGCGCTCCAGGCCGCGGCCGAGCTCTCGGCCAAGTTCATCAACGACCGCCACCTGCCCGACAAGGCGATCGACGTCATCGACGAGGCCGGCGCGGCGCAACGCATCCTGCCCAAGAACAAGCAGAAGAAGACGATCAACCGCCTCGAGGTCGAGGAGATCGTCGCCAAGATCGCGCGCATCCCGCCCGCCTCGGTGTCGAGCGACGACCGCTCGAAGCTGAAGACGCTCGACCGCGACCTGAAGAGCGTCGTCTTCGGCCAGGATCCTGCCATCGACGCCCTCGCAGCAGCGATCAAGATGGCGCGCTCCGGCCTGGGCCGGCCCGACAAGCCGATCGGCTCGTTCCTGTTCAGCGGCCCGACCGGCGTCGGCAAGACCGAGGTCGCCAAGCAGCTGGCGTTCGTCCTCGGCGTCGACCTGATCCGCTTCGACATGAGCGAGTACATGGAGCGCCACGCGGTCAGCCGCCTGATCGGCGCGCCGCCGGGCTACGTCGGCTTCGACCAGGGCGGGTTGCTGACCGAGGCGATCTCGAAGAAGCCGCACGCCGTGCTGCTCCTCGACGAGATCGAGAAGGCGCACCCCGACGTCTTCAACGTGCTGCTCCAGGTCATGGACCACGGCACGCTGACCGACAACAACGGGCGCAAGGCCGACTTCCGCAGCGTCATCATCATCATGACGACGAACGCCGGCGCCGAGACGATGAACAAGGCGACGATCGGTTTCCTCAACTCGCGCGAAGCGGGCGACGAGATGGCCGACATCAAGCGGCTGTTCACGCCGGAGTTCCGCAACCGGCTCGATGCGACGGTGAGCTTCAAGTCGCTCGACGAGGACGTCATCCTGCGCGTCGTCGACAAGTTCCTGCTCGAGCTCGAGGGCCAGCTGGCCGAGAAGAAGGTCGAGGTCACGTTCACCGACGGGCTGAGGAAGCTTCTGGCGAAGAAGGGCTTCGATCCGCTCATGGGCGCCCGGCCGATGCAGCGCCTCATCCAGGACACGATCCGGCGCGCCCTGGCCGACGAGCTGCTCTTCGGCCGGCTGGTCGAAGGCGGCAGGCTGACCGTCGACGTCGATGCCGAGGGCAAGACGCTCCTCGACATCCAGCCGGCGAGGAAGAGCGACAAGCCGAAGTCGGAGCCGGCGACCGCGTAGCGCTTGCGCTAGGGGGCGGCAGCGTCGGGGGCCTCGCGGCCCCCTTCGCGTTTCTGGCGCAGCGGATCCTGGCGGAAGAACTCGGCGAGGAGCCGGTAGAGGCGCGGCTCCTCGCGCTCGAGCTCGTCGGGCGCGACGAAGAACGCCTCCGCGCCGACGGCGAAGAATTCCTCGAGCGCCTCGGCGCCGTACGGATCGAGGAAGGTCTCCTCGTCGCTCTCGACCCGCTCGGCGAAGCGCTCGTGCTCGTCGGCGAGCGCGTTCAGCCAGCGGCCGCGCTCGCTCCCGGGGTCGGCCGTCTCGACGCCGGCGGTGACGCCGCCGCGCATGTCGATGACGTGCGCGAACTCGTGGACGACGACGTTGTAGCCGTCGACGGCCGATTCGCCGGCGTCGTCGACGTCGCGCCAGGCGAGCATCACCGGGCCGCCGCCCATCGCCTCGCCGCTCAGTTCCTCGTCGTAGGCGTGGACGACGCCGTCGTCGTCCTCGACTTCGCGGCGGGCGACGACGACGTCTTCGTGAACGACGATGCCGACGAAGCCGTCGAGCCACTCGAGGCCGAGGGCGAGCGCGGGCAGGCACGCCTGCGCGGCGATCGCGACCGCCATCTCGTCGTTGACGACGAGGCCGCGCGCGCCGCTGAATTCCTTCGCGCCGAGAAAGAGCGTCGCCATCTCGCGCAGGGCATCGACCTGCGCGGCGCTGCGCGCGGCGAGGAAGGGGAAGCGGGCGAGCGTCAGCTGCCAGAGCGCGTCGGGGATCGCGCGCCGCTCGAGGGTGCGGGCGCGCCGGCGCCGCTGCCACCAGCCGATCATGACGCGTGCGCGCGGGGCGCGCCGAGCGGGGCGATGCGGGCGAAGCCGCTGGCGCTCCAGCGCAGGATCTCGGCGCGCGGCGCGCTGCTGCCGTCGAGCTCCCAGTCGCTCAGGACATGGCGGACCGCGCCGGGCGCTAGGTCGTGGCTCGCCGGCGCATGGGTGTGGCCGTGGACGAGCGTCGGCGTCTCGGCGCCGCGCATCCAGGCCAGCGCTGCGTCGGCATCGACGTCGACGAAGTCGCCGCGCTGCGCCGGCTCGCGCCGGCCGCTGCGGCGCCTGAGCGCCCGGCCGATGGCACGCCGCGCCGCGAAGGGCAGGGCGCCGAAGGCGCGCTGCAGCGCGGGCCTCCGAACGATCGATCGATAGCGCTGGTAGCCGACGTCGTCGATGCACAGCGCGTCGCCGTGCGACAGCATGACGCGCTCGCCGAAGGCGACGACGACGGTTGGATCGGCGAGGCGCAGCACGCCGTTCGCTTCGAGCATCGCGTCGCCGACGAGAAAGTCTCGGTTCCCGGCCATGAAGCCGACCGTCCGCTCGGCCGCGGCGCGGCTCAGCACCTCGACGCAGCGCGCTTCGAAGCCGCGCTCGGCCATGTCGTCGCCGATCCAGACCTCGAACAGGTCGCCGAGGATGAAGACGGCGTCGGCATCGGTGTGGCGCAGGTGCGCCGCCCACGCCGCGAAGCCGCGCGGCGTGTTCTCGGCCAGGTGCAGGTCCGAGAGCAGGTCGATCGCGCGCCAGTGCGCCGGGGCGACGAAGGTCGCCGGCGACTCGGCCTGCGGCAGCGCCCGCGGGCGCGGCGACGACGCTGCCACGGCGGCCGGAGGCGGAATCGCGCTCGGCGGCGTCAGGAGACGACGGTCGCGCGCGTGATCGTGACGTCGTCGAGCGGGACGTCGGCGTGGCCGCCTCGGTTGCCGGTGCGCACTTTCTCGATCGCGTCGACGACGTCCTGGCCCGAGACGACGCGGCCGAAGACCGCGTAGCCCCAGCCCTGCGGCGTTTCCGACTTGAAGTTCAGGAACTCGTTGTCGCCGACGTTGATGAAGAACTGCGCCGTCGCCGAGTGGGGCGCCGAGGTGCGCGCCATCGCCAGCGTGTACTTGTCGTTCTTCAGGCCGTTGCCGGCCTCGTTCTTGATCGTCGAGCCGGTCGGCTTCTGGCTCATGCCGGGCTCGAAGCCGCCGCCCTGGACCATGAAGCCCTTGATGACGCGGTGGAACACCGTGCCGTCGTAGTGCCCGTTCTCGACGTTGGTCAGGAAGTTCTTGACCGTCTCGGGGGCCTTCTCATCGTCGAGCTCGACGCGGATGTTGCCGGCGCTCGTTTCCAGATCGACTTGTTTCATCGCTCATTTCTCCACGGTTGCTTTTTTGATCAGGACAGGCTGCAGCGGGACGTCGCCGGGGCCGGTCGGCGTGGCGCGGATCTTGTCGACGACGTCCATGCCCTGGACAACCTTGCCGAAGACGGCGTAGCCGTCCTTGCCCGGCGCCTGGTTGAGGAAATCGTTGTCCTTGACGTTGATGAAGAACTGCGCCGTCGCCGAGTTCGGATCCGACGTGCGCGCCATCGCAATCGTGCCGCGCTGGTTGAGAAGGCCGTTGCGGCTCTCGAGCGGGATCGATGCGCGGGTCTCCTTCTCCTTCATGTCGGGCGTCATGCCGCCGCCCTGGATCATGAAGTTCTCGATCACGCGGTGAAAGATCGTGCCGTTGTATTGGCCGGCCTTGACGTATTCGACGAAGTTGGCCACCGACTTCGGCGACTTGGCGGCGTCGAGCTCGACGACGATGTCGCCGGCCGAAGTGGCGAGCCTCACCTTCTGGGCGAGCACGTTCGTGCTGGCGCAGAGTGCGAGGGCGGCGACGGCGGCGGTGAGAAGGCGCGAGGCGAACGACTGCATCGAAGACTCCGATCGTTGAAGTGAAGCAGAAAGCATCATGCCGCTAGCGGCGAGCGGCCGAGGCCGGCCGGCCGGGCGGGACGGGCGGCGCCGGCCTGGGCTCGGACGAAGTCGCCGTCAGCTGGCGCACCAGCGCGAGCTTCTTCGGCAGGCTCGCGCTGCCGGGCTCGAGGCGAAGCGCGCGCGCGTACGACTGGGCCGCGAGCAGGGCGTGGATGTCGCCCAGGTTCTCGTGTGCCGGGCCGTACGCGGGGTTGAGGCGGATGGTCTCCTCGAGCTCGGCGCGCGACTTGCCGTAGTCGCCCGCGGCAGCGTAAAGCGCGGCCAGGTTGTTGTGCGGCTCGGCGAGCTCGGGATACTCCTCGACGAGCTGCAGCAGGATCGCCTGCGCCTCGGCGGTTCGGCCGACGTCGGCCAGGATCACCGACTTCAGGAATCGCATCTGCGCATCCTTGGGCTGGGTGGCGAGGGTGCGCTCGGCGCGCTCGAGCGCGGCGGCGGTCTGGCCGGCGTGGTGAAGACGGGTGACCTCGCTCAGCTCGTCGGCGATCGCGGCGCGGGCGGGCATCGCGAAGACCGCGCAGAGCAAGAGCCAGAGAGGCAACCCGGCAGCGAGATTCCTGAATTGCATCGGTGGAAACGGCGCGCTCGATCGGTGCCGCGAACGCTGAATTCGCGCTCGGGAGGACCGCTATACTGAATCGATTGTAGGGTACGCACACGATGCCGAAAGCCCTTCTCGCCGCGATGCGCGACGCGGCGCGAGGTGCGAAGCAGGCCCCCGCTGCATGACACTTCGCATCCACAACACGCTGACCCGCGCGACCGAGCGCTTCACGCCGATCGAGCCGGGCCACGTCCGGCTCTACGTCTGCGGCATCACGATCTACGACCTCTGCCACATGGGGCACGCCCGCTTCATGCTGGCGTTCGACATCGCCCAGCGCTGGCTGAAGACGCTCGGGTACCGGGTCACGTACGTCCGCAACATCACCGACATCGACGACAAGATCATTCGCCGCGCGCTCGAGCGCGGCATCTCGATCCGCGCCCTCACCGAGGAGAACATCGAGGCGCTGCAGCAGGACACCGACGCGCTCGGCCTCGAACGGCCGACGCATCAGCCGCGCGCCACCGAGTACGTGCCGCAGATGCTCGACATGATCGCCACGCTCGAGAAGAAGGGCCTCGGCTACCGCAGCACGAACGGCGACGTCAACTTCGCGGTGCGACGATTCCCGGGCTACGGCAAGCTCTCGGGCAAGTCGATCGATCAGCTCCGCGCCGGCGAGCGCGTCGCCGTGCTCGACGGCAAGGAAGACCCGCTCGACTTCGTGATGTGGAAGTCGGCCAAGGAGAGCGAGCCCGACGATGCCAAGTGGCCGAGCCCGTACGGCCTCGGCCGGCCCGGCTGGCACATCGAGTGCTCGGCGATGTGCAAGGCCATCCTCGGCGAGCACTTCGACATCCATGGCGGCGGCCAGGACCTGCAGTTCCCCCATCACGAGAACGAGATCGCGCAGAGCGAGGGCGCGAGCGGCGGGCCGTTCGTCGACGTGTGGATGCACAACGGGCTGCTCAACACCGACAACGAGAAGATGTCGAAGTCGCTCGGCAACTTCTTCACCATCCGCGACGTGCTGAAGCGCTACGACGGCGAGACGATCCGCTTCTTCATGGTCCGCACGCATTACCGCAGCCAGTTCAATTTCAGCGATGCCGGCCTCGACGACGCGCGCAGCGCGCTGCGCCGCCTCTACACCGCGCTCGACGCCGTGCCGCTCGAAGGCACTGGCGAAGTCGACTGGAGCGAGCCCCGGGCCGCGGCGTTCCGGGAGGCGATGAACGACGACTTCAACACGCCGATCGCGGTCTCGATCCTGTTCGAGCTGGCGGCCGAGGTGAATCGCGGCGGCAAGGCCGGCGACGCGGCGCTGCTGAAAGGGCTCGGCGCGACGCTCGGGCTCCTGCAGCAGCCGCCGCGCGCGTTCCTGCAATCGGGCGCCGCGCTCTCGGAAGCCGACATCGCCGAGCGCATCGCCGCGCGCGCCGAAGCCAAGCGCGGCCGCGACTTCGCCCGCGCCGACGCGATCCGCGCCGAGCTCGCCGCGCGCGG
>DASYKC010000065.1:0-3558 GCA_035995885.1 Caldimonas sp. | reverse complement strand
CGTCGAAGATCCGGCCCTTCGTCACCCGCACGAGCTTGCCTTGGGCGTGTGGGTCGAGCTGCAGGTGCAGGCCGCGCAGGACGCCCTGCGCCGAGCGCGAGTGGTTGTCCTGGACGAAGGCGACCGGCGCGCCGACGGCGGTGTCGAACTGGCGCTGGTTGAAGCTCTCGAGGAAGAAGCCGCGCGCGTCGGCGAACACCTTGGGCTGGATGATCAGCACGCCGGCCAGCGCGGTAGGCGTCACTTCCATCAGAACACCTGGCTGTCGGCGATCTGCAGCAGGTACCTGCCGTAGCCGCTCTTGACCATCGGCTCGGCCATCGCGCACAGCTGCTCGCGGCTGATCCAGCCGGCGCGATAGGCGACTTCCTCGGGGCAGGCGACCTTCAGGCCCTGGCGCTTTTCCAGCGTCGCGATGAATTGGCCGGCTTCGAGCAGGCTGTCGTGGGTGCCGGTGTCGAGCCAGGCGTAGCCGCGGCCGAGGACCTCGACGTTGAGGTCGCCGCGCTCGAGATAGCGCGCGTTGAGATCGGTGATCTCGAGCTCGCCGCGCGCCGAAGGGCGGATCGAGGCGGCGATGTCGCAGACGTCGGTGTCGTAGAAGTAGAGGCCTGTCACCGCGTAGCTGCTCTTCGGCGCGGTCGGCTTCTCCTCGATGCTAAGGGCGCGGCGATCGCCGTCGAAGGCGACGACGCCGTAACGCTCGGGGTCGTGCACGTGGTAGGCGAACACCGATGCGCCCGAGGCGCGCGCGGACGCCGACTCGAGCATCCGCTGCAGGTCGTGGCCGTAGAAGATGTTGTCGCCGAGGACGAGCGCGCTCGTCCCGCCGCCGACGAAGGCGCGGCCGAGGATGAACGCCTGCGCCAGGCCGTCGGGGCTCGGCTGCACGCAGTAGCTGATGGCGATGCCCCACTGCGAGCCGTCGCCGAGCAGCGCCGTGAAGCGCGGCACGTCCTGCGGCGTGCTGATCAGGAGGATGTCGCGGATTCCGGCGAGCATCAGCGTGCTGAGCGGGTAGTACACCATCGGCTTGTCGTACACCGGCAGCAGCTGCTTGCTGAGGGCGAGGGTCGCCGGATGCAGGCGCGTTCCCGAGCCGCCGGCGAGGATGATTCCCTTGCGGGACGAAGCGAAGGTCATGCAGGGGGCCTTGTTGCGGATTGCGGGTCGCGGGTCCATTCGCTCACGACGCGATCGACGCCGGCTTGCCAGGGCGGCAGCGCCAGGTCGAAGACCGTGCGCAGCCGCGTCGTGTCGAGGCGCGAATTGAGCGGTCGTCGGGCGGCCTGAGGATAAGCGTCGCTTGCGACCGGCTCGATCGCGCCGTCGGCGACGCGGATCGCCGCGCCGTGGCGGCGCGCGACGTCGATCAGGTGGCGGGCGTAGCCGTGCCAGCTCGTCGCGCCGGCGGCGACGGCGTGGTAGGTGCCGTTGACCGAAGGGTCGAGCATCGCCCGGCGGCAGGCGTGGGCGGTGATGTCGGCGAGCAGCTCGGCGCCGGTCGGTGCGCCGATCTGGTCGTCGACGACGCGCAGCGCGTCGCGCTCGCGCGCCAGGCGCAGCATCGTCCGCGCGAAGTTGGCGCCGCGCGCCGAGTAGACCCAGCTGGTGCGAAAGAGAAGATGACGGCAGCCGCTCTGGCGCAACAGCTCTTCGCCCTCGAGCTTGCTGCGGCCGTAGACGCCGAGCGGCTCCGGCACGTCGAGCTCGCTCCACGGTGCCTGGCCGCTGCCGTCGAAGACGTAGTCGCTGCTGTAGTGGACGAGCCAGGCGTTCGCCGCCTTCGCCGCGCGTGCCAGGGCGCCGACCGCCGTGGCGTTGACGAGGCGAGCGAGGTCGGGCTCGGCCTCGGCGCGATCAACGGCGGTGTAGGCCGCGGCGTTGACGATCAGCTGCGGCGCGACCGCGCGCACGGTCGCGGCGAGCGATTCGGGCTTGCGGAAGTCGCCGCTCAACGGCGCGCCGTCGGCCGACCCGAGGACAACGACGTCGCCGAGCGGTGCCAGCGATCGCTGCAGCTCCCAGCCGACCTGCCCGTCCTTGCCGAAGAGCAGGATCTTCACGCGGCCGGCGTCCCGTAGTGCGTCGAGACCCACTCCCGATAGGCGCCGCTCTGCACCCGCTCGACCCAGGCGGCGTTGTCGAGGTACCAGCGCACGGTCTTGCGCAGTCCCGACTCGAAGGTCTCCGCCGGCCGCCAGCCGAGCTCGCGCTCGATCTTGCTCGCGTCGATCGCGTAGCGGCGGTCGTGGCCGGGCCGGTCGGTGACGTGCTTGACGAGGCGCGCGTACGGGCCTTCGGGATGCGCCTTGAGCTCGTCGAGCAGACCGCAGACGGCGTGGACGATCTCGAGGTTCGGCTTCTCGTTCCAGCCGCCGACGTTGTAGGTCTCGCCGACGCGGCCGCGCGCGAGCACCTCGCGGATCGCGGTGCAGTGGTCCTTGACGTAGAGCCAGTCGCGCACCTGGCGGCCGTCGCCGTAGACCGGCAGCGGCTTGCCGGCGAGGGCGTTGACGATCATCAGCGGGATCAGCTTCTCGGGGAAATGGAACGGCCCGTAGTTGTTGCTGCAGTTGGTCGTCAGCGTCGGCAGCGCGTAGGTGTGGTGCCAGGCGCGGACGAGGTGGTCGCTCGCCGCCTTGCTCGCCGAGTACGGGCTGTTCGGCTCGTAGGTGTCGGACTCGCAGAACGCCGGGTCGTCGTGGGCGAGGCTGCCGTACACCTCGTCGGTCGAGACGTGGAGGAAGCGGAACGCCGCCTTGTCGGCCGCGGAAAGGGCGCTCCACCGGCAGCGCGCGGCTTCGAGGAGCGTGAACGTCCCCTGCACGTTGGTGCGGATGAATTCGGCCGGCCCGTGGATGCTGCGGTCGACGTGGCTCTCGGCGGCGAAGTGGACGACCGCGCGCGGCGCGTGCTCGGCGAAAAGCCCGTCGAGGAGCGGCCGGTCGCAGATGTCGCCGCGCACGAAGACGTGGCGCGGGTCGCCGGCGAGCTCCGCCAGGTTCTCGGTGTTGCCGGCGTAGGTGAGGGCGTCGAGGTTGACGACCGGCTCGTCGCTTTGCGCCAGCCAGTCGAGGACGAAATTCGAGCCGATGAAGCCGGCGCCGCCGGTGACGAGGATCATGTTCGCGCTTGGGCAGAAGTGTTCAGAGGCTGAACGGCGGAGTGTATCTGCGCCTTTTCGCACGCTGGCGGGCGAAGCCCCCGTCCGACACTCGCCGGGCCGCGGCGCGATAATTGCGTCATGAATGAACCGCACAGCGCGCTGGCCGCGCTTCCGGGCGAGCCGGCCTCGCCCCCTCTTGCCGGCGCCGACGCCGACGCTCCTTCCCTCAAGTTCTCTGCCGTCGGCCTCTCGCCGATCCTGCAGCGCGCCGTCGCCGACCAGGGCTACACGACGATGACGCCGATCCAGGCGAAGGCGATCCCGATCGTCCTCGCCGGCCGCGACGTCATGGGCGCGGCGCAGACCGGCACCGGCAAGACGGCGGCGTTCTCGCTGCCGCTCCTGCACAAGATGCTGCCGCACGAGAACGCCAGCATGTCGCCGGCGCG
>DASYKC010000064.1:0-39905 GCA_035995885.1 Caldimonas sp. | reverse complement strand
GCGGCGTTGAGCGCATAGGCGCGAACGTCTTCGCGCCCGGTCGCGGCGGACGCGTCGCGCAGCGCGACCGACAGGCCGAGCCGCGACAGCGAAAGCGCGAGGCTCTTGCCGACGATCCCGGCGCCGCTCACCTGCACGTCGAAGGCCTGCATCGGCGCGATTGTAGGGAGCGCTCGGAGACAATCGTCCTGTGCGCGCCGCCCCGGCGCGCGCGTCGACGAGGAGAACCGACATCGCCAACAGACTCGACGTGAGCATCGAATCGATCCACGTCTATCCGGTCAAGTCGTGCGCGGGCACGTCGCCGCGCCAGGCCCTGCTGACCGAGACCGGCTTCGATCTCGATCGTCAATGGCTCGTCGTCGATCCGGCCGGCGCCTTCGTCACCCAGCGCGAGCTGCCGAAGATGGCACTCGTGCAGCCGACCTTGAAGTCGAGCGAGCTGATCCTGCGCGCACCTGGAATGCTCGCGCTGCACGTCGCCATCGATCGCGTCGAGGCGCGCACCGAGGTCGAGGTCTGGGGCGACCGCGTCGCCGCGTTCGACATGGGCGCGTTGTGCGCGCAGTGGTTCAGCGACTTCCTCGGCCGGCCGCTCCGCCTCGCCCGCTTCGACCCCGAGGCGCCGCGCCGCGCCGATCGCAAGTGGACCGGTGCCGTCGACGCGGCGAACGCGTTCCACGACGGTTTCCCGCTCCTCGTCGCCGCCGCGGCGTCGATCGAGGAGGTCAATCGCCGCCTCGCCGCCAGCGGCGAGGCGCCGGTGACGCTCGCCCGCTTCCGGCCCAACATCGTCCTCGCCGGCATCGACGCGAACGACGAAGACCACCTCGACGAGATCGTCTTCGCCGCGGTCGAAGGCCCGGTGCGGCTGAAGCTCGTCAAGCCGTGCGTGCGCTGCTCGATCCCCGACGTCGATCCGGCGACCGGCGTCGCCGGCCACGCCGTCGGCGACGTGCTCGCTCGCTACCGCGCCGATCCGCGCATGGGCGGCGCGATCACCTTCGCGATGAACGCCGTCATCGTCGAAGGCTACGACTGCACGCTCGCGACCGGAATGGGCGGCCAGGCGACCTACGCCTTCGCCTGATCGCGGCGCGGCGCATGAATCGCTTCAAGACCTGGCAGCTGTTCGCGATCTGTGTCGTCGTCTGGGGGACGACGTGGCACGCCATCACCTACCAGCTCGTCGAGTTCCCGGCCGAGGTCGGCGTTGCGCTTCGCTTCGCGCTTGCCGGCGCCAGCGTGCTCGCGTTCTGCCGCTGGCGCGGCGTGCCGCTGGTCTATCCGCTCGCCGACCACGCGGCGCTCGCGCTGCAGGGAGTCTTCCTCTACGGCGTCTCGTACGTCTGCGTCTATCAGGCCGAGCGCTTCGTTCCCTCGGGACTGGTCGCGGTCGGCTACTCGGCGGCGCCGCTGCTCGCGGGCATCGGCGCAGCGCTGCTGTTCGGCACCGCGCTCGGCCGGCGCTTCGTCGTCGGCGGCTTGCTCGGGCTGTGCGGGGTCGCCCTCATCTTCTGGCCGGAGATCACGCGCTCGGGCGGCGGCGACCGCGCCGCGCTGGGCGCGCTGCTCACGGTGGCATCGGTGCTGCTCTCGGCCGTCGGCAGCCTCGCCGCGAGCCGCAACCGCCGGCGCGGCGTCGCCCTCCTGCCGGCGCTCGGATTCGGCATGCTGTACGGCGCCGCCGCGGCGGCGATCGTCGCCCTCGCCTTCGGCCGCAGCGTCGTCTGGCCGACGGCGCCGAGCTGGTGGCTCTCGCTCGCCTACCTCGCGTTCGCCGGCTCGGTGCTGACCTTCGCCTGCTTCCTGACGCTGCAGGATCGCGTCGGCCCGGGCCCGGCCGGAACGATCGGCGTGATGACGCCGCTGCTCGCGCTCGTCGTCTCGGTCGCCTTCGAGGGCTTCCGGCCCGACGTGCTCACCGCCGCCGGCGCCGCGCTCGCCGTCGCCGGCAACGCGCTCATGCTGATCCCGGCACGGTCCGGTCGTCCGGTCGCGTCGGCGCCGGCTCGGGAAGCGGGATGAACTCGGTCTCGCCCGGGACGCGCGGAAAGCGCTGAGCGCGCCAGTCGTCCTCGGCGGCGCGGATGCGCTCGCGCGTCGTGGCGACGAAGTTCCACGACAGGAAGC
Organism: Caldimonas sp.; assembly: GCA_035995885.1. Classification (GTDB taxonomy): domain Bacteria; phylum Pseudomonadota; class Gammaproteobacteria; order Burkholderiales; family Burkholderiaceae_C; genus Schlegelella_A. The sequence goes on along the minus strand of DASYKC010000064.1, from coordinate 37,772 downwards.
GGTGGCCGAGCGACTCGCCGCCGACGAGGACGACGCGGCCGCCGCGCGGCGCCGAGAGCTCGGGCGTCGTCCCGGGCGCGAGGACGACCATCGTGAATTCGGGGATCGCGATGCCGTCGACCTCGATCGGATGGTCGAGCGCGTAGAGGGCGCGCTCGCCGGCGTCGGCGGCCGGCAGCGCGATCGACGCGCCGCTGGCGACGTCGCAATCCAAGACCACCGCGAGCGTCGGCGACGCGGTCTCGACCGGCGACGTGGCGCCGAACGCCGAACCGGCGACGACGTGAGCGGTCGCGCCCGGGATGCGGACGCTGGGAATGCGCTCGGCCGGGACGTGCTGGAACGACGGCGCCGCGTCCTCGAGCGCCGCCGGCAAGGCGATCCAGAGTTGCAGGCCGTGGCTGCGGTGGGCGCGGTCGACGAGCTCCTTGGGCGTTCGCTCGGAATGGACGATGCCGCGCCCGGCCGACATCCAGTTCACCGCGCCGGGCTCGATGCGCTGGACCACGCCGGTCGAATCGCGATGCATGATCGCGCCCTCGAGGAGGTAGGTCAGCGTCGCCAGGCCGATGTGCGGGTGCGGCCGGACGTCGTGGTGCGCACCGGGGGCGACGTCGATCGGGCCGAAATGGTCGAAGAAGACGAACGGCCCGACGGCACGCCGATCGGCCTGCGGCAGCAGGCGCCGGACCATGAAGCCGCCGCCGAGGTCGCGGGCGAGCGGCGCGAGAGTCTGCAACTGGGTCACGGACGGTCTCCGGAAGCGCGAACAGCCAGTGTAGGGGCCGACTAAAATATCGGGTTGCACTTTGCCCAGGGATGACCTGAGCCTTCCATGAGCCTCAAATGCGGCATCGTGGGCCTGCCCAACGTCGGCAAGTCCACCCTCTTCAACGCCCTCACCAAGGCCGGCATCGCGGCCGAGAACTACCCGTTCTGCACCATCGAGCCGAACGTCGGCATCGTCGAGCTGCCCGATCCGCGCCTGGCCCAGCTGGCGGCGATCGTCAAGCCGGAGCGGATCGTGCCGGCGATCGTCGAATTCGTCGACATCGCCGGCCTGGTCGCCGGCGCGTCCAAGGGCGAAGGGCTCGGCAACCAGTTCCTCGCCCACATCCGCGAGACCGACGCGATCGTCAACGTCGTCCGCTGCTTCGACGACGACAACGTCATCCACGTCGCCGGCAAGATCGATCCGGTCGCCGACATCGAGGTGATCCAGACCGAGCTCTGCCTGGCCGACCTGGCGACGGTGGAAAAGACGCTCGCGCGCTCGACCAAGGTCGCCAAGTCGGGCAACGACAAGGAAGCCAAGCGCCTGGTCGAGGTGCTCGAGAAATGCAACGCCGCCCTCGACCAGGTGCGCCCGGTTCGATCGATCGCCTTCACCAAGGAAGAGCAGGCGGTGCTGAAGCCGCTCTGCCTGATCACCGCCAAGCCGGCGATGTTCGTCGCCAACGTTGCCGAGAACGGCTTTGAGAACAACCCGCACCTCGACCGCCTGCGCGTCTTTGCTGACAAGCAGCACGCGCCCGTCGTCGCGATCTCGGCCAAGACCGAGGCCGAGCTCGCCGACATGGACGATGCCGACCGCGCCCTGTTCCTCGCCGAGATGGGCCAGACCGAATCGGGCCTGGCGCGCCTGATCCGGGCCGCGTTCACGCTGCTCGGCCTCCAGACCTACTTCACCGCCGGCCCGAAGGAAGTGCGCGCCTGGACGATCCACGTCGGCGACACTGCGCCGCAGGCGGCGGGCGTCATCCACACCGACTTCGAGCGCGGCTTCATCCGCGCCCAGACGATCGCCTTCGCCGACTTCATCGCCCACGGCGGCGAGCACGGCGCCAAGGAGGCGGGGCGGATGCGCGCCGAGGGCAAGGACTACGTCGTCAAGGATGGCGACGTGCTGAACTTCCTCTTCAACGTCTAGGCTTCGCGCGGCCGTTCGCTATGTCGCGCGCCGCCTCTTCCACTGCCGTCGCGAACACGCCCCGGCACGGCGGGATGCCGTGGGCGTTGCCGCTCACCTTGACGGCGCTCGCCTACTTCATCGCCGGCCTGGCGGCGCTCAAGCTGGCGATCCCGCCTGCGCTCGCTTCGCCGCTCTATCCCGCCGCCGGCATCGCCCTGGCCTGCGTCCTCGTCTTCGGCTCGCGCATGCTCGGCGGCGTCGCCCTCGGCGCGCTCGCCGTCAACCTGGCCGCCTTCGGACAGCGCGGCTTCCACGACTCGGGCGCCGTCGCCGTGCCGCTCGTCCTCGCGCTCGCGGCGACGCTCCAGGCCGCTGTCGGCGTGGCCCTGATCCGCCGCTTCGTCAGGCCGCCGCTGACGCTCACCCTGCCGCGCGACGTCGCCGCGTTCCTCGCCTGCTGCGCCGCGAGCAGCGTCATCGGCGCGAGCCTCTCGACGCTCGCCCTGCGCGTCAGCGCGACGATCCCGCCGCCGAACGTCGCCGTGACCTGGGCGACGTGGTGGCTCGGCGACCTCGCCGGGCTGCTCATCGCGACGCCGATCGTCCTCACCCTGATCGGTCGGCCGCGCTCCGAGTGGGCACCGCGGCGTCTTTCGGTCGGCCTGACGATGACGCTGGTGGCGGCATTCCTCGGCCTCGGCATCGTCCTGGCGTCGCGCTGGAACGGCGACCGCCTGCGCGCTTCGTTCGAGCACGACGCCTCCAGCGCTTCGCTGATCCTCGCGACCCAGATCGAAGAGCCGTTGCGCGCGCTCGAGGCGCTGCGCGGCGTCTTCAACGTCGTTCACCACATGCCGCGCAGCGACATGCGGCTGGCGACGCAGCGCTGGCTCGACTCGGGCGCCGTCAGCGCCATGGGCTGGAGCGAACGCGTGCGCCGCGACGACATTCCCGCCTTCGAAGCGCGCGTCCGGGCCGACGGCGCGACCGGCTATCGGGTCTTCGACCGCACCGACGCCGTCGCGCCGCTCGAAGGCCCGGCCAGCGCCGCGGCGCCTGCGCCGCCGCGCATCGACGGCGGCGACGTCATGGCGGTCCGCCTGATCGAGCCGCTGCAGAGCAACGCCGCCGCGCTCGGCGTCAACGGCCTGTCGATCCCCGCGGCACGCGACGCGATCCAGCAAGCGGTCGACACCGGCAATGCCGCCGCCACCGCGGGATTTCGCCTGACTCAGCAAGATGCCGCCGACAAGCGGATGGGAATCGTCATCTACCAGGCGGTCTACGACGGCGAGATGGCCGGCATCGCGCAGCGCCGCGCCGCCCTGCGCGGCGTCGTCTTCGTCACCTTGACGATGGACACGCTGCTCGCCGGCGTCGTCGGCCAGGTCCCCGCCTACCTCAGGCTCTGCGTCGTCGATGCCGACCTGCTGGCGCCGCGCCGGCGCCTGTCCGGGCGCCCGGGCTGCGAGAGCGAGAGCGCCGGCCTGGTTCACGAACGGCCGGTCGTCTTCGCCGGGCGGCAATGGGAAGTTCGCGTCAGCGCCGATCCGGCCCGCGTTCCCGGCAGCGCCGATCGAAGCGTCCTGACGATCGCCGCGGTCGGCCTGCTGTCGGCAGCGATGCTCGGCGCGTCGCTCCTGATCACGACCGGCCGGACGCGACGCATCGAGAGCGCGGTGCGCGAGCGGACGGCGGCGCTGCGCGCCGAGGTGAGCGAGCGGCAGGCCGCCGAGACGGCGCTGCGCGCGAGCGAGCAGCGCTTCCGCAACATCATCGACAACGTGCCGATCGGCGTCGTCTACACCGACCTGGCCGGGCGCGTCATCCAGGCCAATCCGCGCTACTGCGAGCTCACCGGCTACGACGAGCGCGAGCTGACCGCCCTCAGCCCCGACGCCCTGACCCACCCCGAGGACCTCGCCAACGACGAGGTGCTGACGGCGCAGCTGATCGCCGGCGAGATCCCGATGTACCGGCGCCACAAGCGCTGCCTGAACCGCGCCGGCGACATCGTCTGGGTGCGCTCGACGGTCTCGCTGCTGCGCGACGCGAGCAACGAGCCGTGGCGGATCGTCGGCGTCGTCGAGGACATCACCGAGCACCTGCGCCTTGAGGAAGCCGAGCGCGCCCGCGAGGCGGCCGAGCTGTCGAACCGGGCCAAGAGCGACTTCCTCTCGCGCATGAGCCACGAGCTGCGCACGCCGCTCAACGCCATGCTCGGCTTCGCCCAGCTGCTCGAGATCGACCGCCGCCACCCGCTGACGCCCATCCAGCGGCCGTGGGTGGCGCAGATCCAGCAGGCCGGCTGGCACCTGCTCGAGATGATCAACGACGTCCTCGATCTCTCGCGCATCGAGTCGGGCAACCTGCGCCTGCAGACGGCGACGCTCGAGCTCGCCGAGCTGGTCCAGGCGACGACGGCGCTGGTCGCCAGCGACGCCGCCAAGCGCGGCATCCGGATCAGCGAGGAGCTCGCGCCGGGGACGTCGGCGGTGTTCGGCGACGCCACCCGGGTCAAGCAGATCCTCACCAACCTGCTCAGCAACGCCGTCAAGTACAACGTCGACAACGGCCGCGTCCACGTCGCCAGCCGGCTGGCCGCGCTCGACGTGATCGAGATCTCGGTCACCGACACCGGCATGGGCATGACGCCCGAGCAGATGGAGGAGCTGTTCCGGCCCTTCAACCGCCTCGGCCGGGAGCGGACGGCGCTGCAGGGCACCGGCATCGGCCTGGTCATCAGCCGGCGCCTCGCCGAGCTGATGGGCGGCTCGATCCGGGTCAAGAGCGTTCCCGGCGAGGGGTCGTCCTTCATCCTCAAGCTGCCGAAGGCGATCGACCCGGACACCGTCCGCTCCTCGCTCGACGACTTCGCCTCGCTGCCGGCCGACTACCACCGCCGCATCGTTCATTACGTCGAGGACAACGAGACCAACGTCGAGGTCATGCGCGGCATCCTGGCGCAGCGGGCGCAGGTCCAGATGGAGGTCTCGGTGACCGGGCTGGACGGGCTGGCCTCGGTCCGGCAGCGGCTGCCGCACCTGATCCTGCTCGACATGCACCTGCCCGACATCAGCGGCCTCGAGCTGCTGCGCCACCTCAAGGGCGACCCGGCGACGGCGACGATTCCCGTCATCGTCGTCTCGGCCGATGCCACCGCCCAGCAGGTCGACGCGGCCCTCGACGCCGGCGCCGTTCGCTACCTGACCAAGCCGGTCGCAGTCAACGAGCTGCTCGCCACCGTCGACGACCTGCTCGACCGGATGGACACCGGCTTCAGCTGATCCGGGCGCGCGCCTTGCCGCGCCATAGCCCGGGCGCATCGACGCCATTGGGCCGCTCTTAGCACTCTCAGGCCTCGAGTGCTAACATCTGCGGAACTGAAAGGGGTTAGCGAATGTCTGATCTCGTCATGAAGCACTCTTCTCCGAATGCCCTCGCCGTCCGGGACCCTTGGGCCCTGGTCCCGTCCCTCGGCAACCTCGACGCCTATATCGGCGCCGTCAACCGCGTCCCCCTTCTGACCCAGGAAGAGGAGACCGAGTTCGCGCGTCGCCTGCGCGACGACGGCGATCTCGCCGCCGCCGGCCGCTTGGTCGTCTCGCACCTGCGCCTGGTGGTCTCGATCTCGCGCAAGTACCTTGGCTACGGCCTGCCCCACGGCGACCTGATCCAGGAAGGCAACGTCGGCCTGATGAAGGCTGTCAAGCGCTTCGACCCCGATCAGGGCGTCCGCCTGGTCAGCTATGCGATGCACTGGATCAAGGCCGAGATCCACGAGTACATCCTCAAGAACTGGCGCATGGTCAAGGTCGCGACGACGAAAGCGCAGCGCAAGTTGTTCTTCAACCTGCGCTCGATGAAGCAGTCGATGAAGGACGATGCCGCCGACAACGACACGCACCGCTCGACCTTGACGCAATCCGAGGTCGACTTGCTCGCCAAGACCCTCAACGTCAAGCGCGAGGAAGTCCTCGAGATGGAAACCCGCCTCTCGGGCGGCGACGTCGCGCTCGAGCCGCAGAACGACGACGGCGAGGAAAGCTACGCGCCGATCGCCTACCTCGCCGACGACGCCGCCGAGCCGACGCGGGTGATGGAAGCGAAGAAGCGCGACTGGCTCGCCGGCGACGGCATCGCCCTGGCGCTCGACTCGCTCGACGCGCGCAGCCGCCGCATCGTCGAGGAGCGCTGGCTCAAGGTCAACGACGACAGCTCGGGCGGCATGACGCTGCACGACCTGGCCGGCGAGTACGGCGTCAGCGCCGAACGGATCCGCCAGATCGAGGTCGCGGCGATGAAGAAGATGCGGAAGGCGCTCGCCCACGCGGCGTAAGCCGCGAGGGCGACCGCATTCCGCCCTTCTTCGAAGCAGGGCTGCTCCTTCCCTGCTTCGCTCCCCTCCCTCCGTGAGGGAGGGGGCGGCCCCGCTGGGGCCGTTTTCGATTCAGGCGGCGACGAGCTGCTTGATGTCGGCGGCGAGGACCTTCGGGTCGCTGCCGTAGGGGACGAAGAGGCGGACGCGGCCGACCGGGTCGAAGACGAAGGACGCGGCGCTGTGGTCCATGGTGTAGCTGCCGGGCGACTTGCCGGGCACCTTGGCGAAGAAGACCTTGAACTCCTTGGCGGCGGCGGCCGTCTGCTCGGCGCTGCCGCGCAGCGCGACCACGCCGGGGCCGAAGTTGGCGACGTAGGCCTTCAGGATCTCGGCGCTGTCGCGGTCGGGATCGATCGTGACGAAGACCACCTGCAGCTTGTCGGCGTCGGCGCCGAGCAGCTTTCGGATCTGCGCCAGCTCGGCCATCGTCGTCGGGCAGACGTCGGGGCACTGGGTGTAACCGAAGAAGACGACCGGCACCTTGCCCTTCCAGTCAGCGAGGCTGCGTGGCTTGCCGTCGACGTCGGGCAGGTCGAGCTTGCGCGCGAACTCCGCCCCGGTGATGTCGGTGAAATGGAAGGTCGGCGCCGCGTTCTTGCCGGCGATGCGGTCGCAGCCCGCGAGGAAGGCGGCACCCGCCAGCGCCAAGGCGAATCGGCGGCGCGTCGGGCTCACTGGAAGAGCGGCCACAGGTAGTGGTCGATCAGCAGCGCGGCGAAGAGCAGCGTCAGGTGGACGATCGAGAAGCGGAAGGTCTTCTTCGCCAGCGCGTCGGAGTAGCCGCGCCACAGCCGCCACGCGTAGCCGCTGAACATCGCGCCGAGGACGATCGCCGCGGCGAGGTAGATCGGCCCGCTCATGCCGGCGACGAAGGGCAGCAACGTCGCCGCGAACAGGACCAGCGTGTAGAGCAGGACATGCAGGCGCGTGAATTCCGAGCCGTGCGTCACGGGCAGCATCGGCAGGCCGGCGCGCCGGTAGTCCTCGGCGCGGTAGAGCGCGAGCGCCCAGAAGTGCGGCGGCGTCCAGAGGAAGATGATCAGGCAGAGGATCAGCGCCTCCGGCCCGACGTCGCCGCGGATCGCAGCCCAGCCGAGGACGGGCGGCATCGCCCCCGAGGCGCCGCCGATGACGATGTTCTGCGGCGTCAGCGGCTTCAGCAATACGGTGTAGACGACGGCATAACCGATGAAGGTCGCGAGGGTGAGCCACATCGTCAGCGGGTTGACCGCGAACCAGAGGATCGCGCCGCCGGCGATGCCGAGCGCCGCCGAGAAGGCGAGCGCCTGGCGCGTCGTCAGCTCGCCGGTCGCGGTCGCGCGCCACGAGGTGCGCGCCATGCTCGCGTCGATGCGCTGCTCGACCAGGCAGTTGAACGCGGCCGCGGCCGCGGCGACGAGCCAGATGCCGGCGACGGCGGCGAGGGCGAGATGCCAGTCGGGCAGCCCCGGCGTCGCCAGCAGCATGCCGATCAGGGCGCAGAAGACGATCAGCTGGACGACGCGCGGCTTGGTGAGCGCGTGGAACTGGCGCAGCTTCGCCGCCAGCGAGACGCTGCGCGGGGCGACCGGCGCGAGGGTTTCCGACATGATCGAACCGATTCTATGAAGCCAGCGCCGGTGAGCCGCCGGCGTCGACCGGAGTGTGCGCCGCGCGCGGCGGCGCGCTGCGAACGAGGAGAACGGTGAGAACGACGACGAGCGCGGCCGCGCCCGCCGTGTGGGCGACGGCGGCAGCGAGCGGCCATCCCAGAAGGACGTTGCCCAGTCCGCTCGCCGCCTGCCAGACGATGAGTCCGAGCAAGGCGAGTGCCCAGGGACGCGTCGCCGCGCCGGCGACATGGAGGCGCCAGGCAAATGCCGCGATGGCCGGCAGCAGCACGAGCGCGCCGAGCCGATGCGCCATGTGGATCGCGGTCAGCGCCGCGAACGGCAGGTAGCCGGCGTCGCCGCCGCCGAGCGGCCGGCGCACGACAAAGCCCTGGGCGACGTCCATGTCGGGCCACCACGCGCCCTGGCAGGTCGGAAAGTCGCTGCAGGCGAGGACGGCGTAGTTGCTGCTGACCCAGGCACCGAGCGCGATCTGGACGAGGGTCAGCACGGCGACGGCGACCAGCCCCGCGCGCAACCCCGGCGCGAGCTCGAGGCGGCGCGGCGCATAGCGCTCGGCCTGGATCGCGAGCAGCGCGAGCAGGCCGACGCCGCCGATCAGGTGCAGCGTGACGATCGCCGGATAGAGCCGCCAGGCGACCGTGAGCGCGCCGAAAGCGCCCTGGACGCAGATCCAGAGCAGCGTCCAGAGGGCCCAGCCGAAGCCGATGCGGCCGGCCGAGCGACGCGCGGCGCCGATCGCGAGCGCCGCGAGGACGACGACGAGCACGCCGATCGCGGTCGCCGCGTAGCGATGCAGCATCTCGATCCACGCCTTCGTCGCCGTGACCGCGCCGGTCGGCACGTCGGCCTGGGCGGCGGCGATCGGCACGCTCGCGCCGACCGGGCTGGCGTGGCCGTAGCAGCCCGGCCAGTCGGGGCAGCCGAGGCCCGAGTCGCTGAGCCGGGTGAAGGCGCCGAGGAGGACGAGATCGAAGCTGAGGAAGAGGACGAACCAGGCGAACGCCTGCAGGCGCAGCGCCGGCGCGTCGCCGCGCGAGCGGCGCCAGAACCAGGCCAGCGGCACCAGCGCGAGCGCCGTGCCGGCGCCGAGCACGCCGAGCAGCGGCGCGAGGTCGACCGTCGCCGCTGCCGCGCTCATCGTCCCGGCCGGTCCCAGCCGGCGGAGGCGCGCAGCAGCTTGTCGATGTCGCGCTTGAGGCGCGCCGGGTCGGCGTCGACCGGGACGCGCATCATCCAGTCGCCGCGCGGATCGACGAGGTAGAGATGGTCTTCGAGCACCTGCCGGGGCGCCGCTGCGAGCCATTCGGCCAAGGGCGCGCGGCCGACGCGCAGCACGGTCGCCGGCGCGAAGGCGCTGCGCGCGTCGGCGGTCGCGACGATCGCGCTCAAGGTCTCGCGCCGCGGCGCCGCGCCGTCGTCGACCAGCCACACCTTGTCGACCCGGTCCTTCTCGGCGCCGAGGGCCTCGTGCAGCTGGCGCTGCAGCCAGAGGTGGCGCTCGCAGCGCGCGTCGCAGGCGCCGCCGGCGACGACGACGACGAGCCATTGGCCGCGCAGCGAGAGCGGCGCGACCGGCACGCCGGCGAGGTCGGCGAGCGGCAACGACGCCGGCATCGGCCGCGTCGGCACGATCAGCTCGCTGTAGTTCGTTTTCGCTTGCAGGCGCACGACGTAGTAGGCGAGGTACGACGCGATCACCGGCGCCGCGCAGATCAGCAGCACGGCGATCATCAGCCAGCGGCCGCGCGTGGTGCGGCGCAGCGCGCCGTCGCGCGTCGACGGCAGCGAGTGGACGCTGAAGTTGACGAGCAGCGCCGAGTCAGGGCTTGCCGGGGCGGATGAATCGATGCCAGACATAGAGGAAGGCGATGCCGGCCGCGATCGCGAACCACTGGAACGCATAGCCGTAGTGCTTCTGCACGTCGGTCGCCGGCGCCGGCCAGTGGCGCAGCAAACCGTCGGCCGCCGACCCCGGCGCGTCTCGCTGCAGCACCGAGAGCGGCAGCAGGTCGAGCCCGGTTTCGCGCGCGAACGAAGCGATGTCGAGATTCTGCCGGATCGGGCCGCTCGCGGCGGCCGCGAACTCGAACAGCCGCGACGGCGGCGGGGCGACGATGCCGTCGACCACGACCGGCCCGTCGGGCGTCGCGACATCCGGCAGCGCCGCGCGGGCGTCGAAGTGGCGTTGCGCCCAGCCGCGCTCGACCAGGACGACGTCCGAGCCGGTCGCCAGCGCCAGCGGCGTGACGACGAAGAAGCCGACCTTGCCTTCCATCTGCCGGTTGTCGAGAAAGACGGTCCGGTCGGCAAGCCAGCGGCCGCGCAGGCTGACGCGACGGTAGTGCTGCGCCTCGGCCGCGAGCGGCGAGCGGGCGAGCGTCGCGGCGTCGAGCGCGGGCTCGCGCGAGCGCGCCTCGAGGCTCGTCTGCAGCGCGATCTTCTGGTCGGCGCGGCCGAGCTGCCAGACGCCGAGGCGCGCGGCGAGGGCGACGCCGGCGAGCGTCGCGAGCAGCATCACGACGGCGCGGACGCGGTCGCGCCGCGGTCGCGCCGCGGCGGCGTCGCGATCGCCGTTCACGAAGAGCCTGCCGCCGTCATGACGAAGACCGCCGCCCATAATCGGCAGCGATGAATCTCCTGATCGGCGTCGCCTTCGCCGTCATCCTCGGTGCCCTCGCGTGGGCCGGCGTGGCGATGCTGCGCGGCGGCCGCAAGGGCGGCTCGAGGAGCGGCGAGATGATGCGCGCCCTCGCCGTCCGCATCGCGGTGTCGGTGCTGCTGTTCGCCTGCCTGGTCATCGCCTGGGCGCTCGGCTGGATCCACCCGCACGGCATTCCGCTCGGCCGCTGAACGCCGAGGGCGCCGAGCGCCACCAAGCCAGAACTGCCTGAGCCTGCGGCCGGGGCCGACGCCGGGCCGCCCCAAGGCGGCCCCGCGCCTCCTCGGGGGGCAGCGAACACAGTGAGCGTGGGGGCCTTCTACAACCAGTAGACGACGACGTAGAGGCCGAGCCAGACGACGTCGACGAAGTGCCAGTACCAGGCCGCGCCCTCGAAGCCGAAATGGCGGTCGGGCGTGAAGTGGCCCCTCATGATGCGGATCGTGATGAACAGCAGCATCAGCATGCCGATGAACACGTGGAAGCCGTGGAAGCCGGTCAGCATGAAGAAGGTCGAGCCGTAGGCGCCCGAGCTCAGCTTCAGGTTCAGCTCGCTGTAGGCGTGCGTGTACTCGTAGGCCTGGAAGCCGAGGAAGGTGATGCCGAGCAGCACCGTCAGCCACATGAAGACGACGGCGCGGGCGCGATGGCTCGCGATCAGCGCGTGGTGGGCGATCGTCACGGTCACGCCCGAACTGAGCAGGATCGCGGTGTTGAGGGTCGGGATCGGCCACGGCCCCATCGTCGCGAACGGTTCGACGGTTCCTGCCGGCGATCCGGTGTAGCCGGGCGCGGCGCTCGGCCAGACCGCCTTGAAGTCGGGCCAGAGGATCGAGTTGTCGAGGTCGCCGAGGTCGGGCAGCGCGTGCACCCGCACCCAGTACAGCGCGCCGAAGAAGGCGCTGAAGAACATCACTTCCGAGAAGATGAACCAGCTCATGCTCCAGCGAAACGAGACGTCGATGCGCTTGCCGTAGAGGCCGCCCTCGCTCTCGGCGATCGCGTCGCGGAACCACTGCTGCAGGACGAAGGCCCAGAAGACGAAGCCGGCGAGGACGACCCACGCGGCCCAGGGCGCGCCGTTGATCCACTGGCTCGCGCCGAAGATGACGAGCAGCAGACCGAACGCGGCCGCAGCCGGATGGCGCGACGGCGCCGGGACGAAGTAGTAGGGCTGCGCGCCCGCCGGGGTCGTTGCCGACATGTGGTGTTCTCCTGCCTGTTTCCGAAATTCTTGGGGGGCCGATCAGGCGGCGACGCCGCTCCTGATCACCCAGTTGACGAGCACGATCAGCGCGCCGACGAAGAGCGCCGCGACGACGACGCCGGCGATGACGAGATGGAGCGGGTTCAGTTCGCTCATGTCGCGCTCGAGGTCCTTCGACTTGCGAACGCCGAAGAACGACCAGGCGACGGCGAGCAGCGTGCGCAGCGGCGCGGCCTTGCGCCGGCCGGCGTTCGGCGGCACGGGCTCGCTCCCGGTCACGACGCCACCCTGGCCGCGGGCGCGGGTGCGGCGAGCGCCGGCGCGAGGTGCGCCGACGGCTCGGCCCGCGTCGTCGCGCCGACCTCGAAGAAGGTGTACGAGAGGGTGATCGTGCGAACGTCCTTCGGCAGCTTCCGATCGACGACGAACACGACCGGCCACTGCTTCGACTCGCCCGGCTTCAGCACCTGCTCGGTGAAGCAGAAGCACTCGAGCTTCTTGAAGTGCGCCATCGCGACGTTGGGGGCGTAGCTCGGGAACGCCTGCGCCCGCATGGCCCGGTTCTGGCGGTTTCGAAACTCGTACATCACCGTCGTCACTTCGCCGGGGTGGACGTCGACCTTCGCCTGCGCCGGCTTGAAGTCCCACGGGCCGCGCGAGTTGGCGTCGAATTCGATCGTGACGGTGCGGCCGAGGTCGACCTGCGAGTTCGCGACTGCATCGACCGCCTCGCCGCTCTGGACCTCGGCGCGGGCGAGCACGTTGACGCCGAGCGCCTCGCAGATCGTCCGGTAGACCGGCACCAGCGCGTAGCCGAAGCCGAACATCATCACCGTGACGACGACGAGCTTGCCGACCATGCGCCGGTTGTCGGCGACGAGGGTCCGGGCGCGGACGATGCGGGATGCCGACATCGGTCAGCCGAAGAAGGCGCTCTTGGCGATGAAGCCGACGAAGAGGACCAGCGCGATCGACGCCAGGACGAGCGCGAGGCGCAGGTTGGCCTTCTTCTGCTGCTCGGAAGGCATGGCGGTCGCGCTAGGCCGGAACGGCGCTGCCGCCCGCGCCGTGCGGCGGTGCGGCGCCGACGATCTTGGTGCCGGCGTTGTTGAGGAGCGGCGGCGTCTCGAAGGTATGGAACGGCGCCGGCGACGGCACTTCCCACTCGAGGCCTTCGGCGCCTTCCCACGGCTGCTGCGGCGCCGGCGCGCCCTTGCCGCGAAGCATCGGCAGGACGACGAAGAAGAAGAAGTACACCTGCGACAGGCCGAAGCCGAAGGCGCCGATCGACGCGATCATGTTGAAGTCGGTGAACTGCATCGGGTAGTCGGCATAGCGGCGCGGCATGCCGGCCAGGCCGAGGAAGTGCATCGGGAAAAAGGTGACGTTGAAGAAGACGAGCGAGGTCCAGAAATGGATCTTGCCGCGCGTTTCGACGTACATCCGACCGCTCCACTTCGGCGCCCAGTAGTAGTAGCCGGCGAACATGCCGAACAGCGATCCGGCGACCAGCACGTAATGGAAGTGGGCGACGACGTAGTAGGTGTCCTGGAGCTGGATGTCGATCGGCGCCATCGCCAGGATCAGGCCGGTGAAGCCGCCCATCGTGAAGACGAAGATGAAGCCGACGGCCCAGAGCATCGGCGTCTCGAAGGTCATCGAGCCGCGCCACATCGTCGCGATCCAGTTGAACACCTTCACGCCGGTCGGCACCGCGATCAGCATCGTCGCGTACATGAAGAAGAGCTGGCCGGTGACCGGCATGCCGGTCGTGAACATGTGGTGCGCCCAGACGATGAACGACAGGATCGCGATCGACGACAGCGCGTAGACCATCGAGGTGTAGCCGAACAGGCGCTTCCTCGAGAACGCCGGGATCACGGCGCTGATGATCCCGAACGCCGGCAGGATCATGATGTAGACCTCGGGGTGGCCGAAGAACCAGAAGATGTGCTGGTACATCACCGGGTCGCCGCCGCCGGCCGGGTCGAAGAAATGAGTGCCGAAGTGGCGGTCGGTCAGCGTCATCGTGATCGCGCCGGCGAGCACGGGCATCACGGCGATCAGCAGGTAGGCGGTGATCAGCCAGCTCCAGCAGAAGAGCGGCATCTTCATCAGCGTCATCCCCGGGGCGCGCATGTTGAGGATGGTGACGATGATGTTGATCGAGCCCATGATCGAGCTCGCGCCGGCGATGTGCAGGGCGAAGATGGCGGCGTCCATCGACGGGCCCATCTGCAGCGTCAGCGGCGCGTAGAGCGTCCAGCCGGCGGCCGGCGCGCCGCCGGGCATGAAGAACGAGGCGACGATCATGACGCCGACCGGGATGAGCAGCCAGAAGCTCAGGTTGTTCATGCGCGCGAACGCCATGTCGGGCGCGCCGATCTGCAGCGGCACCATCCAGTTCGCGAAGCCGACGAAGGCCGGCATGATCGCGCCGAAGACCATGATCAGGCCGTGCATCGTCGTCAGCTGGTTGAAGAGCTGCGGGTTGACGAACTGCAGGCCCGGGTGGAAGAGCTCGGTGCGGATGCCGAGGGCGAGGATCCCGCCGATCATGAACATGGTGAACGCGAACAGCAGGTACATCGTGCCGATGTCCTTGTGGTTGGTCGCGTAGACCCAGCGGCGCCAGCCGTGCGGCGCGCCGTGATGCTCGTGTTCGTCGTGGCCGTGATCGTGGCCGCCCGCTGCCGGGATGTCGCCGTGTCCGATGACTGCGCTCATGGAGTTGCTGTCCTCTGCTTTCTTGACTACTTGCGTGCGGCGGCGACTTCGCTCGGCTGCACGATCTGGCCGGTGGCGTTGGACCAGTGGTTCTTGGTGTACGTGACGACCGCGGCGAGCTCGGTGTCCGAGAGCTGCTTCCACGACGGCATCGCGCCGTTGTTCTGGCCGTTCAGGACGACGTGGATCTGGCGCACCTTGTCGGCGTCGAGGACCGTCGGCGAGCCGTCGAGCGCCTTGACGTTGCCGCCGCCCTTGCCGTTCGGCTGGTGGCAGACCTGGCAGTTGGCGGTGTAGACCTGCTCGCCGCGCGCCACCAGCGCCGGCAGCTCCCAGACCTTGGCCGGATCGTCGGCCTTGGCCGCCGCTTCCTTGATCTTGCCGCTCGCCCAGGCGGTGTAGTCGGCTTGCGCGAGCACCTTGACGTGGATCGGCATGTAGGCGTGCTCCTTGCCGCAGAGCTCGTAGCACTGGCCGTAGTAGTCGCCCGGCTTGGCGGCCCGGAACCAGGTGTCGCGGACGAAGCCGGGAATCGCGTCCTGCTTGACGCCGAGCGCCGGGACGCCCCAGGCGTGGATGACGTCGGACGCGGTCGTGATGATCCGCACCTTCTTGTCGACCGGGACGACGAGCGGGTTGTCGACCTTGAGCAGGTAGTCGTCGCCCTGCGGCCGGCCGGCGTCGGACATCTCGCGCTGGGCGACGTCGAGCGTCGACAGGAAGCCGATGCCGGCGCCTTCGCCGCTGAGGTAGTCGTAGCCCCACTTCCACTGGATGCCGGTCGCCTTGACCGTCAGATCCGCGGCCGAGGTGTCCTTCATCGCGACGACGACGCGCGTCGCCGGCAGCGCCATCAGGATGACGATGATGAACGGCACGATCGTCCAGGCGATCTCGACCGTCGTGCTCTCGTGGAAGTTGGCCGCCTGGACGCCCTTCGACTTGCGGTGCCTGATGATCGAATAGAACATCACGCCGAAGACGGCGACGAAGATCACCAGGCAGACGATCAGCATGAAGTTGTGCAGCCACTGCTGCTCGACCGCGATCGGCGACATCGGCGCGTGCAGGTCGATCTGGTTCACCTCCGGCCCGCCGGCGAGGTCGTGCACCGCCGGCGCCGCGAGGATCAGCGTCGTTCCAAGGGACGCAAGCAGGCCGGCGGCCAGGCGCGAAAAGGCTCTCATCGTCATCATCGGTGTTGCCACGTGAGCTTGTTGTTCGTTGGTCAGGCGCCGCCGGCCGCGCCGGTGTCGAGCGGCCGCGCCGCGCCGAAGCGCCTGAGCGCGGCGCGCAGTTCGTCGGCAAGCGCGCGGCGCAGCTCGGGCCGGACGAAGCGGCCGATCGCGATGTGCTTGCCCTCGCCCGAGAGCTCGATCAGCGAGCGCTCGCCGTGCGCCGGCTCGACCCGGACCCACGCCGGCGCGAACTCGACCTGATCGGTGCGCCGGCCGAGCGTGCACTCGACGCTGAGGCGGCCGGGCGTGAGAACGACGCGCTCGCGGTCGCCGGCATGGCGCGCATAGACGACGAGGGCGGCACCGACGGCGAGCAGCTCGATGCCGGCGAACGGCATGACGAGCGTCGCGCCGCGCCACCAGAAGGCGCCGGCGATGGCCAGCGACCAGGCGCAGAGCGAGACGTAGAAAGCGACGAGCTGGGCCGGCGTCATCGAGCAGTTGCGGCGCAGCAGCCACTGCACCGAGCCGTCGCCCGGGCCCAGGGGGCTGCCGAAGCGAAGCGGCGACGCGGCCGGAGCGGACCCGCGGAAAGCCTGGAAGCTGAGAGCTGACATCCTGCTGTCGTCTGAAAGATCTGCTGAGCGCCGCCGCCACGGCCAACGGCGACCGCAGTTTCATCGAAGGCCGGATCGCCTCGACAAAGCGGCAGATTTTAGCGCACGGCCTCAGGACGACGGACGCGGCCGCCGCACCATCGCCCGCATTTCGTCGAGCGAGACCGCGACCGGCGCGTCGGCGCGCAGGCGCGGCGCCGGCTTGAAGCCGTGGCCATAGGCGACTTCGATGCTGAGGCCGATGCTGCCGTCGGCGTCGGCGCGCTCGCGCAACGCAGCGACGAGGCGACGCCGCCACGCCGGCGTGCGCAGGCCCCGATGGCGATCGGGCGCGGTGTTGCCGCCGAGCTGGCGCAGCTCGGCGAGCAGCGCCTCGGCGCTTTGCCAGCGCAGGGTGATCGTCTCCTGGTCGAGCACCGGATCGGCGAAGCCGGCGTCGACGAGCATGTCGCCGAGGTCGTGCATGTCGATGTAGCCCGGCGTCGGTGTCGGCCAGCCTTCGCCGCGGTAGAGATCGCGCAGCTCGCGCAGCGTTCCCGGGCCGAGGCACGAGAAGACGGCGATGCCCTCGACCTCGAGCAGCGCGTGCCAGCGCGCGATCAGCGCCGGCGGATCGACGACGAGATGCAGCGCCATGTTGGCCCAGACGAGCTGGGCGCGGCCGATCTCGGCGTCGCCCGCCGACTCGTCGAGGACGAGCGCGCCCGCCCCGCCGCCGAGCGACCACCAGGGTCGCCGCTCGGCGGCGCGCCGGCGCGCCGCCCATGCCGCATCGGCCTCGACGGCGACGCGCTCGGCGCGCGGATAGGCGGCGCGAACGACGTCGTCGCCGCCGCCGGCGCCGGCCCACCATTCGACGATGCGGCGTGGCTCGGCGCGCATCGGCGCGAGCCGCTCGACCAGGCGACGCGCGATCTCGTCGTGGAGCCAGGGCCGCGTGTCGTTGCGCGCCAGGCGGGCGAGCGCGGCGCGCGCCGCCACCGGATCGACGCCGCGCGCCTTGCTGGGTTCGCTCGACGCCATGGCGCGGCAGTATATTGAGGCGATGCTTGCGACGCGTTGGCCGAGCGCCTTGGCCGATGCCGTGGGATCGGCGCTCGCATCGCGCGGGCCGAGCGTCTCGCCGTCTGCCGTGGCTGGGGTCGCAGCCGCGTCTGCGCCGATTGCCTCGATCGCTTCGCGCCGCGCGTGCCGCGCTGCCGCCGATGCGCCCTGCCCGTCGCGGCGACCGTGTCCGTCTGCGGCAGCTGCCTGTCGACACCGCCGACTTTCGACGGCGCGCTCGCCGCGGTCGACTACCGGCCGCCGTGGGACCGCCTCGTCACCGCCTTCAAGTTCCACGGCGCGCTCGACCTCGCCGCGGTGTTCGCGTCCGCCATCGTCGGCGCCGAGCAGCAACGCGCCGCACCGCGACCCGAGCTCCTGCTGCCCGTGCCGCTCGCCGCCGCGCGCCTGCGCGAGCGCGGCTACAACCAGGCGTGGGAACTCGCGCGTCGCGTCGCCCGGCGCATCGGCGTCGCCGCCGAGCCCGAGCTGCTGCTGCGCCTGCGCGAGACGGCGCACCAGCTCGCGCTGCCGCTCGCCGATCGCGCCGGCAACGTGCGCGGCGCGTTCGCGGTCGAGCCGCGCCGGCGCGCCGAGCTCGCCGGCCGCCACGTCGCCGTCGTCGACGACGTCATGACGACCGCGAGCACCGCAGCCGAGATCGCCGCCGTCCTCAGACAGGCGGGCGCGGCAAAGGTCGAGATCTGGGTGCTGGCGCGGACGCCGCGTCCGGCCGACGCGTAGCGCCCGAGGAGAAGGCGGCGTGTTCAACATCGTCCTCGTCGCGCCCGAGATCCCGCCGAACACGGGCAACGTCATCCGCCTCGCGGCGAACACCGGCTGCCGGCTGCACCTGGTCGAGCCGCTCGGCTTTGCGATGACCGACCCGCTGCTGCGCCGCGCCGGCCTCGACTATCACGAGTACGCCGACGTGCGCCGGCACGCGTCGTGGCCGGCCTTCCTGGCGACGACGGGCGCCGACCTGCAGCGGCTGTTCGCGTTCACGACCGACGGCGGGCGCGGCCTGAACGCGGTCAGCTTCGGCGCCGGTGACTGGCTCGTCTTCGGCGCCGAGTCGGCGGGCCTGCCGGCGGCGATTCGCGCGACCATCGACGCGACGCAGACCGTGCGCCTGCCGATGCGCGCCGGCCAGCGCAGCCTCAATCTCAGCAACGCCGTCGCGGTCGCGGTGTTCGAGGCCTGGCGTCAGAACGGCTACGCCGGATCGGCTTGAGACGCGCCGAACGATTCGGGCCGCGCTTCGCGCCGCATCAGCTGCTCGAGCGCGTCCTCGGGCGCGATCTTGCCGGCCAGCACCGCCACGACGGCCGCGACGATCGGCATCTCGACGCCGGTCGCGGCCGCGCGGGCGAGCACCATCGGCGCGCTGCGAACGCCCTCGGCGACGTGGCCGAGGCCGGCAAGGATCGCGGCGAGCGGCTTGCCGGCGGCGAGCTCGACACCGACCGAGCGGTTGCGCGACAGGTCGCCAGTGGCGGTGAGGACGAGGTCGCCGAGCCCCGACAGGCCCATGAAGGTCGCGGCCTCGGCGCCGAGGGCGACGCCGAGCCGCGTCATCTCGGCCAGGCCACGCGTGACGAGCGCGGCGCGCGCGTTCAGGCCGAGGCCCATGCCGTCGGCGATGCCGGTGGCGATCGCGAGGACGTTCTTGACCGCGCCGCCGACCTCGACGCCGACCGGATCGGTCGAGGTGTAGATGCGCAGGCCGGCGTGATGGAAGGCAGCGACGGCCGCGGCGCGAACGCGGGCGTCGCTGCTCGCGGCGACGAGCGCGGTCGGCTGGCCGCGCGCGACCTCGATCGCGAAGCTCGGGCCCGAGAGGACGCCGACGCGCGCCGACGGACACGCTGCCCGCGCGATCTCGTGGCCGAGCGCGCCGGTCGTGTCCTGGAAGCCCTTGCAGAGCCAGAGCACGGCGGCGTCGAGGCCGGCCGGCAAGCCGGCGAGCAGCGGCTCGAGGCCGGCCATCGGCGTCGCGATGACGACGACGCCGCCTTCGCCATGACGAAGCGCCGCGGCGAGATCGGCGCCGACCTGCAAGGCCGGCGGCAGAACGACCTGCGGCAGGTAGCGCGCGTTGCGGCGCGTCGAGCGCAGCCGCGCCGCCTGCGCCGCGTCGCGCGCCCAGAGTCGGGTCGGATGGGCGGCGGCGGCGTGGACGGCGAGCGCCGTGCCCCACGCGCCTGCGCCGAGCACCGTGACGTTCATCGCTTCTGCGCCTGCCGCCGTCGCCGTGCGGCCGCCGCGCCGGCCGTCAGTTGACGGCGCCGGCGAGGCCCGAGCCGTTGCTCGCCGCGCCGCTCAGCTGCGCTTGCGCCTGCGCCTGCTGCGCTTCGTACATCGCCTGGAAGTTCACTTCCGACAACATCACCGGCGGGAAGCCGGCGCGCGTGCAGACGTCGGAGACGATCGCGCGCAGGTACGGATAGACGATGTTCGGGCAGGCGATGCCGAGGATCTGCTTCAGCTGCTCCTCGGGGATGTTGCGGATCTCGAAGATGCCGCCCTGCTTGGCCTCGACGAGAAAGAGCGTCTTGTCGTTGACCTTGGTCGTCACCGTCGCCATCACCGTCACCTCGAACATGCCGTCGGCGATCGGCTCGGCGCCGAGGGTCAGGTTGATCTCGACCTGCGGCTGTCCTTGCTCGAGCAGGATCTGCGGCGAGTTCGGCTGCTCGAGCGACAGATCCTTCAGGTAGAGGCGCTGGATCTGGAACGTCGGGGTCGTGTTGGTGTCGTCGGCCATGCGGAGCTCTCGGGTCGGGGTGGGCGCTCGCGGCAGGCGAGCAGATCAGAGGGGGCGACCGCCGCGCGGTCAGCGGGCGACGATTATCGCGTGCCGGCAAGGAGCGGCTCGAGCGCGCCGCGGCGGTCGAGCGCGACCAGCTCGTCGCAGCCGCCGACGTGGGTCTCGCCGATGAAGATCTGCGGCACGGTCCAGCGCTGCGTCAGCTTGATCATCGCCTCGCGCTCGCCCGGCAGCTCGTCGACGCGGATCTCTTCGATCGTCTCGACGCCGCGTTGCTTCAGGAGCGCCTTGGCGCGCAGGCAGTACGGGCACCATGCCGTGCTGTACATCTTGACGGGCTGCATTCGAAGGTCGGCTCAGGCGGTCTTTTCGGTCGGCAGGTTGGCGGCGCGCCAGGCGGCGAGCCCACCGGCGAGCGCGGTCGTGTTCTCGAAGCCGAGCTTCTTCAGCAAGGCGACGGCGCGCGGCGCGCTCGTCCCGGTCGGGCAGACGACGACGAGCGGCAGCGACTTGTTCTTCGGCAGATCGCGCGAGGTCTCGAGGCCGGCGAGCGGCACGCTGCGCGCGCCGACGGCGTGGCCGGCGGCGTATTGGGCCGGCTCGCTGATATCGATCAGGACCGCCTTCTCGCGGTTGATGAGGCGCACCGCGTCGGCGGCGCTGACCTTGGCGCCGCCCATGCCCTCGGCCAGCATCGGCCAGAGCAGCAGGCCGCCGGAGACGATCGCGGTGACGAAGAGATACCAGTTGTCGACGACGAAGCTCAAAGGCGCGCGGGCCTGGGCCCGATCCGGCAAAGCACGAATTATAGAATTCGGCCTCGCCGGCCTCGCCTCGTGCGGCCATCGCCTCACTTGCGCCGGGGCCGGCGCCCCCCGCACACGACCCGCCGCCGATGCACACGCTCGTTCTTCTTCGCCACGGCGAATCGACCTGGAACCTCGCCAACCGCTTCACCGGCTGGACCGACGTCGACCTGACGCCGCTCGGCGTCGAGCAGGCGAAGAGCGCCGGCCGGCTGCTGAAGGAAGGCGGCTTCGAGTTCGATCGCGCCTGGACGTCGGTGCTCAAGCGCGCCATCTGGACGCTCTGGCATGCCCTCGATCAGATGGACAGGACGTGGCTGCCGATCAGCAACGACTGGCGCCTCAACGAGCGCCACTACGGCGCCCTGCAAGGCCTCGACAAGGCCGAGACCGCGGCCAAGTTCGGCGCCGAGCAGGTGCTCGCCTGGCGCCGCAGCTACGACGTGCCGCCGCCGCGGCTCGCGCCCGACGACCCGCGCAGCGAGCGCCGCGATCCGCGCTACGCCAAGCTGGCGCCGGAGCAGATCCCGCTGACCGAATGCCTGAAGGACACGGTCGAGCGTGTCCTGCCGCTCTGGCACGCGACGCTGGCGCCGGCGATCGGCGCCGGTGAGCGGCTCCTGATCTCGGCGCACGGCAACAGTATTCGCGCCCTCGTCAAGTACCTCGACGGCATCGGCGACGACGAGATCGTCGGCCTCAACATCCCGAACGGCATCCCGCTCGTCTACGAGCTCGACGACGCGCTGAAGCCGATCCGCAGCCACTACCTCGGCGACCCGGAAGCGGCGGCGCAGGCCGCCGCGGCGGTCGCGAACCAGGCGCGCGCACGCTAGACGGCGCGTCGGGCAGCAGGCCCTGACGCTCAGGCGGACCGCGAGTCCGGCGCGACGCCGAGCGCCGTGGCGATGTCGCCGCGCAGCTGCTCGGCGAGGGCACGCCGGTCGACGCCCGCCGACGCGCGCGCCGGCAGGAACGTCAGGCGGACGCGAACGCCTTCGCCGCACGACGTGCGCCAGAGACTTTCCAGCAGGCTGGTCGCGCCGACGAACTCGACCGCTTCGCTGACCGTGTTGGCGGCTTCGGAAAAACGCAGCGCGACCGGCTGCACCGGCGTCGCCGTCGCGATCGCCGCCTGCAGCAGGTTGGCGTGGAACGGCAGCAGGCCATGCCCGGTCGACGTCGTGCCTTCGGGAAAGATCGCGACCACCGCGCCGGCGCCGAGCGCCTCGGCAACGGCGTGGACGACGCGCAGGGCGTCACGCTTTCGCTCGCGCTCGAGGTAGAGCGTTCCGGCCGAGTCGACCAGGCGCGCAACCAGCGGCCACGACTTGACGTCGGCCTTCGAGACGAAGCGCGCCGCCGGGACGACGGCATGGATCGCCATGATGTCGAGCCACGAGACGTGATTGGCGACGAGCAGGCTGCCGCCGCGTGCCGGCGTTCCCGCGTGCTCGAAGGCGATGCCGAGGACGGCGAGCATCTTTGCCGACCACCAGCGGATTCGGTCCTGGCGCGCCGCGACGTCGAGCGACGGAAACGCGAGCAGGACGATCGCCAGCCCGTGCAGGCCGTGGCCGACGGCGTGGCCGAGGCGCGCGAGCGCGCGCAGGCGCCGCTTCACCGCGCGCACGCGGCGTCACTCCACCGCGTCGAAGGCGACGCGGCCGGCGACGATCGTGCAGCGCACGCGGCCGGGCATCTCGAGACGCGCGAACGGCGTGTGATGGCTGCGGCTCGCGAGCGTCGTGCCGTCGACGGTCCACGACTCGTCGGGCGAGAACAGGCAGAGATCGGCGAGCGCGCCTTCGCGCAGGCCGCTCGCCGCCGCGACCGCCACGCCCATCGACGCCGCGAGGACGGCGGCCGGCCGGCTCGTCACGGTGGCGAGCGTCTCGGCGAGCGAGAGCTTGCTCGCGTCGCCCCATTTCAGCGCCGAGCCGAGCAGGAGCTCGAGGCCGGTCGCGCCGGGCTCGGCCTCGGCGAACGGCAGGTTCTTGGCGTCCTCGCCGACCGGCGTGTGGTCGCTGACGAGCGCATCGATGGTGCCGTCGGCGAGGCCGGCGCGGATCGCGTCGCGGTCGCGCTGCTGGCGCAGCGGCGGCACCAGCCGCATCGCGGCGTCGAAGTAGCCGATGTCGACGTCGATCAGGTGCAGCTGGTGGATGCTCGCGTCGCAGGTGATCGGCAGCCGCTCGGCTTTCGCCCTGCGGACGAGATCGACGCCGGCGGCGCTGCTCAGCCGGCAGAGATGGACGCGCGCGCCGGTGTCGCGGACGAGCTCGAAGATCGTCGCCAGGGCGATCGTCTCGGCGAGCGCCGGCACGCCCGAGAGGCCCAGGCGAGTCGCCAGCGCCCCCTTGGCGGCGACGCCGTTGCCGAGCCAGGCATCGTTCGGCCGCAACCAGACGGCGTAGCCGAAGGTCGCGGCGTACTGGAGGGCGCGATGCAGGACGAGCGTGTCGCGGATCGCGACGTCGGCCTGGGCGAAGCCGACGCAGCCGGCCTCGGTCAGCTCGGCCATCTCGGTGAGCGCCTCGCCCTTCAATCCTTGCGTCAATGCGCCGAGCGGATAGAGCCGGGCGAGGTCGAGGTTCCTGGCGCGGAACTTGAGCATCTCGACCAGGCCGGGCTCGTCGAGCACCGGGTCGGTGTCGGGCGGACAGACGAGGCTCGTCACGCCGCCGGCGACCGCCGCCGCCAGCTCGGACTCGAGCAGCCCCTCGTGCTCGTGACCGGGCTCGCCGAGCCGCGCCGCGAGGTCGACGAGGCCGGGAACGACGACGGCGCCGCGTGCATCGATCGTTCGCGTCGGCTCGAAGTCGCGCAGGCGCCCGGCCGCGTGATCGGCAGGAGCGACGATGACGATTCGCTCGCCGTCGATGGCGACGCTGCCCGGTTCGTCGCGGCCGCGCGCCGGATCGATCAGGCGGGCGTTGCGGATCAGGATGCGGTCGGTCATCGTCGGGCGTCCGTCACGCGCTGTTGCCGGCGATGATCGACATCACCGCCATGCGCACGGCGATGCCGAAGGTGACCTGCGGCAGGATCACGCTCTGCAAGCCGTCGACGACCGCCGAGTCGATCTCGACGCCGCGGTTGATCGGCCCCGGATGCATGACGATCGCGTCGGGCCTGGCGAGCGCGAGCTTTTCGGGCGTCAGGCCGAAGGTCTTGAAGTACTCGCCGGCGCTCGGCAGCATCGCCCCGCTCATGCGCTCGTTCTGCAGGCGCAGCATGATGATCACGTCGGCGTCGCGGATGCCCTCGGCCATGTCGTGGCAGACGCGAACGCCCATCTCCTTGAGGTCGCCCGGCACCAGCGTCTTGGGGCCGACGGCGCGGATCTCGGGGGCGCCGAGCGTCGTCAGCGCGTGGATGTCGGAGCGGGCGACGCGCGAATGGACGATGTCGCCGACGACCGCCACCGTCAGGTTGCGGAAGTCCTTCTTGAAGTGGCGGATCGTGTACATGTCGAGCAGCCCCTGCGTCGGGTGCGAGTGGCGGCCGTCGCCGGCGTTGACCACGTGGACGTGCGGCGCGCAGTGCTGCGCGATCAGGTACGGCGCGCCGCTTTCCGAATGGCGCACGACGAACATGTCGGCGTGCATCGCCGAGAGATTGGCGATCGTGTCGAGCAGGCTCTCGCCCTTGGCCGTCGACGAGCGCGCGATGTCGAGGTTGATGACGTCGGCCGAGAGCCGCTTGGCGGCGATCTCGAAGGTCGTCCGGGTCCGCGTCGAGTTCTCGAAGAAGAGGTTGAAGACGCTTTTTCCGCGCAGGAGCGGCACCTTCTTGACGTCGCGCTCGTTGACGCTCAGGAACGTCCCCGCGGTATCGAGGATGTGCGTCAGGATCGACGCCGGCAGGCCTTCGATGGAAAGAAGATGGATGAGTTCGTCGTTGCGGTTGAGCTGCGGGTTGCGGCGGACGAACATTGCGGAATGGACGTTAGCGGATTTCGAAGCTGAACCTGCCGGCCTCGTCGCGCGCGAGCGAGAGACGCTGGTTCGCCGGCAGATCGATCGTCGCCGGCGCGCACGCCGCGCAGATCGGCAGCTCGCGGCCGCCGCGGTCGACGAGGACGGCGAGGGCGACGCTCGCCGGCCGGCCGAAGTCGTAGAGCTCGTTGACGGCGGCGCGGATCGTCCGGCCGGTGTAGAGGACGTCGTCGACGAGGACGATGTGCCGGCCCTGAATCTCGAACGGCAGCTTGGTGTGGTCGGCGCCGGCCGAGAGGCCGCGCTGCGAGAAGTCGTCGCGGTGCAGCGCGCTCGAGATCACGCCCGGCGCGCCCGCCAGGCCGAGATCCTTCTGCAGCCGCTCGGCGAGCCAGGCGCCGCCCGACCAGATGCCGACGAGCACGCCGTCGGCGGCGAGCAGGCCGCGAACGCCGGTCAGCAGCTCGGCGTAGAGCGCTTCGGCGTCGAGCTTGTCGAGCGACGTCATGACCGGGCCAGGTGCTGCTCGAGGATGATCGCCGCGGCGGCCGCGTCGAGGTCGGCGCTGCCGGCGCGCTTCGCCTCGGTCGTCGTATAGCGCTCGTCGACCTCGTGCACCGGCAGGGCGAAGCGCGATCGCAGCTGGCGGCCGAAGCGGCGCGCCCGCGCGGTGTTCGCGTGCGCCGCGCCGTCGGGGTGAAACGGCACGCCGACGACGAGCGCCGATGGCCGCCATTCGTCGATCAGCGCGGCGATCGCCGCCATGCGCGCCTCGCCCTCGACCGCGACGGTCGTGAGCGGCGTCGCCGTCCGCGTCATCGAGTTGCCGGTGGCGACGCCGACGCGGCGCAGGCCGAAATCGAAAGCGAGAAAGGTGAGGGGCTGAAGGGACGACGCCAGAGCGCGGCTCACTGGAGTGCCTGCGCGCCGCGCGCTTCGGCATTCGTTTCGGCAGCTGCGCGTCGGCTCACGCGTGTCCCGCGTCCGAGCTGAGCATGCCGGCATCGATGCCCAGCAGCGAGAGCGCCTTGCCGTAGCGCTGGCTCACCGGCGTGTCGAAGATGATGCCCGGCTCGGCCTCGACGTTGATCCAGCCGTTCCGGCTCATCTCTTCCTCGAGCTGGCCCGCCGCCCAGCCGCTGTAGCCGAGCGTGACGAGGACCTTCTTCGGGCCAGCGCCGCTCGAGATCGCCTCGAGGACGTCCTTGCTGGTCGTCATCTCGAGGCCGCCCTCGACCTTGAGCGACGAGTTGTAGGGGCCGCCTTCGGCGCTGCCCTCGGGCAGCGGCTCGTGCAGGACGAAGCCGCGCTCGGTCTGCACCGGGCCGCCGAAATAGACCGGCACTTCGGCGAGGTCGTCGCGATCGAGCGAGAGCTCGACCTTCTCGAACAGGCTCTTCAGCGTGATGTCGATCGGCTTGTTGATGACCAGGCCGAGCGCGCCCTTGTCGGTGTGCTCGCAGAGATAGATCACGGTGCCGGCGAACGTGCCGTCGCCCATCCCCGGCATGGCGATGAGGAACTGGTTCGTCAGGTTGATCGACGACGGCGGCATGGCGCCATTTTATTCCGTGCCGTCGCCGGTGCGCAGGATCCTGCGCACCGTACGGCCTTTTCGGCACACTGCCGGCCATGGAGAAAGTCCTGGACACGGCGCTCGTCTGGTTCCGCCGCGATCTGCGCGTCGCCGACCATGCCGCGCTCTACCACGCCCTGCGGGCGGCGCGCCAGGTCTGGTGCGCCTTCGTCTACGACCGGACGATCCTCGACGAGCTGCCGCGCGTCGATCGCCGCGTCGAGTTCATCGTCGCCAGCGTCGACGCCCTCGGCGCCGACCTGACCCGGCTCGGCGCGGCGCACGGCGTGCCGGGCGCGCGCCTGCTGGTGCGCCACGGCGACGGCGCCGACGAGATCGTCGCCCTCGCCGTCGGGCTGCACGTGCAGGCGGTCTTCGCCAACCACGACGACGACCCGTACGCGCTCGCCCGCGACGCGCGCACGCGCGGCGCCCTCGCCGACCGCGGCGTCGCCCTGCACACGTCGAAGGACCACGTGATCTTCGAGCGCAGCGAGGTCCTGACCGGCAGCGGCAAGCCGTACGGCGTCTTCACGCCGTACAAGGCCGCCTGGCTGACGAAGCTTGACGACTACTTCCTCAAGCCCTACCCGGTCGAGCGCCACGCCGACGCCCTGGCGCCGGCGCCGGACGGCGTCGACGCCGCGCTGCCGAGCCTGGCCCGGCTCGGCTTCGTCAAGACCAACCTCGACGCGCTCAAGGTCCACGGCGGCAGCGCCGCCGCCGAGGCGCTGCTCGCCGACTTCCTCGCCCGCATCGACGACTACGCGACGGCACGCGACTACCCGGCGGTCAAGGGCCCCAGCTATCTCGGCGTCCACCTGCGCTTCGGCACGATCTCGGTCCGCCGCCTCGCCGGCGCGGCGCAGGCGCGGATCGCCGCGGCCGGACGGCAGGCGCGCGGCGCCGAGACGTGGCTCGCCGAGCTCGTCTGGCGCGACTTCTACCAGCAGGTGCTGCACCACCTGCCGCACGTCGTCGGCGCGAGCTGCAAGCCGGAGTTCGACCGCGTCCGCTTCGAGCACGGCCGCCACGCCGACGCGGCCTTCGCCGCCTGGTGCGACGGCCGCACCGGCTATCCGCTCGTCGATGCGGCGATGGCGCAGATCAACCAGACCGGCTGGATGCACAACCGCCTGCGCATGGTGACGGCGAGCTTCCTCACCAAGGACCTCGGCATCGACTGGCGTCGCGGCGAAGCCTATTTCGCCGAGCACCTGATCGACTACGAGCTGGCGTCGAACAACGGCGGCTGGCAGTGGGCGGCGTCGACCGGCTGCGATGCCCAGCCGTGGTTCAGGATCTTCAATCCGCTGACGCAGAGCCGCCGCTTCGACCCCGAGGGCAAGTTCATCCGCCGCTACCTGCCGCAGCTCGCCGGCCTCGACGACGCGCAGATCCACGCGCCGTGGGAGGCCGGCCCGATCGAGCTCGAAGCCGCCGGCGTCGAGCTCGGCCGCTCGTATCCGCGCCCGATCGTCGATCACGCCGAGGCGCGCGCCGAGACCTTGCGACGCTACGGCGTGGTCAAGGCCGCGAAGGGCGCCTAATCCGTCGGCGCGGGTTCAGGCTTCGGCCTGCACCGGGACGATGTAGCGCGCGATCAGCGCCAGCAGGTCCTCTTCCGAGTAGGGCTTGCCGAGGTAGTGGTCGACGCCGAGCTCGGTCGCGTGGTCGCGATGCTTCTGGGCGATCCGCGACGTGATCATGATCACCGGCAGGTCGCGCCAGCGCGCATCGCTGCGGATGTTGCGCACCAGGTCGAAGCCGTCCATGCGCGGCATCTCGATGTCCGAGAGGACGACCTGCGGAATCTCCTCGGCGAGCCGCTCGAGCGCGTCGAGGCCGTCCTTGGCGAGCGTGACGCGGTAGCCCTCGCGCACGAGCAGGCGCTGGGTGACGCGGCGCACGGTGAGCGAATCGTCGACGACGAGGACGAGCGGCGCCACCGCCGCGCTGGCGCCGGCCTCGCTCGGCAGCGCCGGCGCGGCGCCGTCGGCGCGCGGCGCGAGCTGCGCCCGCGCGGCGTCGCCGTAGAGCGTCGCGAGCGCGACCGGGTTGTAGATCAGGGCGACCGCGCCCGACGCGAGCAGCGTCATGCCGGCGAGTCCGGGCAGGCGCGACAGCTGCGGGCCGAGGTTCTTGACGACGACTTCCTGGTTGCCGAGGACTTCGTCGACGTGGACGGCGATCCGCTGCTGGGCGCTGCGGACGACGACGACGGTGCGCATCCGCCCCTGGCCCTCGCCCGGTCGCGAGCCGAGCTGGAGCAGCGCGCCGAGCCAGAAGAAGGGCAGCGTCGTGCCGCCGAACTCGTAGCTTCCGCTCGCGTACGAGGCCTCGATCTCGGCCGGCGTGGCGCGGCGCACGATCTCGACCAGCGTCGACGGCACGGCGACCGTGCTGTCGCCGCAGCGGAGCATGACGACCTGCGTCACCGCCGTCGTCAGCGGCAGGACGAGCTTGAACGACGTGCCCTGGCCGGCGGCGGTCGCGGTCTCGATCCGGCCGCCCATGGCGATCACGTCGGAGCGGACGACGTCCATGCCGACGCCTCGCCCGGCCAGCTCGGTGACGGTGTCGACGGTCGAAAACCCCGCCGTGAAGATCAGGTTGGCGAGCTCGGCGTCGCTGTGCTCGACGCCGGGCTCGAGCAGCTTCATCGACTCGCCCTTGGTGCGGATCCGCGCCAGGTCGAGGCCGCCGCCGTCGTCGCGGAACTCGACGCCGACCTCGTTGCCTTCGTGCGAGAGCGAGACGACGATGGTGCCGGTCGGGTCCTTGCCGGCGGCCTTCCTCGCTTCGGGCGGCTCGATGCCGTGCGAGACGCAGTTGCGCAGCAGGTGCTCGAAGGCGCCGGTCATGCGGTCGAGGACGCCGCGATCGATCTCGATCGAGCCGCCGACGATGTCGAGGCGGACCTGCTTGCCGGTCTCCTTGGCGGCGAGCCGGACGACGCGGTAGAGGCGGTCCGACAGGCCCTCGAACTCGACCATGCGCGTTCTGAGCAGGTCGTCCTGGAGGTCGCGCGTCAGGCGCGCCTGCGCGACGAGCTCGTCCTCGGTCGTCTCGAGCGATCGCTGCAGCGTGCGCTGCACGGTGGCGACGTCGTTGACCGACTCGGCCATCATCCGCGTCAGCTCCTGGAAGCGCGTGAAGCGGTCGAACTCGAGCGGATCGAACGATTGCGAAGCGGCTTTTGCGGCCTCGAGGCGCGACGTCATCTGCACTTCGCCCTGCAGCTCGATGTCGCGCAGCTGGCCGCGCAGGCGCTCGAGGTTCTCGGTCAGGTCCGAGAGCGACCCCTTGATCTGGCCGACGCCCGATTCGATGCGCGAGCGCGTGATGCTGACCTCGCCGGCCTGGTTGACGAGGCGATCGAGCAGCGGCGCGCGAACGCGCACCGCCGACTGCGTCGCCAGCGTCCGCTCGGCCGGCTTGGCGGCGCCGCTGCCGTCGCGCGCGAAGCGCGACCAGTCGATCGTCGCCGGCTCGGCCGCGGGCGCGCTCGCGGGCGCGGGCTCGCTGCGCCGGCCGCGGCCGCGGCCGCGCTCGCGCGCGTCTTCGCCCTTGTCGCTCGTCGCCTTCTTCGTTTCTTCGATCGGCGCCGCAGCCTCGGCGGAGGCCGGGACGATCGGCGTCGCGACGAACACCGGCGCTTCGGCGATCGGCGTGCGCGCCGGCTCGCTCGGTCGCGCCGCGGGCGCGAGCGGCGCGGTCGCCGCAGCGACCGCATCGGAATAAGCCTGGGCATCCCGGCTGCGCAGCGCCTCGAAGGCGCTCGTCATCGCGTCGGAGACCGCCTGCAGCGCCTCGACATCCTCGCCCTTCGGCGCGGGCGCGTCGGTCGCGGTCAGACGTTCGATCCGCGTCTCGAGCCGGTGCGCCATCTCGCCCAGGCGCATCGCCCCGGCGAGCCGGGCGCCGCCCTTGAGCGTGTGCAGCGTGCGCATGCACGCCCCGGCGTGGGCCGCATTGACCGGCTCGCGCAGCCAGTCGCGCAACTGGCTGTCGAGCTTGGGCAGCAGCTCCTGCGCCTCTTCCTCGAAGATCGGGAACAGCTCGAGGTCGACCGCGTCGATCGCATCGATGTCGTCGTCGACCTCGCCGAACGTCGACGCGCGCGCCGGCGCGGCGCGAGCGGTCTCGAGCGGCGCAGCGGCGAGGGGCTTGAGCTCGGAAACGCCGAGCGTGTTGAAGCCGCCCAGGCCGCCGAAGACCGACGCGGCGGCTTCGGCGCGCTCGCTCGGCTCGTTGGCGGCGGCTTCCCGACCCGTCTGGCGCGGCTCGACGACGGGCGCGAGCGGCGCCGCGGCGGCGAACGGCGCCGGCGCGTCCGGTTCCGGCTCGATCGCCGGGAAAGCGTCGGCCGCGGCGGCTGGTGTCTCGGCGACGTCGCCGGCGGCGATGTCTTCCGCCGCAGCGGCGGCAGGCTCGGCGGCGTCGCTGCCGATCGGCCCTTGTCCGACCGGTGCGGCGTCGGCGAAGGAATCGTTGGCCGCGACCGGCGCATCGGTCATCTCGTCGAGCGAGAGCAGCGGCTCGACGGCGATCGCCGGCTCGATCGGCGATTCGCTTTCCTGCCCTTCGGCGAGCTCGGAGGCGGCGGTGGCGGCCTCGAGGCGGAGCGCCGAGCTCAGCTCGTGCTCGGCGAGGCGCGCCAGCAGCTCGGCCGACGGCTGGAGCAGGAAGCCGGCCGCGAACTGGTGCAGCAGGCGGCGGATGTCTTCGGCGGCGTTGACGAACAGGCGCGCTTCCTCGTCGGTGCCGTGGCCGATGACCTGGGTGCGGGCGAGGGCGTGCTCGAGCGAACGCGCCAGGTGCGAGAGATCGGTGAAGCCGACCGTCGCCGAGCTGCCGGCGAGCGAGTGCGCGAGCGCGATCGGCACCTCGCCGACCGGCCGATGCAGCTCCATCGCCCACTCGGCGACCTCGGTCATCAGGCGGCGCGACAGCTCGTCGGCCTCGTTCAGGTAGATGTTGAAGAGCGGGATGCCGATGCGCAGCGGGCCGACGATCTTGACGTGCTCGTCGGCCGGCGTCTCGCCGGCGCCGGCGTCGCTGCCGACCTCGAAGTCGACCATGCCCGAGGCGGCGAAGTCGGCTGGCGCGCCGGTGTGCACTTCGCCGGTCGACAGGTCGAGGCTGAGGCCGGCGACGCTGTCCTGGCCGGACGCGCCCTCGCTCGGCGCCAGGCTCTGGATCATGCGTGGCGTCTCGCCCGGGCTGCCGAGATCGAGGTCGACAAGGCCCGACGAGACGTCGTCGAAGTCGGCGTTGGCGAGCGTCGTCTGCATCGCGTCGCTGCGCGCGTCGTCGAAGCGATCGAACATCGCCGACGAATCGGCGAGCGTCGGCATCGGCACCGCGGGTGCGTCCGGCGCCGACCCCGGCTCGGCCAGGCGATCCAAACTGGAGAGATCGAGCTCGAACGAGAGATCGGCGCTTTCGGCCACCGGCTCGGCGGCCGCCGGCTCCGGCGCGCGCAGGTCGAGGTCGCTGCGGCTCGGCAGGTCCGGCGGCATGCCGATCGGCAGGGCGATGTCGGAGGCGGGCTCGGCGCCGCCGCCGGCGAGGCGGCCGGCGGCGAGCTGGACTTCGCGCTCGTTGCGGTTGCCCGAGCGATGCGCGGCGATGTCCTCGACCCACTCGCCGAGGTAGGCGAGCACCCATTCGCTGAACTCGATCAGCGGCGCCTCGGCGGCGCGCTGCTCGGCGAGCTGGGTGTTGAAAACCTGCTCGCACGACCACGCCGCTTCGCCGAACGACTTCAGCCCGACCATCCGCGAGCTGCCCTTCAGCGTATGGAAGGCGCGCCGCAGCGTCGTCAGCAGCTCGAGGTCGCCCGGCGTCGAGCGCAGCTCGATGCAGGCGGTGCGCGCCGACTCGACGACCTCGCGCGCTTCCTCGAGGAAGACCTCGCGCATCTCGTCGTCGTGCTCGAAGTCCTCGACCAGCGTGATCGGCTTCATCGGCGCCAGCGGCACCGGCGCGCTCACCGGCGCGAAGCCGGCGGGCTCGGTCGACGTGGCG
The DNA here is from genome assembly GCA_035995885.1 of Caldimonas sp. Classification (GTDB taxonomy): domain Bacteria; phylum Pseudomonadota; class Gammaproteobacteria; order Burkholderiales; family Burkholderiaceae_C; genus Schlegelella_A. The sequence continues at coordinate 5,308 of DASYKC010000064.1, read as the reverse complement.
ACGAAATCGACCAGCGCTTCCGAGAGCTCGCCGCGGGCGCTGGCGACGTCGATCGGATCGCGTGCCTTGACGAGCGCGTCCTGTGCCTTCAACACGGCGGCGGCCAGCGCCGGCTGGTCGGCGGCCTGCGCCTCGTGCGACAGGCGCTCGAGATCGCGGCTGACTTCCTCGACCGGCACGTCCTCGCGCACCGACGTGAAGGCGAGCATCTGCGCTTGCTCGAGGAGGCGCGGCTCTACGGGCGCGGCACCGCTGGCCGGGTGCGGTGCCGCGCTGCGCCCCATGACGGGCGCCAGCGTTCCCGCGGCGGCGTCGTAGACGAAGAGCGACTTGGCCGTCTGCGGCTGCACGCTCAGCATGTCGATCATGAAGCCGAGCGCCGAGAGGTTGCCGGCGAGGCGTTCGAAGACGCCGGCCGACTTGACGCGGTCGGGATCGACCTCGGTCGAGACCAGGCCGTCGACCTCGTCGCGCATCCGCAGCAGCGCCTGCGACGCCGCGTCCATGCCGAGCACCGAAAGCACGCCGCGCATCGAGCTGAGCTGGACCGGAACGTCGTGCAGGGCGGCGTGGTCGCCGGGATTGCGGAAGAACTTGTCGATCGCCTTCTCGACCTCGGAGAGCGAGGCGCGCAGCTCCTGGACGACGCTGCCCATCGTCTGCCGGTCGGAGACGCGCCGGTAGAGCTCCTCCATCCACGGCTCGAGCGGCTCGGGCGGTACTTTCTGCCGCACCAGCGAGAGCCGCTCGCCGAGGCGCTTGATCCTCTCCGCATGCTCGGGCTGGTCGAAGTCGCCGTCCTCGAGTGCGGCGTCGAGGTAGAGCAGGCTGGTCGCGACTTCCATCGCCAGCGCCGCCGGCGGCGCGGCCTGTGCGGCCTGCGTCTGCTGCACCGCCGTCTGCAACTCGGCGGCGAACGACTCGCCGAACGGGAACAGACGGCGCAGCGAATCGCCGACCAGCGCGAACTGCTCGGAGAGGCCGGCGATGCGGTGCATCTCGCCGCCGGCCGTCGCCGACCATGCTTCCTTCGCCGCGGCGACGCGCTTCTTGGCGTGGGCGACGATCGCCGGATCGAAGCGGCCGAGGACGCTGTGCGTGTAATCGGTCGGCACCTGCTCGACGAAGCCGTAGCCGTCGCGAACGGCGGCCAGGCGTGGCACGCGGATGCCGCGGCCGGCGGGCGCGGCCTGCGAGCAGAAGAAGAGGACGTCGCGGGCGAGCCGCTCGGAGACGTCCGAGTCGCCGCGCTGGAGCAGGCGGAACTGGGCCAGCAGGCGCGACGCGACGCGCTTGGTGAAGACGTCGAAGCCGAGCAGGCCGTTGTGCTGCGCCTCGAACATCGCCGCGGCGAGGTTCCAGAACGTTCGCACCTGCGGATGCGTCGAGCCGGCGCCGAGGCCGGCGCAGATCTCGCTCATCTTCGCGGCGGCGGTCAGCGCCTGCGTGCCGCGCATGAGCGAGAGGAGGTGGCCTTCGAACTCGGCGCGCACCGTGGCGTCGGCCTGGCGCGGGACGACGTCGGGATCGCTCGCGACCTCGCGCCAGCGCCAGTCGACGGCCCAGAGATCGGCCGGATGGACGCGCTCGGCCTCGACCGCCTCCTGCACGGCGCGGTAGGCAGGGAAGAGCGAGAGCGACGACACCTGCTTGCCCCCGAGCAGGCGCGACAGGTAGTCGAGCAGGCCGAACGACGCATGCTCGAGGTCGGAGACGAGCTCGGGCGTGAGCGCCTGCGGCTTGGCGATGGCGCGCTGGATCGCCGTCTCGCTCGCGCGCAGGACGATCGCCGCCGCCGGCAGGCCGACCAGCTCGAGGGCGCCGACGCCCTGGTGGATCTGCGAGCGCGCCGCGCGCAGCACGCCCGGGTCGACCGAATCGATGTCCGAGCCGGTGACCGCCTCGGCGTCCTTCAGGAAGCGGCGCAGCGACTTGTGCGCCGTCTCGAGCGAGCGGCGCAGCTCCTCGTGGACCCAGGCGATCGAGCTGAGGTCGTCGGTCGGTCCGGTGGTCGGCAGGTCTTCCAAACCCATGAGCTTGCTGTCCATCGGGCGTCTCGGCGAATGTCAGGAAAAGTCGATGCGGCTGTCGCGCGGGGCGGCGACCGCGCTCAGGCGATCTTGAAGCGCGATACCGACTGCTTCAGCTCCTCGGCCGTGCGCGACAGCTCGCGCACCATGTGCGCCGTCGAGCGCGTGCCCTCGCTGGTCTGCTCGGTGACGGCGAAGATGTGCTGGATGTTGGCGGCGACGACGTTGGCCGACTGCGCTTCCGAGAGCGACTGCTGCGAGATCGCGGCGACGAGGTCGGTCAGCTGGCGCGTGATGCGGTCGATCTCGCCGAGCGCGGTGCCCGCCGCGTCCGAGAGGCGCGTTCCCTCGACCACGCCCTGCGTCGATCGTTCCATGGCGCCGACGGCATCCTGGGTGTCGGTCTGAATCGTCTTGACGAGCGCGGCGATCTGGCGCGTCGCGTCGGCCGAGCGCTCGGCCAGCCGCTGCACTTCCTCGGCGACGACCGAGAAGCCGCGTCCCGCGTCGCCTGCGGAAGCCGCCTGGATCGCGGCGTTCAGGGCCAGCACGTTCGTCTGCTCGGTGATGTCCGAGATCAGCTCGGTGATCTCGCCGATCTCCTGCGACGACTCGCCCAGGCGCTTGATCCGCTTCGACGTTTCCTGGATCTGGTCGCGGATCGAGTTCATGCCGCCGATCGTGTTCTGCACCGCCTTGAGGCCGGACTCGGCCGCCTGCAGCGACTGGCGCGCGACGCCCGCCGTTTCCTGCGCCTGCGTCGAGACGTTGTTGATTCGCCCGGCCATCTGCAGCACCGACTCGCCGGTGTCGCGGATCTCGCGCAGCTGCTCGGACGACGTCGCCAGCAGCTCGGTCGAGTTGGCCTCGACCTGCTCGGTCGTCGTCGTCACCCGGCCGACCGTTCCCTGCACCTGCGAGACCAGCGTGCGCAGCTCCTCGACGGTGTAGTTGACCGAGTCGGCGATCGCGCCGGTGATGTCCTCGGTGACGGTCGCCTGCTGCGTCAGGTCGCCTTCGGCAACGCCCTGCAGCTCGTTCATCAGCCGCAAGATCGCCGCCTGGTTGGCGTCGTTGACTCGCTTGGCTTCCTTCTCCTGGCCCTCGGCCTCGAGGCGCCGCGTCTGCGCGAGCTGGGCGCGCTGGCCCTGCTCCGAGACGTACAGGCGCAGGAACCCGGCACCGCCCAAGATGACGAGGATCGCGCACAGCAGCAGCATGAGCAGCGTCAGGCCGCTGAAGCCGGTCTCGCTGCCGAGCTTGTCCTGGACGGTCTCGAGGGTCTTGCGCAGCGGCTCGCTGTCGGTGACGATGGTGTTCTGTGCCTCGCGCGCCGCGTTCAGGCCGCCGAGGTTGTCGAGGATGACGCCGCCGCGGGTGCGCGTTTCCTGGTAGAGCTTGTTGAGGGCGATCAGGCGCTCGCGCACCTGCGGGTCGCGCGTTCCGGGCAGGCCCATCTGCTGGTTGCCGTCGAGCAGGCCCTTGGTGATCTCGTTGAACGAGTTGAGGTCCTTGCTGAGCAGGACGACCGCCTCGGGGTTGACGCCCTCGGCGGTCAGGAACTCGTTCGCCGACTTGCCGATCCGCTGCGTCAGCATCACCAGCTGGCCGAGCGCCGAGACCTCGGTCGGGCTGGTGTCGCGCTGCAGCTTGAGCGACAGGATCGCCTCGGCGGCCTCGAGCAGGTCGACCGACTGCCGGTTGATCGCGCGCAGCGACTGGCCGACTTCGGTGAGCGCCTTCTGCTGGCTGAAGACGATGTTCGCGCTTTTCTCGGCGCGATCGACGAGGGGTAGAGCGGCATCGAGCGCGTCCTGGACGCCCGAGGGCGCGGCCGCGACCGGGCCCTCGCCGTTCTTCAGGCTGCGCACGTTGCTGCCGAGCACGTCGGCGCTCTCCTTGACCTCGGGGAACGCCGCCGGGTTGCCGGTCAGCGCCTGCGAGACCGACTTGGCGAGCCGCTGCGATTGCATCAGCGCCTGGCCGCTGGCGGCGACCTGCGCCGAACCGCGGCCGGCGGAGGCGAACGACAGGACCGTCAGGACGATCAGGCCGACCAGGCCGATGCCGAGCATCGCCAGCAGGATGCGCTGCTGCTCGGCGGCGGGACGATCGCCGATGAGGGGCAAGGCGGCGCCGAGCGGCGCGGCGCCGGTGTCGGCGTCCTGCAGCCGGGTCTCGGTGAAGTCGGCGCTCTCGGACGGCGCCGACTCCGAGATGATCGAGGGCTGCGGCGGCGCGCCGTCGCCGGATTGCGGCATCGCGTCGAAGGCGGCCGCGGCCTCGATGTCGGCGAGCGGCAGGTCGGTGACGGCGTGCGTGGCCGAGCCGCGCGTGGCGCCGAAGTCGTCGGCGACGGCGACGTCGCCGTCGAGGCCGCCTTGGTCGGCGCTGCCCTTTTGACCCCAGCCTTTGATCTTGTTCACGAAGCTCATATGGACCTCTCAGCAGCCGTCATGGTCTAGCCGACGATGCGCAGGAACGACTCGTCGCCCGCGAGCTCGGCAAGGTGCAATTCCTGCCAGACCCGCGCCGAGGCATCGCGAAAGCGCGCCCCGGCGAAGGTCGGGCGCACCGCGGTGTCGTCGTCGGCATCGCGGGTCAGCTCGTCTTCGCTGCGCAGGCCCGAGAGGCGATCGACGAGGAGGACGCAGTTGATGTCGAGCGACTGGTTGAAGCCGACCAGCCGCGCCTGGTCGCGCGGCGCCTCGGCCGTCTTGACGCCGAGAAAGCCGGCCAGGTCGACGACGCCGTGCAGGTGGCCGCGCAGGTTGGAGACGCCGAGGAACCAGCGGTGGCTGTGCGGCACCGGCACCATCGGCGCGAGGGCGAAGATCTCGCCGGCCTGGCGCAGCGGAAAGAGAAAGCCGCGCGAGCTGCACTCGACCGCGAGCCACGACTGCGCCAGCGGCTCGGTGCGGGCGGCCTGCAGCCGTTCGGCAAGGCGGCTCTGAAGATCGCGAAGGGCCTGCTTGTTCGCCATTCACGAATCAGTCAAAGGCGTGGATCTTGGCCATCAATTCAGTGGGATCGACCGGCTTGACGATGTAGTCGCGCGCGCCCTGGCGCATGCCCCAGACCTTGTCGGTTTCCTGGTTCTTGCTCGTGCACATGATCACGGGCACGTTCACGAAGCGCGGATCGCGCGTGATCGCGCGCGTCAGCTGGAAGCCGTTCTGGCCGGGCATGACGACGTCCATCAGGATCAGGTCGGGCTTGTCCTCGCCGAGGCGCTTCATCGCCTCTTCGCCGTTCTCGGCGGTGCGGACCGTGAAGCC